>NZ_CP016464.1:247500-612500 GCF_001713455.1 Bosea sp. RAC05
GCGCCATGATGACCGCCTTCGCCGGCCGCGTCCGCACCGCCCCGCTGCCGGACGGCCAGGTTCTGCAGGCTCTCTATGCGCCGGGCCTCAACCCGGGCGACCCGCGCCAGATCGTGCGCGTGTCGCTCATGACCAATGGCCAGCCGGATGGCACGGTGGCGGTCAACGACCGCGGCCTCTTCGTCCTCGTCAACCTGCCGCGGCAGGAGCTCGCCAGTCCGCAGCGGCCGCAGCGCCGGTCCGAGGACGACGAGGACGGGGATGACGAGGAAAGCGGCGGCGCGCGTCTCTATGAGAGCATCTACGAGACCGGGATGCGGCATGACCTGCCGCGGCCGCTGATCGACGAGCTCGTCCGCATCTTCTCCTATGATCTCGATTTCCAGCAGCGCGTGCGCGGCGGCGACAATCTCGAGGTCATCTTCACCGAGGAGGACGAAGGCGAGCGCGCCGAGATCCTGTCGGCCTCGCTGACCATCGGCGGCGAGACGCGCCGGGTCTTCCGCTTCCAGGCGCCGGAGGACGGCCTCATCGATTATTTCGACGAGGAGGGGAAGTCGCTGAAGAAGTTCCTGCTGCGCAAGCCGATCGCCGATGGCGAGATGCGCTCGGGCTTCGGCATGCGCTACCACCCGATCATGCGCTATTCGAAGATGCATACCGGCGTCGACTGGGCCAACCGCATCGGCACGCCGATCCTCGCCGCCGGCAACGGCACCGTGATCAAGGCGGAATGGGATTCCGGCTATGGCCGCCGCATCGAGATCCAGCACGCCAACGGCTATGTCACGACCTATTCGCACCAGTCGGCCTTCGCCAAGGGCATCGCGCCCGGCGTCAAGGTGCGCCAGGGCCAGGTCATCGGCTATCTCGGCTCGACCGGCCTCTCGACCGGGCCTCATCTGCATTACGAGGTCCTGGTCAATGGCAGCTTCGTCAACCCGATGAAGATCCGCGTGCCGCGCGGCCGCGAGCTCCAGGGCCCGGCGCTGGCCGAATACAAGCGCCAGCGCGACGAGATTCAGGTCCTGATCGAACGCGCCGGCGGGGCGGTCGCGCAACTGCGTTGAACGCATGACAGGCGTCTTCGCCTCGTCTCGACCCGCTCACGACGCTTGACTTGCGCCGGCCGAGCGGACACGCGCAGGGACGGTCCTCCTCCTGCGCCGGTGCCGCACCATGCTCGCCGCCCTGCTCGTCGTCCTGCCCGTCTTCGGCCTGATCGCGCTCGGCTATCTGGCGCGCTGGACGAAGCTCCTGCGCGAGACCACCGGCGAAGGCCTCTCCGATTTCGTCTTCGTTCTGGCCGTGCCCTGCCTGCTCTTCCGCACCCTGGCCACAGCCGACGTTCCGCAGACCCAGCCCTGGGGCTACTGGATCGCCTATTTCACCGGCCTCGCCATCGTCTGGGCACTGGCCATGCTGATCGCGAGCCGCGTCTTCGCCCGCAAGGGGCCGGAGCTCGTCGTCTCCGGCTTCGCCGCCGCCCAGTCCAACACGGTCTTCGTCGGCGTCCCGATGATCCTGAAGGCCTATGGCGACGCCGGCGCCGTGCCGCTCGGCCTGCTGCTGGCGATCCACCTGCCCGTCACGATGACGGTCGCGACGCTGCTGGCGGAAGGTCGCTCGGCCTCGCCCGCGATGATGATCCGGCGGCTCTTCACCCACCCGATCATCATCGGCATCATCCTGGGCATGCTGGCGCGCCCCGTCGTCGGGCAGCTGCCCGCCCCGTTCTGGACGCTGATCGATCTGATCGCGGCGGCAGCCGTCCCCTGCGCGCTGATCAGCCTCGGCATCAGCATGCGCCGCTACGGGCTGGAGTCCGGGCTCGGGCTGCCGGTGGCGCTGAGCGCGCTCAAGCTCGGCCTGCATCCGCTGATCGTCTATGTGCTGGCGACGAAGGTCTTCGACATGCCGCCGCACTGGTCGGGCGTGGCGGTGCTGTTCGCCGCCTGCCCCTGTGGCATCAACGCCTATCTCTTCGCGGAGCGCTATCGCCAGGGCGTCGCCGACGCCTCCAGCGCGATCACGCTCTCGACGCTGATCTCGCTGTTCACCACCGCCGCCTGGCTGACCTGGCTGGGTGTCGGCTGACGCCGCTCAACCGAAGCCGAGATCGTGCCGGATCTGCGCCGCGGTGACACCCTCGGCCCTGAGATCGGCCAGGCTCCGCGATCCCCGGCTCTTGGCGAGCTTGCGCCCCTCCGCATCCGCCAGCAGGTCATGGAAATGATAGAGCGGAGTCGGCAGGCCGAGCAGCCGCTGCAGCAGGACATGGATGTCGGTGGCGGCCTCGAGATCGCGCCCGCGCACCACATGCGTCACGCCCTGCAGCGCATCGTCGACGACGACGGACAGGTGATAGCTCGTCGGGACGTCCTTGCGCGCCAGCACGACGTCGCCCCAGCGCCGCGGCTGCACGACGACGCGCGTGACGCCGCCCGAAGCGTCGAAGACGCCATAGTCGAGGTCCTCCCCGACGGCCGCCAGCGCGCGTTCGAGGTCGAGCCGCAGCAGATGCGGCGCGCCCGAGGCGATCCGGCCCTCCGCCTGCCCCGAATCGAGGCCGCGGCAGCATCCCGGATAGAGCGGCGCGCCGTCCGGATCGACCGGCCAGGCTTCGCCCGTCTCCTGGGCCCGGGCGGATGCGGCGGCGCGCACCTCCTGCCGCGAGCAGAAGCAGGGATAGACCAGGCCGTGCCGGCGCAGCCCCTCGAGCGCGACGCGATAATCGCCGAAATGCTCGGACTGCCGCCGGACCTCGCCTGCGAAGGGGACGCCCAGCCAATCCAGATCGTCGCGCAGCCCCTGCTCGAAGGTGGGCGTGCAGCGCGCGCGGTCGATGTCCTCGATGCGCAGCAGCAGGCGCCCGCCCATCGCCCGGGCCAGGCGCTCATTCGTCAGCGCCGACAGCGCGTGCCCGAGATGCAGCCGCCCGTTCGGGCTCGGCGCGAAGCGCAGGACCGGCGGTTCAGAGGTGGGAGGCGACGGCGGCATGCGTCCTGTCTAGAATCACCGGGAGGGGCCGCCAAGCGGGGGCAGGCTCGAGGGTGGGAAAGGCCAGGTGGCGATGCTGCTGACGCCTGCGGGTGGCGGCATCTGGCAGATCGGGACGCCATGACAAACCTCATCACCACGACAGCCGATCTCGAAGAGGGCATGGCGGCGCTCTGCGCGCTCGACCCCCGCTGGTATCCCATCGTCGCGCGCACAGGCATCCCGCCGCTGCGACGGCGGGAGGGCGGCTTTCCGGGGCTGGCGGCGATCATCGTCTCGCAGCAGCTCTCCGTCGCCAGCGCGCGGGCCGTCTGGGCGCGCGTCGAGTCGGTGCTGTCACCCCTGACCCCTGACCGCATCCTCGCAGCCGACGACGAGGCGATGCGGTTGTCGGGCCTGACGCGCCCGAAGCAGCGCGCGATGCGCGCCGTCGCCGCGGCCATCGCCGAGGGCCGACTGCGCTTCGACCGGCTGGAGGACGCGACGGCCGAGGAGGTCCACCGTCATCTCACGGCCGTCCCGGGGATAGGCCCCTGGACGGCCGACATCTATCTCTTGTTCTGCCTCGGTCATCGCGACGGCTTCGCGCCGGGCGATCTGGCGATCCAGGAGGCGGCCCGGGTCGCCTTCGGCCTGCCGGCGCGGCCGGTTGCGGCTGCGCTCGAGGCGCTGGCTGAACCCTGGCGCCCCTGGCGGGGCGTCGCCGCCCGGCTGCTCTGGGCCGAATACGCCGTGCTCAAATCCCGCGAGGGCGTGAACGCCTGACGGACGGCCTTCAGCGCCCGAGCTGGGTCAGCGCGGTCTGGGCCGCGCCGCGCAGGAAGGCGGTGTCGCTCATCACCGTCACCAGCTTCGCACCCATCGCCAGGAAGGCCTTCGCCCGCTCGGCCGACTGCGCGTAGATCGCAACCGGCTTCCCGACCGACGATGCCCGCGCCACGATGTGGCGGATCGCCTCGTCGACCTCGGCCGAGAGCGGATTGACCTCCTTGCCGCCGGAGAGCGCGATCGAGAGGTCGGAGGGACCGACGAAGACGGCATCGATCCCGTCCAGCGCCAGGATGTCGTCGAGGATCGCCATGGCCTCGCGCGTCTCGATCATCGCGAAGGTCAGCGAGAAGCGGTTGGCCTCGCGCAGATAGCCGTTCTGGTCGAGCCCCGAGGCCCCCAGCCCGCCATAGCTGCCCCAGCTCCGCTCGCCCATCGGCGGATACTTGGCATAGGCGGCAAACGCGCGGGCATCCGCCATGGTGTTGATCATCGGCGCGATGACGCCCGACGCGCCGGCATCGAACAGCCGCGACACGTTCTGGAACTCGCCGACGGGAATGCGCGCCAGCGCCGGCTTGCCGGCGGCGTTGATCAGCGGCACGGCCCGGATGACCTCGCCCAGCGTGATCGGCCCGTGCTGCATGTCGAGGGTGACGGCGTCGAAGCCTTCCTTGGCGAGCACGCCCGCGATCGCGGGGTCCTGAAGCCCGCACCAGGCGGAAACGAGGCTGTCCCCCCGGGCGAGGCGATCGGCGAGGGAGGACAGGACAGTCTGTGTGGCCATGGCGCGTTTCATCCGTTGCGGGCCCCGCTCTTGGCTCGGCCGGCGGGTGCGCCACGTTGGACCGGCCCGCGCCCCAAATGCAAACGGGCGCCCATGCGCCCGCTTCAATCACGCCCTGCGTTTGCGCGGGCTCGACGCTCTCGGGGCGCCTCGGACCGGACGGACCGCTCAGCGGCCCGCCTGGATCTCCTCGGCCGCCCGGATCAAGAGCTCGCCCATCACGCGGCGGATCTCGTCGTCGCCGACCGACACGCCGCCCGCCGCGAAATCGCCGCGGACCTTGCGCAGCACGTCGTCGTCGCCGGCTTCCTCGAAATCGGCCACGACCACGGCCTTCGCATAGGCGTCGGCATCGGCGCCGGCCTTGCCAAGCTTCTCGGCCGCCCACAGCCCGAGCAGCTTGTTGCGCCGCGCGGTGGCCTTGAAGCGCAGCTCCTCGTCATGGGCGAACTTGTTCTCGAAGGCATCCTTGCGCTGATCGAAGGTCGTCATGCGGTAAAGTCCTTTGCGGGCAGGGCTGGAACGGCTCTGGGAGACACGCCGCCGCCATATAGGATGTCGCGCGGGAACAGACCAGTCCGAATGCGGATGCTCCGCTGCGAGCGCCGGCCGGTGGCGCGGAAAACCGGCGGCGCGGAGCGGTTTGTTGCGTTTGCGGTGCAGAAGCGCCATATAGCGGGCGCACGGGCGGCCCTGCTGGGCGGCCCGCACATTGAGCCGGCCGGCAGCGCGGTCTACGCTGATTCCAACCTGGTCGGAATCAGCCCGGATTCGAGCTGGACCGGCTGACCAGGGGCCCAGATCCCGCCGCGGGGCGACCCGCGTCCAGAGAAAGGCCGACCTTTGGATTTCCTCAAGCCACGGTATATCCCAATGAATCGCCGCCGTCGCATCTACGAAGGCAAGGCGAAGGTCCTCTATGAGGGACCCGAGCCCGGAACGCTGATCCAGCACTTCAAGGATGACGCCACCGCCTTCAACGCCAAGAAGCACGAAGTCATCGACGGCAAGGGCGTGCTCAACAACCGCATCTGCGAGCACATCTTCTCCAACCTGAACGACATCGGCGTTCCCACGCATTTCATCCGCCGGCTGAACATGCGCGAGCAGCTGATCCGCGAGGTCGAGATCATTCCGCTCGAGGTCGTCGTGCGCAATGTCGCCGCCGGCTCGCTCTCGACCCGGCTGGGGCTCGAGGAGGGCACGCAGCTGCCGCGCTCGATCATCGAGTTCTATTACAAGAACGATGCGCTGGGCGATCCGATGGTCTCGGAAGAGCACATCACCGCCTTCGGCTGGGCGACGCCCCAGGAGATCGACGACATCATGGCGCTCGCCATCCGCGTCAACGACTTCCTCTCCGGCCTCTTCCTCGGCGCCGGCATCCGTCTCGTCGACTTCAAGATGGAATGCGGCCGGCTCTGGGAGGGCGAGATGATGCGCATCGTCGTCGCCGACGAGATCAGCCCCGATTCCTGCCGTCTCTGGGACATCAAGTCCAAGGACAAGCTCGACAAGGACCGGTTCCGCCGCGACATGGGTGGCCTCATCGAGGCCTACACCGAAGTCGCCCGCCGCCTCGGCATCCTCGGCGAGAACGAGAAGGCCGGCCCGGCCGGCCCCCGCCTCGTCCAGTAAGCCCGTCGACGGCTGCCATGGACGCCGGCTCGCCGCCGCGCCAGATCCTGAAACGGGAGCGCCTGCGCTCCCGTTTTCGCGTCATGGGCCCGCTCACCGCCGCGCTGCTGCTGTCCGGCTGCGCCGGCGATTTCGGCGCAGGGATCGCCGAGCTGCCCGCCGCCCAGGGCTGGCAGCCGCTCCCGATCGGCGGCTGGGTGCTGAACGACGGCATCGAGGCGCGCACCATGGTGGTCTGCCCACGCGAGAGCTGCGCGCGGCAGGGCTTCGCCTCGGTCATCGCCTTCTCCGGCCGCGAGGCGGACAAGATGGAGCAGGCCCTGAAGGCCGATCCGGAGCGCCTCGCCCGCCTGTTCTCGAAGCCGCCATCCGATCCCGCGCGAAAGCCGGCCGCGCCGAAGCCCACTACCGGCAAGGCGGATGCGCGGCCCAAGAGCACGACCCGCGTCAGCCGCTTCGAGGCCGAGGGCGCGAGTGGCCTCCTCGTCGAGATCCGCGCGCGCGACACGGGCGCCAGCGACACGAACACCAAGGATCTTGGCAGCAAGAGCGCCGCGACCGCGATCCTGCATGCGCGCGAGGGCGACCAGCTCGTGCTCGCCATCGCCGTCTCCGCGGAGGCCGAGAGCGCCCGCCGCGATGCGGTGGCCGCATGGCGCAGCCGCTGATTCACGTGAAACCGGCCATTCCGGTTGAGCCCGGTTCGATTCGCCGTTAAGGCAGCCGCAGAACGCCCCTCTGGAGATCGCCATGAAAGCCCGCGTCACCGTCACCCTCAAGACCGGCGTGCTCGATCCGCAGGGCAAGGCGATCGAGGGCGCGCTGAAGTCCCTCGGCATCGAGGGTGTCGGCTCGGTCCGCCAGGGCAAGGTCTTCGACATCGAGCTGTCGGGCTCCGACAAGGCCGCGGCGGAAGCCGCGCTCAAGACCGCCTGCGAGAAGCTGCTCGCCAACACCGTGATCGAGAACTACCGCGTCGAGATCGGGGCCTAATCCGATGAAAGCCGCCGTCATCACCTTCCCCGGCTCCAACCGTGACGGCGACGTCGCCAAGGCGCTGAAGCAGGCCGGCGCCAGCGTCGCCCATGTCTGGCACGCCGACACCGAACTGCCAGCGGGAACCGACCTCGTCGTACTGCCCGGCGGCTTCTCCTATGGCGACTATCTGCGCACCGGCGCCATCGCCGGCCGCGCCAACGTCATGGACGCGACCCGGGCGCACGCCGCCCGCGGCGGCTATGTGCTGGGCATCTGCAACGGCTTCCAGATCGCCTGCGAGGCAGGGCTCCTGCCGGGCATCCTGATGCGCAACGCCGATCTCAAATTCGTCTGCAGGCGCCAGCACCTCACGGTCGAGCGCGCCGACACGCCCTATACCTCCGCCTATGCGCGGGGCCAGGTCATCGATGTCTGCATCGCCCATGGCGAGGGCAACTACGTCGCCGACCCGGAGACGCTGGCGCGGCTCGAGGGCGAAGGCCTCGTCGCCTTCCGCTATGCCGACGCGCAGGGGCAGGTCACGGCGCAGGCCAATCCCAACGGCTCGCTCAACAACATCGCCGGCATCTATTCGCCCGGCTTCAACGTGCTCGGCCTGATGCCGCACCCCGAGAACCTGATCGATTCGCTGACCGGCGGCACCGATGGTCGCGGGATGTTCGAAAGCCTGATGGGCGGCAAGAAGGCGGCCTGAAGCCGTCACTCCCCTCGGAACCATCCCCGTCATCCCGGGCTTGCCCCGGGATCCATCGAAGGGCGCCGACGCTCGATGATGGACTCCGGATCTCCGCTTCGCTGCGTCCGGAATGACGCGTCACGGTCAAGGCTTCGGCGAAGCGATCGGTATCACTTGCCCGCCACCGCCCGCGCCAGCAGCCGGCCGGCGCTCGCGGCGTCGAGCGGGCCGACATGCTTTTCGAGAATGCGCCCGTCGGGCCCGATCACGAAGGTTTCCGGAACGCCATAGACGCCCCATTCGATCGCGGCGCGGCCCGACCGATCGACGCCGACCGCGGAATAGGGATTGCCGAGCGCGCCGAGGAACCGGCGCGCATTCTCCGCCTCGTCCTTGTAGTTGATGCCGACCACGGCGACGCGCCCCGCCTTGACCTGCGGCGAATCGGCGAGCGCCACCAGGAAGGGATGCTCGACCCGGCAGGGCGCGCACCAGCTCGCGAAGACGTTGACGATGGTCGCGCGGCCGGCCGTGAGATCGGCCATGCCGAAGGCGGGAACCGGACGCCCGTCGCGCTGCAGCCCCTCCAGCGCGGTGAGAGTGACGGGCGGCGCCGGCTTCCCGATCAGCGCGGAGGGCACCTTGCTGGCGTCGCCGGCGAAGAGCCCGACGAGGAAGACGACCGCCAGCGCGCCGAACAGGACCAGCGGCAGCAGGAACAGCAGCGGCGAGCGGCGGCGCGGCGCCGCCTCCGCCTGGCCCTCGAGCTGGCTCTCGGCTTGGTTCTCGAGCTGGCTCATGGCGATTCCCGTTCCGCGCGACGGCCGGCGCCACGTTGCTCGAGCTCGGCCAGCGCCCGCTTCTGGGCCCTGTGATCGAGCAGGACGGACGCCACGAGCCCGCCCAGCACGACTGCGACGGCAGCGTAGGACGCTAGGATGAAGCCGGCATGCGGCCCGAGCCCGCTCATGACCGATCGGTCCTCATGCCGGCGCGCTCCCCGCCGCCAGACGGTCGAGCCGCTCCGCTTCCAGGATCGTCAGCGTCCGCACGCGCCGCCGCATGATCTCGGCGCGCATCGCCACCAGATGCAGCGTGATCGCCATCAGGGTGAAGCCAAGCGCCAGGATCAGCAGCGGCCAGAGCATCGAGGGATGGATCGTCGGCCCGTCCAGCCGCAGCACCGAGGCCGGCTGGTGCAGCGTGTTCCACCAGTCGACCGAGAACTTGATGATCGGCACGTTGACGAAGCCGACCAGCGTCAGGATCGCCACCGCACGCCCGGCCTGGGACGGCTCGTCCAGCGTGCGCCACAGCGCCATGATGCCGAGATAGATCAGGAGCAGAACCAGCATCGAGGTCAGCCGCGCATCCCAGACCCAGTAGGTCCCCCACATCGGCTTGCCCCAGAAGGCGCCGGTGAGCAGGCAGATCAGGGCGAAGGCGGCGCCGATCGGAGCTGCGGCCTTCTGCGCGACATCGGCGAGCGGGTGCCGCCAGACCAGCGTGCCGAGCGCCGAGAGCGTCATCATCGTGTAGAACATCATGGCGAGCCAGGCGGCCGGCACATGCACGAACATGATGCGGATGGTCTCGCCCTGCTGATAGTCGGCCGGCGCCACGAACCAGGCGAGATAGAAGCCCACGGTCAGCAAAACACCGGCCACGCCCGTCGACCAGGGCAGCAGCACGGCGGAGAGGCGCATGAAGCGCGTCGGATTTGCGAGATCGATCAGGCCAGCCATGTCATCGCATCATGCTCGGAGGCTGCCCCCAAAGCGGCCGACGCAGCATTATCAAGGCAGGCCAGCCGCAGCAATCCGCTAGCCGGCCATGCGACATCGGGACGTCCGCCCCCTTTCGCACCCGGCCGGTGGCCGCCGCGGTGGGACGGTTGCGCCGGGTCTCGCCCCGCCATCTCGCCTCCAGCCCCACGGCAGGCGGAACCCGCGCCGATGCCGATACACCTTCATTCAAATGCTAAGAGATTGAGACGATTGATATATCGTCGCTTGCGGTTGTCCACTCCCGGTTTGCTTGGTAGGGTCTGGCGAATCCGAAAAGGAATGGTCATGACGCGGCATCTGCCGGACGCGATCCAGCGTGACGTCGAGACCATGGTTCGCGCCAAGGCCGGCGAATCGCGCGTGCTCGACGTCGACGCGACCGCGAGGGAGATTCTCGGCCGCCATGGCGGGCTGGGTCTCGAGATCGGCACGGTCGCCGCCAGCGTGGCCCGCCTCGCCAGCCAGTATGGCTGCGCCGTCCAGCTCGGCGGCCGGCACCACGGCTCCGGTCGAATCGCGGCTCGCTGAGACGCTACTCCGCCTGCCGCAGCGCCGCCGCGGCCGCCAGTGTCCCGACGACGATCGCCGCCAGCGACAGCGCGCACAGGATCAGGAACGGCGTGCGGAAGGGAATCGTCCCGCCCAGCGCGGCATTCGACGCCGAAACGCCGAAGATCAGCACCGGCACCGTCAGCGGCGCCACCAGCACGGGCAGGATCAGCCCGCCGCGCCGCAGGCCCGCCGTCAGCGCCGCAGCGCCGGCGCCGATGAAGCTGAGCGCCGGCGTGCCGACGAGCAGCGTCGCAGCCACCGGCAGCATCGCCTCGCCCGGCAGCGCCACGAGGAGCCCGAGCAGCGGCGCCGCCAGCGCCAGCGGCAGGCCCGTCGTCAGCCAATGCGCCAAGCCCTTGGCCAGCACGGCGAGTTCCAGCGGCAGCACGGACGCGCGGATCAGGTCGAGCGAGCCATCCTCCTCGTCGCCCTGGAACAGCCGGTCGAGCCCGATCAGCATCGACAGAAGCGCGCCCAGCCACAGGATGGCGGGGCCGATTCGCGAGAGCAGGTTGAGATCGGGCCCGAGCGCGAAGGGCACGAGCACGACGATGGTCAGGAAGAAGACGAGCGCGAGTTCGCCGCCGCCACCGGCCCGCGAGGCGAGCGCAAGATCGCGCTTCAGGATGGCGAGGAAGGCGCGGGTCACGGCCCGATCCTTACATCGCGCACGCCGTCCAGCCCGAGCGGACCATGCGTCGCGGCCAGGATCGCCCCGCCCTGCGCCAGATGATCCCGCATCAGACCGCTCAGCATGGACTGGGCCGCGGCATCGAGCGCCGACATCGGCTCGTCGAGCAGCCAGATCGGCCGCCGTGCGACGAGGAGCCGGGCGAGCGCGACGCGGCGGCGCTGTCCGGCCGAGAGATAGCCGACCGGCAGCGCCGCGACATGGGGCAGGCCGACCGCGGCCAGCGCCTCGGCCGGCGAGAGGAACGCCTCCCCCAGCAGCGCCTGCGCGAAGACCAGGTTCTCCTGCGCCGTCAGCGCCGTCTTCAGCCCATCGCGATGGCCGACGACATGGCTGACCTCGACCGGCGCGACCTCCTCGGCCCCCACGATCTTGATCGTGCCCGCATCCGGCCGCAGCCGCCCGCACAGCATGGCGAGCAGGCTCGACTTGCCGGCCCCGTTGCGCCCCGTCAGCGCGATCGCCTCGCCATTGCCGAGCCGGAAGCCGAGATCAGAAAAGATCAGGCGACCGCCGCGGCGGCAGGCCAGCCGGTCGACGTCGAGGACGAGGGTGGGATAGGGCGGGCGCGTCAAGACAGGAGCATCTTCCGGAGCGTCAGGATTGCGCAAGAACGCGCTTCGTTCATGTAGCGGGCTTCTTGGAATTGCTCTATAGAGCCCGTGGCTACGCCGCACGCCGATCCGGCGCGGGGCTCGGGCACTCCCGGGGCGGCGCGCGCGACATGCGCAATAGGCCTTCGATCTGGCGATCCCGCAAGGGTGTCCGCCGGTTCGCGACCGCAACCCCTTGATCAGGATCAGCCCGCATGGCTTCGCTCGATTCCTTCAAATGCCGCCAGACGCTCACCGTCGGCGACAAGACCTATGTCTACTACTCCCTGCCGCTGGCCGAACAGAACGGCCTGCCGGGCATCTCGAAGCTGCCCTTCTCGATGAAGGTGCTGCTGGAGAACCTGCTGCGCTTCGAGGATGGCCGCTCGGTCTTCAAGGCCGACATCGAGGGCTTCGTCGCCTGGCTGACCGACAGGGGCACCGCCGGCAAGGAGATCGGCTTCCGTCCCGCCCGCGTGCTGATGCAGGACTTCACCGGCGTCCCCGCCGTGGTCGACCTCGCCGCCATGCGTGACGGCGTCGTCGCGCTCGGCGGCGACCCGGCCAAGATCAACCCGCTCGTGCCGGTCGATCTCGTCATCGACCATTCGGTCATCGTCGACGAGTTCGGCACGCCCAAGGCGCTCTCCCAGAACGTCGAGCTTGAATATGAGCGCAATGGCGAGCGCTACCGCTTCCTGAAATGGGGCCAGGGCGCCTTCGACAATTTCCGCGTCGTCCCGCCCGGCACCGGCATCTGCCACCAGGTCAATCTCGAATACCTCGCCCAGACGGTCTGGACCCGCAAGGAGACCATCGACGGCGCCGAGGTCGAGGTCGCCTATCCCGACACCGTCGTCGGCACTGATTCGCACACCACCATGGTCAATGGCCTGGCCGTGCTCGGCTGGGGCGTCGGCGGCATCGAGGCCGAGGCCGCGATGCTCGGCCAGCCGCAGTCGATGCTGCTGCCCGAGGTAATCGGCTTCAAGCTGACCGGCTCGCTCAAGGAAGGCATCACCGCCACCGACCTCGTGCTGACCGTCACGCAGATGCTGCGCAAGAAGGGCGTCGTCGGCAAGTTCGTCGAGTTCTTCGGCCCGGGCCTCTACAACCTGACGCTGGCCGACCGCGCCACCATCGCAAACATGGGCCCGGAATACGGCGCCACCTGCGGCTTCTTCCCGGTCGATGCCGAGACGCTCGAATACCTCACCACGACCGGCCGCAAGACCGACCGGATCGCGCTGGTCGAGGCCTACAGCAAGGCGCAAGGTTTGTTCGCGACGATCGAGACCGCCGATCCGGTCTTCACCGACACGCTCGAACTCGATCTCTCGACCGTCCAGCCCTCGATGGCCGGCCCCAAGCGCCCCGAGGGCCGCATCGACCTGAACGGCGTCGCCAAGGGCTTCAAGGCGGCGATGGACACCGAGTACAAGAAGGGCGGCGAGATTTCGCGCCGCGTGCCGGTCGAGGGCCAGTCCTTCGATCTCGGCCATGGCGACGTCGTCATCGCCGCCATCACCTCCTGCACCAACACCTCGAACCCGTCCGTGCTGATGGCGGCGGGCCTGCTCGCCCGCAACGCGGTCGCCAAGGGCCTGACCGTCAAGCCCTGGGTCAAGACCTCGCTGGCGCCCGGCTCGCAGGTCGTCGCCGAATACCTCGCCAAGGCCGGCCTGCAGGCCGATCTCGACAAGCTCGGCTTCAACCTGGTCGGCTTCGGCTGCACCACCTGCATCGGCAATTCCGGCCCGCTGCCGGCGCCGATCTCGAAGGCCATCAACGATCAGGGCCTGATCGCGGGCGCCGTCATCTCCGGCAACCGCAACTTCGAGGGCCGCGTCTCGCCCGACGTGCAGGCGAACTACCTCGCCTCGCCGCCGCTGGTCGTCGCCTATGCGCTGGCCGGTTCGGTCCAGATGGACCTGACGACCGAGCCGCTCGGCACCGGCTCCGACGGCAAGCCGGTGTTCCTCAAGGACATCTGGCCCTCCAACAAGGAGATCCAGGACTTCATCGCCAAGAACGTCACGCGCGCCATCTTCGAGGCGAAATATGCCGACGTCTTCAAGGGCGATGCGCACTGGCAGGCGGTGAAGACCCCGGAAAGCCAGACCTACGCCTGGGAGGACGCCTCGACCTACGTCCAGAACCCGCCCTACTTCCAGGGCATCAGCAAGACGCCGACGCCGGTCACCGACATCAAGGGCGCCCGCATCCTCGGCCTCTTCGGCGACAAGATCACCACCGACCACATCTCGCCGGCCGGTTCGATCAAGGCCGCCTCGCCCGCCGGCGCCTATCTCACCGAGCATGGCGTCGCCGTGGCCGACTTCAACCAGTACGGCACGCGCCGCGGCAATCACGAGGTGATGATGCGCGGCACCTTCGCCAACATCCGCATCCGCAACCACATGATGGGCCCCAACGGGCGCGAGGGTGGCTACACCATCCACTATCCGAGCAAGGAAGAGCTGCCGATCTACGACGCGGCGATGCGCTATCAGCAGGAGAAGGTGCCGCTGGTCGTCTTCGCCGGCGTCGAATACGGCAACGGCTCGTCGCGCGACTGGGCGGCGAAGGGCACCAACCTGCTCGGCGTCAAGGCCGTGATCGCGCAGAGCTTCGAGCGCATCCACCGCTCGAACCTGGTCGGCATGGGTGTCGTCCCCTTCACCCTTCAGGAGGGCACGAGCTGGGCCTCGCTCGACCTGAAGGGCGACGAGACCGTCTCGATCAAGGGTCTGGCCACGGTCAAGCCGCGCCAGATGCTGGAGGCCGAGATCACCTCGGCCGACGGTTCGGTCAAGAAGGTGCCGATCCTCTGCCGCATCGATACGCTGGACGAGATCGACTACTTCAAGAACGCCGGCATCCTGCACTACGTGCTGCGCGGCCTCGCCGCCTGAGCGCAGCCATAGTCCGCACGCGCGGACTGGTCGAAACAATCGAGGGCTGCGGCATCGCACGATGCCGCAGCCCTTTTCGCTTGAGAGGGGTCGAAGCGGGCGGGCCGCCCGTCAACCCGCCAGGCGCAGCGGCACGGCAGCCGCCGGACGGACCGCGGCCCGGGCGACGCCCGCGGTGCGGAACGCGGCCACCAGCGCATCGAGTTCCGCGATCTTGCGTCCGAGCAGGACGGCGGAAGCCGCGCTTTCCTCGGCCAGCGCCGCGTTCTGCTGCGTCATCTCGTCCATCCGCGCGACGGTCTGGCTCATCTCGTCGATGCCGTTCGACTGTTCGCCCGAGGCGGCGGCGACCTCCGTCACCGTGCCGGCCACCTTCTGGGTCGCCTCGACGATCTCGCCCAGCACCTCGCCCGCGCTCCGCACGAGCTTGACCCCGGCAGCCACCTCCTGCGTGGTGTCGCTGATCAGGCCGGAGATGCTCTTGGCCGCATCCGCGGATTGCTGCGCCAGCGCCCGGACCTCGGAAGCCACGACCGCGAAGCCCTTGCCGGCATCGCCCGCCCTCGCAGCCTCGACCGCCGCGTTCAGCGCCAGCAGATTGGTCTGGAAGGCAATGCCGTCGATGACCGAGGTGATGTCGGTGATCTTGCCGCTGGCCTGCTCGATGCGGTTCATCGCGCCGATCGCGTCGGTCACGATCGCCCCGCCATTGCGGGCGACCCGCGTTGCGTTCTCGGCGAGATCGACCGCCTGGCGCGAGGCATTGGCCGAGGCCTTCACCGAGGCCGCGAGTTGCTCGGTGGTGGCCGCGGTCTCTTCCAGCGACGAGGCCTGCTCTTCCGTGCGGGTCGACAGGTTCTCCGCCCCCGCCTTGATCTCTTCGGCGGCCGCCGCGACCTCGCGCGCCGTCTGCTTGATCACGCTCACCGTCATGGCGAGCTTCTCGACCATCCCGTTGATCGATGCGCTCACCGAGCCGAGCTTGCCCGAATAGTCGGCGCTGACGCTGCGGGTCAGGTCGCCCTCGGCGATGGCTTCCAGGATATCCGCGAAGGTCGTCGTCGCGCCGTCGATCGCGACATTGATCTGGTTGATCCCGGTCACCAGTGCCGTCATCTCGCCCTGCTGCGCCCCGGGGTCGACGCGCTGGCTGAAATCGCCATGGACCGCCGCATCGACCGCCCGCCTGATCTGCTGTGCGGTTTCGGCGAAGGCCTCGGCCTGGCGCTGCGAGGCCCGCAGGTCCTCGTCGCGCCGCAGCCGCTCCTCGGCCGCACGCCCGGCCAGTACGTCCTGATAGGAGCCGATGGTGCGGGCCATCTCGCCGATCTCGTCGCGCCGGTCGCGATGGGGGATCACGGCCGCCATCGCGTCCGAACCGCGCTGCCGCATCGTCGCGACGATCTCCGCGATCGGCCTGATGATGCTGCGCAGCACCGCGGCATAGAGACCCATGGCCGTCAGCAGCGCGATGATCAGTCCCGCGATCGCAACGCCGGCGGCGAGCTGGCGGGCGCTGCCCGCGCCGGTCTGCGCCGCCAGCGCCTCCGCCTCCAGCGCATCGCCCGCCTCCTTCATCGAGGTTTCGAGCGCCTCAAAGCGCTCGTCGAACAGGGCCATGCCCGCGAGCGCCGCCTTGCGGTCCCTGAAGGCGAGTTCGACCAGCGTCACCGCCTGGGCGATGTAGTTCTTCAGGGGCTCGTCCAGCGCCTGCAGCCGCGCGAGCGTCTGGGGCGAACTCACGATCGCCTTTGTGGCGGCGATCCGTTCGGAGAACTCCTGGGCGTGGGTGCGCGTCTCGGCGATGGTCTCGGCACCGTCCTGCCCGGCGTCCGAGCGGATCAGCGCCGCATAGACATCGGCGCGCAAACCGTCATGCAGCATGTCGCCGATGGTGTGGTTGCGGATGGCGGTCGCGGAATTGGCGAGGTCGTCGATGGCCGAGCCCATGCGCGACGAGGAGTGGATCCCGATGCCCGCCACAGCGCTCGTGATGACGGCCAGAAACAGGCATAGCAAGGCAAAGCGCGTTTTCAGCGAAACCACGGCCTATCCCCCCATTTGGCTCGAAAGCAGCACAGGGTCGCACCGGATGGTTAACGCAAGGTCAATCACACAATTTCTGCGTACAATCCGCTGACCCCACGCCCGTGAGGCGATCCCGGCTTCGGACTCGTCGGAGTTGTCCTCTTACCCCCCGCGGTGTAAGGGGGCGTCACAGTCATCCTTGGCGGGGGGCTTGGGGCAGGCGCAGGACGATCGTCCGCGCCCGGATGTCGTCCGCCTCCATCATCACGACGGGAGCACCCGCATGTCCGCCACGTTCGAGACGGTCGCCGGAATCATTTCGGAGACCTGCGACATTCCGCGCGAGAAGATCGCGCCCGAAAGCCACGCCATCGACGATCTCGGCATCGACTCGCTGGCCTTCCTCGACATCGCCTTCGCGATCGACAAGGCCTTTGGCATCAAGCTCCCGCTCGAGCAGTGGACGCAGGAAGTCAACGAGGGCAAGGCGCCCGCCGAGCAGTATTTCGTGCTCGAAAACCTCTGCAAGCGCATCGACGACCTCGTCGCCGCCAAGGCGGCCTGAGCTCCATCACCGCTGTGATCACGGCCCTCACCCGGGGCGCGGACGCGATGTCCGCGACACCCCGGGATGGGGGCCGTCCTGCTTTGGCGAGGGCGCCGGCTTGAGCCGCGCCGGATCAGCGTTTAGAGCAGAGCCGCGTCGGGGCCGGCTTCGACGCCCCGAGACCGACGATCGGAAGCGCATGCGCCTCGAATACTTCGACATGATCGACCGCGTCGTCGCCTTCGAGCCGGGCGAGAAGCGGATCACGACGCGCTCGACCGTGCCGGCAGCCGATGCCAGCCCCGTCTTCGAGGGCCATTTTCCCGGCCATCCGCTCGTGCCCGGCGTGCTCCTGACCGAGACGATGGCGCAGGCGTCGGGCTATCTGCTGCTCGCCCTCAACGGGCTGACGCAGATGCCCTTCCTGATGACCGTCGACAAGGCCCGCTTTCGCACCTTCGTCGAGCCGGACGCCGTGCTCGACATCGCCGCCGAACTCGTCATCGAGGGCTCGGGCTATGCCGCGACCAAGGCGCGCATCGCCATCGACGGCAAGCCGATCTGCGATGCGGAACTGCGCTTCCGCCTGATGCCCTTCCCCGCCGACATGCGCAGCCTGATGGAGGCACGCCTGGCCGCCATCGGCCTCGTTCCGGAACAGGCCCGATCATGAAGCACGGCGTCGTCATCACCGGCATCGGCCTCGCCTCCAGCCTGGGCGAGGGCATCGACACCCATGCGGACGCGCTGGCGGCCATGGCCGCGCCCGTCGTCGACGCGACGAGCTTCGCGCCCTATCCGGTTCATCCGCTGAAAGCCCTCGAACTCGACCGGCAGATCCCCAAGAAGTCCGACCAGCGCCAGATGGAGCCCTGGCAGCGCCTCGGCGTCTATGCCGCCGGCCTCGCGCTCGACGGCGCGGGGCTGAAGGACGATGCCGCGGCCAAGGCGGTGCTCCAGGTTATCGTCGCCGCCGGCGGCGGCGAGCGCGACCATGCCGTCGACAGCGCCATCCTCACCGGTCTGCGTGGCGCCAACGCGCCCGGCGCCTTCCTCAACGAGCGGCTGATGGGCGACCTGCGCCCGACGCTGTTCCTGGCCCAGCTCTCCAACCTGCTCGCCGGCAATATCGGCATCGTCCACGGCATCACCGGTGCCTCGCGCACCTTCATGGGCGAGGAGCAGGCCGGGGTCGACGCGGTCCGCACCGCCCATGCCCGCATCGCCGCGGGCCAGGCCGAAATCATGCTGGTCGGCGGTTCCTACAATGCCGAGCGGCAGGACATGCTGCTGCTGTTCGAGCTCGGCGGCTATCTGCGCAAGGGCGATTTCGCCCCCGTCTTCGAGCGGCAGGCCGCACCGGGCCTGATCACGGGCAGCGCCTCGGCCTTCCTCGTGCTGGAATCGGCCGAGCGCGCGGCCGCCCGCGGCGCCACCGTCCTGGCCCGGCTCGACGCCGTCGTCGCGACCCGCTCGAAGCGCCAGCCCGGCGCGGTCGAGGCGGCGCTGCGCGGCCTGCTCGCCGATCTCGGCCCCATCGCCCCCGGCGCGCTCGCCGTCTCGGCCGCCACCGGCGTCGCCGGCATCACCGCCGAGGAGGCGGCTGCGCTGGCGACCCTGCCGCAGGCGCGCCGCGTCGCGGCCGGTGATCTGCTCGGCCACGCGGTCGAGGCCGCCTTCCCCGTCTCGGTCGCGCTCGCCGCCGCCGCCCTGTCGAAGGGCCAGGCGCGCGAGGCCGTCGTCACCGGCGCCGGCCATTGGCGCGGCGAAGGCGCCGCCCGCCTGGTGGCCCTGTGAGGAGCGTCCGATGAGCGCCAAGCCCGCCTCTGCCAAGACCCCAGCCACCGCCCACCGCGATTCCAAGGGCCGACCCGTCGTCGCCGTCACCGGGCTGGGCATTGTCACCTCGCTCGGCCAGGGCAAGGACGCGAACTGGGACGCGCTCACCGCCGGCCGCTCGGGCATCCATGCCATCGAGCGCTTCCCGACGCAGGGGCTGCGCACCACGATCGGCGGAACGGTCGATTTCCTCTTCGACGGCCCCTTCTCCGCTCCGCAGCTCTCCGAAAAGCTCGCCATGCTGGCGGCCGAGGAGGCTGTCGGCCAGAGCGGCATCGGCCGGCCGGGCGACTTCCCGGGTGAGCTCTTCATGGCGGTGCCTCCCGTCGAGATGGAGTGGCCGCAGAAGCAGGAGCTCGCCGCGACGCTGGAGGGCGACGTCGACTATCGCGGCCTGCTCAGCGCCGCCGCCTCGCTGCGCTTCAAGGCGATGCACGAGATGTTCCTGTTCGGCACCGTCGCCGACCATGTCGCCGATGCTTTCGGGACAAAAGGCTCGCCGATCTCGCTCTCGACCGCCTGCTCCTCGGGCGCCACCGCGATCCAGATGGGTGTCGAGGCGATCCGCCGCGGCGAAACGCAGGCCGCGCTCTGCATCGGCACCGACGGCTCGATCCATGCCGAGGCGCTGATCCGCTTCTCGCTGCTCTCGGCGCTCTCGACCCAGAACGACCCGCCCGAAGCCGCCGCCAAACCCTTCTCCAAGAACCGCGACGGCTTCGTCATGGGCGAAGGCGCGGGCGCGCTGGTGCTGGAGGACTACGACCACGCCCTGGCGCGCGGGGCGACCATCCTCGGCATCGTCGCCGGCTGCGGCGAGCGCGGCGACGGCTTCCACCGCACCCGCTCTAGCCCGGACGGCAAGCCCGCCATCCTCGCCATGCAGGATGCGCTGGCCGATGCCGGCCTGAGCCCCGACGACGTCGACTACATCAACGCCCACGGCACCTCGACGCCGGAGAACGACAAGATGGAGGCGATGAGCTGCGCTGCCGTCTTCGGCGAGCGCATGGCGCGCCTGCCGATGTCGTCCAACAAGTCGATGATCGGCCACACGCTGACGGCGGCCGGCGCAGTCGAGGCGGTGATCTCCTTCCTCACCATCGCGCATGGTCGCATCCCGCCGACGATCAACTATGTCACGCCCGATCCCGCGATCGCGCTCGATGTGGTGCCCAACGTCGCCCGCGACGCCCGGGTGCGGACGGTGCTGTCGAACTCCTTCGGCTTCGGCGGGCAGAACACCAGCCTCGTCCTGACCGCGGAGCCCACCCGCTCATGACCAAAATTCTCGTCACCGGCGGCGCCAAGGGCGTCGGCGCGGCCATCGTCCGGGCGCTGGCCGCGGCCGGCCACAATGTCGACTTCACCTATCGCGCCTCGGGCGAGCAGGCGCTGGCGCTCGCCGCCGAGATCGCCGCCGCGCATCCCGGCCGCGCCATCCAGGCCCTGCCGCTCGACCTCTCCGACAAGGCGGCGCTCGACGCCTTCTGCGAGGAGCGCGAGGGCGAGAGCTATTTCGGCCTCGTCCACAATGCCGGCCAGCCCTATGATTCGCTCGCCGCGATGATGGCGCAGGACAAGGCGGAAGCGGCCATGCAGGTCAATTTCTGGGCCTTCACCCGCCTCGCCAAGAGTCTGATGCGGTCCATGATCCGTGCCCGCTCCGGGCGCATCGTCGCCATCGGCTCGGTCGCGGCGCTGCGCGGCAACCCCGGCAACGCGGCTTACGCCGCCTCCAAGGGCGCGCTGATCTCCTATGCGAAGACGCTCGCGGTCGAGACCGGCAAGCGCGGCGTCACCGTCAACGTCATCGCGCCGGGCTTCGTCGACACCGACATGATGGCGCCCTATGCCGCCTATCGCGACAAGATGCAGGCGCAGATCCCGGCGGGGCGCTTCGCTAGGCCAGACGAGGTCGGTGGCCTTGCCGCCTTCCTGATGAGCGAACCCGCCGCCTACATCACCGGCACGGTCATCCCGATCGACGGCGGCGTGACCGCGCAGCTCGGCGTCCACCGCTGAGATGACCCGCATCCGTCGTTGCGGGGAGCGTGTCTACGGCGCAATCTAGTCGCCTCCGGCCGCGAAGTGATGGCTTCGCTCTGCTCGGAATGGCGACATGAGGAGTCGTGCTATGGACATAACAATCGAGCTGGAGCCTCAGATCGCCGCCATCGTAAAAGAACTGGCTGCTCAAACGGATCGTTCGCCGGAATGGATTATTGCGACCGCGATCGAAAATTACGTCGATGCGGTTCACCACAAAAGCCCAGAGCAGACCGCCTTTCCGCATGGCACAGCGACGAACAGTCCCTGAGCCGCTGATCAGACCCCTTGTCGCGCCGTCACAACAACAGATTGCCTTGAACTGTGATGGACCGGTGGCACCCCGCGCCGCGCTGCAGCGACTGAAAAAGAGACCCCGTCTTCCCATGCGTTCACTTCAACTTCACGGCGACCGCGACCTCCGTCTCGAGGAGATCGACCCGCCGCCGCCTCCCGCCGCCGGCGAGGTCCAGATCCGCATCCGCGCCGTCGCGCTGAACTATCTCGACGTCTGGGGCTTCCGCGGCATGGCCTTCGCCAAGCGCAAGATGCCCCAGGCCGCCGGCGTCGAGGCCTCGGGCGAGATCGTCTGCGTCGGCGAGGGCGTCACCGGGCTCGCCGTTGGCGATACCGTTACCGCCTATGGCGCCGAGACCTGCGGCCACTGCAAGGCCTGCCGCGAGGGCCGCGACAATCTCTGCGAGAACGTCGCCGGGATCATGGGCTTCCATATCGACGGCTTCGCCCGCGAATACCTGAACAAGGCGGCAAGGCTCGTCGTCAAGGCGCCGGCCGGCGTCTCCTTCGAAGACGCCGCCTGCGCGCCGATCGGCTTCGGCACGGTCCAGCACATGCTGTTCGACAATGCCAAGCTCGAGCCCGGTGAATCAGTCCTGGTGCATGCCGGCGGCTCCGGCATCGGCACCGCCGCGATCCTGATGGCCAAGGCGATCGGCTGCACCGTCTACACGACCGTCGGCGACGACGAGAAGGGCCGCAAGGCCGCCGAGCTCGGCGCCGACTACGTCGTCAACTACAAGACCGAGCGCTTCGAGGGCGAGGTCCGCCGCCTGACGAAGCGGAAAGGCGTCGACGTCGTCTTCGAGCATGTCGGCGCCGACACCTGGAACGGCTCGCTGCTCTGCCTCAAGCGCGGCGGCCGCCTCGTCACCTGCGGTGCGACCTCGGGGGCGTCGGCCACGATCAACCTGATGCAGCTGTTCCAGCAGCAGTACCGCATCACCGGCTCCTTCGGCTGCCGCATCGAGAACATCCGCCAGTCGCTCGACAAGATGGCGGCCGGCATGAAGCCGGTGATCGATTCGGTGTTTCCGCTCGAGGATTTCGAGAAGGGACTGGCGCGCCTCGAGGGCCGGCAGGTCTTCGGCAAGGTCGTCGTGACCTTCTGACGGCGCGGCGGGCCGACGGGCCGCAACCCGGCGGCTTCGGCTGAAAACTTGACGAAACCGCCGTCCTGCCGCAAGTCGCGGCTCCAGCCCGGCCGCAGCGGCCACAGGGGCGCGTGGGGACCGGGCCGATCTTGAGACGCTTGAAAGCAATCGCCGCACGCGCCGGCGCGGCGGTGATGATCGGCCTGATCCGGGCCCTGTTCGCCTCCCTGCGCCTGCTTGGCCCCGAGCGCTCGAGCGACCTCGGCGGCTGGCTGCTGCGCACGGCGAGCCCGCTGATTCCGGTCAACCGCGTCGCGCTGGCCAATATCCGGGCCGCCTTTCCCGGCATGGCCGAGCCCGAGGTGCGCCGGATCGCGCGCGGCGCCTGGGAGAATCTCGGCCGCACCGCCGCCGAATACGCCCATCTCAAGACGCTCTTCGACTACGATTACCTCCATCCCGACGCGCCCTCCCGCGTCGAAGTCGAGGGCATCGAGCATTTCATCGCGCTGAAGGACGACGCGAAGCCCGGCCTGATCTTCTCGGCGCATCTCGCCAATTGGGAACTGCCGGCGATCTGCGCCCAGGCCTATGATCTCGACACGACCGCCGTCTTCCGGGCGCCGAACGACCCCGCCATCGCCGCGGTCGTCCACGAGATCCGCTCCGGCGCGATGGGCGGGCTCGCCGCCGCCAAACAGGGCGCCGCCTTCGCCATGCAGGGCGTGCTCGAGCGCGACGGTCATCTGGGCATGCTCATCGACCAGCACTTCACCCGAGGCGTCGTCGTGCCCTTCATGGGCCGCCCGGCCCTGACCAACCCGATTCTCGGCAAGTTCGCGCGCCGCTTCGAATGCCCGGTGCACGGCGTGCGCGTCATCCGCCTGCCGAACCAGCGCTTCCGGCTGCAGCTGACGCCAGCGCTCGACCTGCCCCGCGATGCGCAGGGCGAGATCGACGTGCAGGGCGCGATGGCGATGATGACGGCCGTGGTCGAGGGCTGGGTCCGCGAACATCCCGAGCAATGGCTCTGGATGCACCGCCGCTGGCGCCCGAACATGATCTCGGCCGCCGCCGCCGCGGAGGCACCGGCCGTTGCACCATCCCCTGTTTTCAAGGCAACGTGATTTTGAAGTGAGACGAATGGGGCGCTTTGGTAACGCCTGAGATGTAAGGTCTCGCCGAGTTCAAGCCATGAAACGTTCCGCGCCCCTCCTGTCCGCCGCTGCCGCCCTGCTCGTGCTGGGCGCCGCCACCGCGCGCGCGCAGGCCCCGGACCTCCAGCCCCGGGCCGTGGTCGAGCTCTTCACCAGCCAGGGCTGCTCGTCCTGCCCGCCGGCGGACGCCCTCTTCGTCGATCTGGCGAAGCAGCCGGACATCATCACCCTGACCCTGCCGGTGACCTACTGGGACTATCTCGGCTGGAAGGACACGCTCGGCAAGGACAGCTTCGCCAAGCGCCAGAAATACTACGCCAAGGCCCGCGGGGACGGGCAGGTCTACACCCCCCAGGCCGTGATCAACGGCGCGGCGCATGTCGTCGGGTCCGACCGCGGCGAGATCGAGCGGGCATCGAAGCAGCCCCCCGGCGGCGGCTTCGTCGCGAAGCTCGGGGTGAAGGAAGACAGCGGGCAGCTCGTGGTGACCCTCGCCCCGATCGGCGACGCACAGGAGCGGACGGCCGGCGTCTGGGTTGCGACCACGACAAAGATGGTCACCGTGCCGATCGGCCGCGGCGAGAACCAGGGCAAGACCGTGGCCTATGCCAATGTCGTGCGCGGCATGACGCGCATCGGCGATTGGGATGGCCGGCAGGCGACCCTCACGGCGCCGATCGCCGTCACGCAGGGGGCCGAGGTCGACAGCTATGTCGTCCTCGTCCAGGCCGAGCGTCAGGGCAAATCCGGCGTCATGCCGTCCGCGGTGCTCGCAGCGGCCCGCAGCCCGCGCTGAGCGGCACTCACAGGATCACGACATTGTTCGGCAGTTCGTCGACGTCGTCGGGCGAGCGCGGAGCATGGTTCGCCAGGACGGCGCCGATCGCGCGCACCGCGGTGACGATCCCCTCGCGCAGCCGGTCTTCGCGGCCCGCGAGCACGACCGACTCGACGATCCCGTCCCAGACCGCCTGCTCGACCCGGCCGTCGATGCCGCTGTCGGCGATGATCTCGGCATAGCGCTCCTGGATCGCGACGTAGAGCAGCACCCCCGTCCGCTGCCGCGTGCGGCTCAGGCCCCGCGCCGTGAATTCGCGCAGCGCGACGTCATGGGCGCGCCGGCGCTTGACGAAACCGGGCACGAAGCGCCCGCCGCGGCCATACCAGAGCAGGCTCGCCAGCAGCAGCACGGCGCAGACGAGCTGGATCAGGAAGATCCGCGGCGCGCTCGTTTCCGTCATCGCAAGCAGCGGCCAGGGCACCAGCAGCGAGAGCGTCAGCGCCATCGCCACCGGCACCATGCGATAGCTCGCCGCCGCCCGGTCGATCATGACGACGATCTCTCCCGCCGTCTGGCCCTCGGCCTCGCGCACGGCCTCGGCAATCGCCTCCCGGTCCTGCTCGTCCATCACCAGTCTCCCGAAGCCCCGCCGCCGCCCGATGATCCGCCGCCCCCGGAGAAGCCGCCGCTCGAACCCGAGCCCCCACCGGATCCCGAGCTCCAGCTTCCGCCCGAACCCGTGCTCCAGCCGGAGCTTTGCGGCAGCGTCACCCAGCGCCCGTTGCGCAGGCGGTGCCGGCGCGACGCGTCGGTGCCGCCGAACTCCCGGATGAAGGCGGCGACGATGATCAGGACCAGCGCCATCATGACCACCATCGCGATGATGTCGACCGACGATGTCTCGTCGCTGCGCACGCTCGCGCGCCGCTGCCACTCTTCCGCATCGCCGGCGAGGATGGTCACGATCGCGTCGACGCCGCCCTCGATGCCGCCGGCGAAGTCGCCCGCCTTGAACTTCGGTGCCACCGCCGTGGTGATGATGACCTTGGAGAGCGCGTCGGTGAGCGCCCCTTCCAGCCCATAGCCCACCTCGATGCGGACCTTGCGCTCGGTCGGCGCGACCAGCAGCAGGACGCCGTTGTTGGTCTTGGCCTGGCCGAGCTTCCAGAACCGGAACAGGCCGTTGGCATAGTCTTCGATGCTCAGCCCCTGCAGCGAGGGCACCGTCGCGACGACGATCTGGTCGGAGGTCTTGTCCTCATGGGCCTTGAGCTTGGTCTCGATCCGCTGGCGCGCCTCGGCCGCGATCAGGTTCGAGCCATCGACGATGCGGCCGGAGAGCGCGGGGTAGGACGGATCGGCGGCCAGCGCGAGCGAGCCGAACAAGGCCGTCAGCAGAGCGAGGCACACAGCCGTCATTCTCGGGCGCAGCGAAGCGAAGACCCGAGAATCTCTCCCAAGAGATGCTCGGGTCGAGCCCGAGCATGACGGCTGGGTCAGCAGCATGGCCCGGCCCCGTCGAGCGCCCTCAGAACTTCACGGCCGGCGGCCGCTCCGCTCCCGCCGTCGCGGCAAAGGTCTCCATCGCCTTGGCGCCCCAGAACAGCCGCGCCCAGATCACGCCCGGAAAGGTGCGGATCTCCGTGTTGAAGGCCTGGACCGCCTGGATGTAGTCGCGCCGCGCCACGGTGACCCGGTTCTCGGTGCCTTCGAGCTGGGACTGGAGCGCCAGGAAGTTCTGGTTCGACTTCAGATCGGGATAGCGCTCGACCGTGACCAGCAGCCGCCCCAGCGCGCCGCTGAGCTGGTTCTGCGCCTCCTGATATTCCTTGAACTTGGCGGGATCGGTGATCGTCGAGGCATCGACCTTGACCTGGCTCGCCTTGGCCCGGGCCTCGACCACGGCGGTCAGAACCTCGCGCTCCTGCGCCGCATAGCCCTTCACCGTCTCGACGAGGTTGGGAATCAGGTCGGCGCGACGCTGATACTGGTTCTGCACCTCGCTCCAGCTCGCCTTGGCCTTTTCCTCCAGCGTCGGCACGTTGTTGACGCCGCAGCCGGCCAGGACCAGCCCGAGCAGGGCCATGGCAGCGACGGCGAAGGGCCGGCGGACAGATGAGACGGACGAAAGCGACATGCCGGGCCCCCTTGGCACGATCGGGAAACAAAGACGTGGGGCGATCTTAGCCGCGGCAGGGCACCACTCCAAGCGGCGCGAGGAGATGGCGCGGTCGCGCCGTTGCGCTAGGCTGGCGGCAGCACCCGTCAGCGGATGATCGCCCCATGCCCCTGTTTCCCGGCCACCGCCCCCGCATCCTGACCTGCGCCCTGCTCCTGCTGATGGTGGCACCGGCCACGGCCCAGCCGCTCGCCCCGGCGCCCGAGGCGGCGACGGGCAAGATCGCGAAGGCCACCGCCACCGCCCAGCGCTTCATGGTGGCCGCCGCCAATCCGCTGGCCGCCGCCGCGGGGCGCGACATCCTGCGCGACGGCGGCAGCGCGGTCGACGCCGCCATCGCCGTCCAGCTCGTGCTGAACCTGGTCGAGCCGCAGAGTTCCGGCCTCGGCGGCGGCGCTTTCCTCGTCCACTGGGACGAAGCCGCCCGGCGGGTGGTCACGCTCGACGGGCGCGAGACGGCGCCCGCCGCGGCGAAACCCGACCGTTTCATCGGGAAAGACGGCAAGCCGATGCGCTTCGTCGAGGCGGTCGTCGGCGGGCGTTCGGTCGGGGTTCCCGGCACGCCCAAGCTGCTGGAGGAGGCGCATCGCCGCTGGGGGAAACTGCCCTGGCCAAAGGTGCTCGCTCCGGCGATCAAGCTGGCGGAAGACGGCTTTGCGATCTCGCCGCGCCTGAACGGGCTTTTGTCCGGCGAAAAGAATCTGGCGAAGGACGCCCGCGCCGCCGCCTATTTCTACGAGGCCGACGGCCAGGCGAAGGCGGTCGGCACGATCCTTCGCAACCCGGCCTTCGCCGCGACGCTGCGCGCGCTGGCCGAACGCGGCGCGGGCGCCTTCTACGAGGGCGAGATCGCGCGCGACATCGTCGCGACCGTGACAGGCCACACGACCAATCCCGGCGACATGACGGCAGCCGATCTGTCCGCCTACCGGGTCGAGGAGCGCGAGCCCGTCTGCGGCACCTACCGGGTCTGGCGCCTCTGCGGCATGGGCCCGCCGAGTTCGGGCGCCGTCGCCGTGCAACAGATCCTCGGCATGCTGGAAACGCGCGATCTCGCCCGCATGCAGGCCGGCGCGGATGCCGCGCACTGGTTTTCGGAGGCCGGGCGCCTCGCTTTCGCCGACCGCAACCTCTATCTCGCCGATCCCGCCT
Source organism: Bosea sp. RAC05 (assembly GCF_001713455.1). NCBI lineage: Bacteria > Pseudomonadati > Pseudomonadota > Alphaproteobacteria > Hyphomicrobiales > Alloboseaceae > Allobosea > Allobosea sp. RAC05. The sequence continues at coordinate 275,030 of NZ_CP016464.1, forward strand.
TCGTCGGTATCCCGCTGCCCGGGCTGATCGACCGCGACTATATCCGCTCGCGCGCCGGGCTGATCAGCCCCGAACGCTCGATGGGCCGCGCCAAGGCCGGCGAGCCGCCCAACAAGCGGGCGCAGCTGCTGGCCCCCTCGGAGGGCATCGAGAATGGCACCAGCCACATCTCGGTCGTCGATGCGCAGGGCAACGCCGTCTCGATGACCACGACGATCGAGGATGGCTTCGGCGCGCGGCTGATGACAGCGGGCGGCTTCCTGCTCAACAATGAGCTGACGGATTTCTCGTTCGTGCCGGAGGAAGACGGCAAGCCGGTCGCCAACCGCGTCGAGCCGGGTAAGCGGCCGCGCTCCTCGATGGCGCCGACGCTGGTCTTCGACGCCTTCGGCCGGCTCTACGCCGTGGTCGGCTCGCCCGGCGGCAGCCAGATCATCGGCTATGTCGCCAGGACGCTGGTCGCGCTGCTCGACTGGAAGATGGACCCGCAAGCCGCCGTCGATCTCGGCAATTTCGGCAGCCGCAACGGCCCGACCGAACTGGAAAAGAGCACGGAAGCCGAGGGCTGGAAGGCGGCGCTGGAGGCCAAGGGACATGAGGTCCGCCTGATCGACATGACCTCGGGCATCCAGGCCATCGTCAAGACGCCGGAGGGCTTCGTCGGCGGGGCGGATGGACGCCGGGAGGGCGTCGCGATCGGGGATTAGCGAGGGGCTGCGCTGCCTGAACCGCGCGTCATGCTGGGCGCAGCCAAGCTGAATTTCGGCCCGACCGGAAGATCTCGCTGAAAAAACAACATGCTAGCGGAGCGGTAGCCCCTGGTCATACCCGGTCAGACCGGGTCCAACCCTGCCGGTCAGACCGGTTCGCGCCGCTCGCCGCCCGCACTGCGCCCGGCGATCAGCCAATAGACGAAGCCCGTCGCGGCGCCGATCAGCACGAGCCCGCCGAGCACCTGCACCTCGGCTCCCGTCGGGGCACGCGCCAGCCCGAGCATGCCGAGCGGCAGCAGCGCCGCGAGCAGACCGGTCAGCCCGCTCTGGATCAGGCCGCTGCGCAGCGAGAACAGCTCGCAGGCGACGGCGACCAGCACGACCGGCGCGACGATGATCGCAAAGCCCAGCCGGCCGAGCAGCACGAAGGCGGCCTCGGCGGTCGGCCCGGGATCGATGCCCATATCCGCCAGCCCGAACAGCGCGTCGAGCAGGCGCTCGAAGCCGCCGCCGATCAGCAGCGCGAGCCCCGGCGAGACCACGCTGGCGAGCATCATCGCGACGAGGCCCGCCGTCATCGCCATCACCAGCGCGAACGGAATCAGCAGGAGCCAGCGCAGCATCGGATCAGCCGGCGTTCGCCGCGGGCGCCTCGTCCTGGTCCAGCATCAGCCGGGCCCGGGCGGAGAGCTTCTCGGTCTCGCTCTTGAGCTGGCCGCAGGCGGCGAGGATGTCGCGGCCGCGCGGCGTGCGCACCGGCGAGGCATAGCCGGCGCGGAAGACGATTTCGGAGAAGCGCTCGATGCGGTCCCAGTCCGAGCATTCGTATTTGGTGCCGGGCCAGGGATTGAACGGGATCAGGTTGATCTTGGCGGGGATGCCCTTGAGCAGCCGCACCAGCTCGCGCGCCTCGGCGTCGCTGTCGTTGACGCCCTTGAGCATGACGTACTCAAACGTAATTCGTTTCGCGTTCGAGACGCCGGGATAGGTCCGGCAGGCCTCGAGCAGATCGGCGATCGGGTACTTCTTGTTCAGCGGAACCAGCTCGTTACGCAGATCGTCGCGCACCGCATGCAGCGAGATCGCCAGCATCGTGCCCATCTCGTCGCCGAGCGGGCCGATCTGGGGCACGACGCCCGAGGTCGAGACGGTGATGCGCCGGCGCCCGAGGGACAGCCCCTCATTGTCGGAAATGACGTCGATGGCGTCGCGCACGCCGTCGAAATTGTAGAGCGGCTCGCCCATGCCCATGAAGACGATGTTGGAGACGAAACGCCCGCCATCCTTGGGCACGAAGGCGCCGCCCGGCGCACTCCGATTCGGGAAATCGCCGAGCCGGTCGCGCGCCACCATCAGCTGCGCCACGATCTCCTCGGTTGTGAGGTTGCGCACGAGGCGCTGGGTGCCGGTGTGGCAGAAGGTGCAGGTCAGCGTGCAGCCGACCTGGCTGGAGACGCAGAGCGTGCCGCGGTCGACCTCGGGGATGTAGACGCATTCGATCTCGGCGCCGCGGTCGCGCGGGCCGGTCGGCGCCATCCGGATCAGCCATTTGCGGGTGCCGTCGGTCGAGATCTGCTCGGCGGTGACCTCCGGCAGATCGAGCGTGAAGCGCTCGGCGAGCGCGCCGCGCAAGCCCTTGCCGATCGTGGTCATCTCCGCGAAATCGCGCACGCCGTAATGATAGATCCAGTTCCAGAGCTGGCCGACGCGCATGCGCCGTTCCTTCTCGGGGATACCGATCTCGGCCAGCGCCTCGGCCAGCCCGGCGCGCGTGCGCCCGACCAGCGAGGGCCGCTGCAAAACGGGTTCGGCCGCCGGGGCGGCGGGTTCAAGGACGGTCAAGGTCATCGGAACTCTGGCTCGGGGCGGGCGGTGGCGTCCCGCATTGGGGCGCGCTCATAGCACGAGAACGCGCGCCAGAGAAATCGCCGGCCTATTTGCAGGCGTCTTCGGCGCGCTTCACCGTCTGGCTCATGCCGGCGAGAGAGTATTTGTCGGCGGTCGGGTTGCCGCGCTTCGACGTGCCCTTGATCTCGAGCCCGGCGCCCTTGCGCAGCGATTCGAGCATGCGCGGCTCTTCGGCCGGGTTCTTCAGCCACATGTTCTGGCCCTTGGCGACGAGCGCATAGCGCTCCGACCCGATGATGGCCTGATGCTCGACATCTTCCTTGAGGTCGAAATTCATCACGAAGCTGATCTCGTTGCGCACGCCCTCGGCCGGGCGCGTGGCCACGAAGAGCAGGCCCTCGACGTCCTTGAGATTCGCCGGCAGGCGGCTTTCCGCCTTGGACAGCGCGTAGCAGACCTTGGAACGGCCCTGCTGCGACGAGAAGGCCTGCCACTTGCCGGCCGTCTCAAGCAGCATCGCCTGGCCCTGGCCGGCGGCGGCTGGCGCCGCTGCGGCAGCCGCGGGGCGCCCGCGCTGCTGCTGCTGGGCCTGTGCGGCCGAAGCGAGGACCATGGCGCCGAGGCAGCCCGCGAGCAGCGTCGGCAGGAGGAGGACACGGCGCGAGGCGGGAGCGCCGGAACGGAGAAACGAGCTGATCATGGCCGCCATCAATCATTAAAAATCTTAACACTGCCTTTACCACCCGTTGACGGGCGCGATGGCTGGGGCAGGCGGATAGAGTGCCACGATCCTGGCGAAAATGCGAATGGCGGCGCCGGCCGCATCCGCATTTCGAACACTCCTGTCCCATGGCACAATCCTGCGAGAGGGCCGCGAGCCCCACCCGAGGTGGAGAACGATGAAGGCATTGCTCTGCGAGACGCACGGGCCGGCGGAAACGCTGGTCATCCGCGACATCCCCGAACCTCAGCCGGGCCCGGGCGAGATCGCGATCGCGGTCAGGGCCGCCGCGCTCAACTTCTTCGACACGCTGATCATCGAGAATCGCTACCAGACCAAGCCCGGGCTGCCGTTCTCGCCGAGCGCGGAATGCGCCGGCATGGTCGTCGCGCTGGGCGAGGGTGTCTCCGGCTGGCGGATCGGCGAGCGCGTCGCCGCCTGGCTCGGGTATGGCGCCGCGCGTGAGCGCGTCGTGGTTCCCGCCGAAAGCGCGATCCCGATCCCGGACGGGCTCTCCGACGCGCAGGCGGCGGGTCTCTTCGTCACCTATGGCACCGCGCTGCACGGGCTGATCCAGCGCGCGGGGCTGAAGCCGGGCGAGACGCTGGCGGTGCTCGGCGCGGCCGGCGGGGCGGGGCTGGCTGCGGTCGAGATCGGCGCTCTGCTCGGGGCCCGCGTGATCGCCTGCGCCTCCTCGCCGGAGAAGCTGGCCCTTGCCCACGCGCACGGTGCCGGCGAGGGCATCGACTACGGCAGCGAGGACATCCGCGCCGCGCTGCGCCGCCTCACCGAGGGCCGCGGCGTCGACGTGCTCTACGACACGGTCGGCGGCGACCTCGCCGAGCCGGCTCTCCGCTCGATGGGCTGGGAGGGGCGCTATCTCGTCGTCGGCTTCGCAGGCGGCGGCATTCCGAAAATCCCGCTCAACCTGCTGCTGCTGAAGGGCTGCGACCTGCGCGGCGTCTTCTGGGGCGATTTCGTCAAGCGCGAGCCGAGCGCCCAGCGCGCCAATATGGAGCGGCTGCTGGGCTGGGTCGCGGAGGGCCGGATCCGCGCCCATGTCCATGCCGAGATCCCGCTCGAGCGCTGGACGGAGGCCTATGCGCTCATCGGCGACCGCAAGGCCCAGGGCAAGATCGTCCTGACGCTGTGACGCAGCCTCAGAGCTCCGTCATCGTCTGCTTCGCCTTCTCGCGGTGGCCGGGCGTGATCGAACTCGCGACCGCCGCCAGCGCCGCCGCGATCACCGCCGCATCGTCGGTGAAGCCGAGCAGCGGCATGATGTCGGGCAGCGCATCGAGCGGCAGCACGAAATAGCCGAGCGCCGCGAGCAGCGTCATCCGGACACGCCGCGGCGTCGCCGGGTCGCGGGCGCAGAACCAGGCGGCCAGGAGGTCCTCCGCGAAGGGAATGCGCCGGGCGACGCGCTTCAGCCGGCCGAGGAACTCGGCCCCGAAGCGGGCCTCGTCGCGCAGGCTCTTGCGGATCGCCGCCATTTCCTCGTCCGTGAAGCGGGAGGTGAAACCGTCGCTCATCTGGCCCCTCCTGAGGGCACGTTGCGGGACGCCATCCTGCCGCGATACGGCTGGCCCCGCCATGTCGAAAGATGTGGCCCCGCCGAAACCCGCTGCAAGAGGTCTGCCCAGCGGGCAGTGCAAGAAACCGCCTTGGACGATGAAGCCAGCGCCGCTAAACGCTGGAGGCGTCGCATCAGACCCCGGGACACGCCATGCAGATCGATTCCTCCGTCGCCGCGATCGTCACCGGCGGGGCCTCGGGCCTCGGCGAGGCCACGGCCCGTATGCTGGCCGCCCAGGGCGCCCGCGTCGCGCTGTTCGACCTCAACGCCGAACGGGGCGACAAGGTCGCCACCGAGATCGGCGGCCTCTTCGTCCCCTGCGACGTCACCATCGAGGCCTCGGTCGACGAAGCGCTGGCCAAGGCGCGAGCGGCCCAGGGCGTGGCGCGCATCCTGGTGAACTGTGCCGGCATCGCGCCCGGGCGCCGCATCGTCTCGAAGAAGCGCGAGACCGGCGAACTCGTCGCGCATGACACGGCCCTGTTCGAGAAGGCGCTCGCCATCAACCTGACCGGCACCTTCCGGATGCTCGCCAAGTCGGCTGCGGCGCTGGCGGCTCTCGACCCGGTCACCGCCGATGGCGGGCGCGGCGTCTTCATCTGCACCGCCTCCATCGCGGCCGAGGACGGCCAGATCGGCCAGGCCGCCTATGCCGCCTCGAAGGCGGGCGTCGCCGGCATGACCCTGCCGATCGCGCGCGAACTCGCCGCCTCCGGCATCCGCGTCATGACGATCATGCCCGGCCTGTTCGAGACGCCGATGTTCGACGGCCTGCCCGAGGAGGCCCGCGCCTCGCTCGCTGTCTCCGTCCCGCACCCCTCGCGGCTGGGCAAGCCGGCGGAATATGCCGCGCTGGTGAAGACCATCATCGAGAACGACATGCTCAACGGCAGCGCGATCCGCCTCGACGGCGCCCTACGCATGGCCCCGAAATAGGCGGCGAGCCCGGAAGCTAGCCGTCGCGCGCCCTATCCTCCGGGACGATCCGATAGACCGTCCCGGCGCTGCGGTCGCGGCAGAGATCCACGCGCTCGCCGTTCCAGTGATAGTCGAGATGGCGGCCCTGCACCGGTTGCGAGGCGCGATCCGGATAGAACAACCCGACGCATTGCCCGCCCGCATGCCGGACGCTGGGGTACACCACGCCATCCGAGCCGGCTGCCCGCAGCGCCGCCCCCACCGCCTGGCTGGCGACATAGTCATCCGGCTTCAGGACCGCCTCGAGCTCCGATTGCGGCCCCCGCAGATCATGCAATTGCGCGGCGATATCGAGCCGGATTTCTCGAAACTGCGAGGTCCAGCCCGGCGGCTGGCGCGTCGCCGCCATGAAGCGGGCATGGTGATGCACCGTCTCGAACAGCGCCGTCTCGAAGCTCTCCCCGGCATAAAGCACTCCGAAGGCACCCGCCGAGAAGCGGCTCGGACGATCCGTGCTGACATGGGTGAAGGGCGCCATCAGCCAGGTCGCGCCCGGCCCCGCCACCCGCCGCTCGGGCGGCACGAGATCGAGCTGGCCGATCGTTTCCATCAGGCGCGGATTGGTCTTCTGCTCGGCCGAGAGCAGCAGCGGCCAGTCGGCGGGGTCGGCGATGTCCTCGAACAGGTCGATCGGCGGGAAGAGACTGCGGATGATCCGCACCGCCCCGCGCCAGTGGACCGCCGCGACCGGCAGGCCGCCGGGGTCGATCACCAGCCGCCCCGCTCGTCGTCGAGATAGCGCCGCACCCGCATCAGGTCGGTGAGCTCGCCGCCGAGCATCACCTGCAGCGCCGAGCGCCCGGCGAAGACCGTGTTCGCAGCATGGATCCAGTCATAGCCGCGCTGGGGCTCGCGGAAGATGATCCGCAGCGCCTTGTGGATGCCCATCAGGTTCGAGAGCCTGGCCTTGCCGTCGCGCGAGATGCGGCCGATCTGCCCGGCCTTCCAGCGGCCATAGCTGCGGGGCGGCATGTCGAGCAGCGTGGCAGCCTGCTCGTCCGTCAGCCGCCAGTGCCGGAACAGGTTGACCGCGGCCCGAAACATCGCGGCCGCTTCGCCATCGGTGATGGGTTCCGGCGCGAAGCCGCGCGCCGCGGTGTCGATCTCCAGCAGGGCCATCACCCATCCTCCGCCATCTGGCTAGAGATGATAGCTTCAGAGCCATATGGCAAGGCTGCCCGCCGCGGCGCTTATTCGCCTGCCTTCGCCGCCTTGATCTCGTGCTTCAGGATCAGTGGTGTCTGGGCGAGCGCGAAGACCATGGTCAGCGGCATCACGCCCCAGACCTTGAAGGCGACCCAGAAATCCTGGGTCTGCGTGCGCCAGACGATCTCGTTCAGCGCCGCCAGAACGAAGAAGAACAGCCCCCAGCGCAGGGTCAGCTTGCGCCAGCCCTCCTCGTCGAGCTGCATCACCGATTCCAGCACCAGCGCCAGAAGCGAGCGGCCGAAATACAGCCCGCCCAGCAGCACGCAGCCGAACAGCGCGTTCACGATGGTCGGCTTGACCTTGATGAAGAAGGCGTCGTCCAGCGCGATGGTCAGCCCGCCGAAGACGGTGACCACGACCGCGTTCACGATCGCCATGCGCGGCAGATAGCCCATCAGGATGCGCGACGCCGCCAGCGCCACCAGCGAGGCGACGATGAAGATGCCGGTGGCGACGAAGATGCGCCGGTCGGAGGCGACGCCGAACAGCCGGTCGCCATAGGAATTGGCGAAGAAGAAGATCGCGAGCGGCCCGAATTCCAGCGCCAGCTTGAGCAGAGGGTTGATCGGCCTGCCCTTCGCCGCGGGGGGCTGTGCCATGCTGTCGCTCATCTCGTCCTGCCTGTCTGCGCCGGCGGCGTCATGCCGCGGGCTGTCACGCCGCTTCGTCCAAACCGGACACCGCCCGCGCGAAATCGCGCGCCGAGAACGGCTCCAGATCCTCGACACCCTCGCCGACGCCGATGAAATGCACGGGCAGGCCAAATTTCGCCGCCAGCGCCACCAGGATGCCGCCGCGCGCCGTGCCGTCGAGCTTGGTCATCACCAGCCCGGTGACGCCGGCCGTATCGCCGAAGGCCTCGACCTGGCTGAGCGCGTTCTGCCCGACGGTGGCGTCGAGCACCAGCAGCGCCGCATGCGGTGCCTCCGGATCGAGCTTGCGGATAACGCGGACAACCTTGGCGAGTTCGTCCATCAGCCCGGTCTTGTTCTGCAGCCGCCCGGCCGTGTCGACCAGCAGCACATCGGTGCCTGCGGCTTTCGCCTTCTGCAGCGCCTCGAAGGCGAGCCCCGAGGCGTCCGCCCCCTGATTGCCGGAGACGACCTCCGCCCCCGTGCGCTCGCCCCAGACCTTGAGCTGCTCGATCGCCGCCGCACGGAAGGTGTCACCTGCCGCTAGCATGACCGACCGGCCCTCGGCCCGGAATTTCGCGGCCAGCTTGCCAATCGTCGTCGTCTTGCCGGAGCCGTTGACGCCGACCATCAGGATCACGAACGGCTTTTTCGTGGCGTCGATCACCAGCGGCTGGGCGACCGGCGACAGGATCGCCTCGACCTCGCGCGCCAGGATGGCCTTGACCTCGGAGGGCTCGATCTGCCGGTCGTAGCGTCCATCGCCGACGGCCTTGGCGACGCGGGCGGCGGTGGCCAGCCCGAGATCGGCCTGGATCAGGATGTCCTCGAGGTCTTCCAGCGTACCGGCATCGAGCTTGCGCTTGGTGAAGAGGTCGGTGATGCCGGTCGTGAGCGCCGAGGAGGTCCGCGACAGCCCCTCCGTCAGGCGCCGCCACCAGCTCCGCTTGGGCTCGGGCACGGGAACCGGGGCGCTCGGGACCGACGCGGCCTGTACGGGAGCCGGCTCCGGCATCGCGATCGGCAGCGGCGCGGCCTCGCCGGTCAGCAGCTCGGGCGCGATCGCGGCGTCCGCCAGCGGAGCCTCCGGCGGCACCGCATCCGGCGTCGGGGGGAAAGCGGCCGGTTCCGGCTCGCTGCCGAACAGTCTCGAAAAGAAGCCGCGCTTCTTCGGTTCGTTCTCGCTCATCATTCTTCCCGTGGCCTTGCCGCGCCACGGCTCGTGCTTGCGCGACAGGATGGCCTTCGCTAGCGCAATGCCATGACCACGCCCGACCGACCAGAAATTTCGCAAGCGAGCCCGGGCGCGCACCCCTCCGGATCGCAGCGCGACGAGCTGCCACTGCCCTTTCCGCTGCTCTACCGCGACGCCATGATGCTGGTCATCGACAAGCCGGCCGGCCTGCCCTCGCATCGCGGGCCCCAGGCCAAGCGCCGGGTCATCCCCGTCCTGACCGACCATCTCGACGCGCTGCGCTTCGGCCTGCCGCGCCGGCCCGAAGCCGCACACCGGCTCGACAAGGACACGTCGGGCTGCCTGATCCTCGGCCGCCATCCCCGCGCCATGGCCGAGCTCAACCAGATGTTCCGCGACGGCGGAATCGCCAAGAGCTACTGGGCGATCGTGCAGGGCAGCCCGGCCGCCGAGTCAGGGTTGATCGACCTGCCGCTGGCCAAGCGCGCACCCGATCGCGGCTGGTGGATGAAGGTGGATCCCGACGGCCTGCCTTCGCAGACGCGCTACCGGGTGATGGGGCGCGGACAGGGCGAGGCCGGCCCGCTCGCCTGGCTCGAGCTCGAGCCGTTGACCGGCCGCACCCACCAGCTGCGCGTCCATTGCGCGGAATCGGGCTGGCCGATGCTGGGCGACGAGATCTATGGCGATGCCCCGCGCGAGGGCGGGCCGGGCCTGCAGCTTCATGCCCGCTCCGTCACCGTGCCGCTCTATCGCAAGAAGCCGCCGATCCGGGTCGAGGCGCCGCCGCCGCCGCATATGCTGGCCGCCCTGCGGGCCTGCGGCTGGCGTGAATAGCGCCTGAAACTACGGGCGCAGCGCATCCATGGCGTGGGCGAGGCGGACGTCGAGTTCCGTCAGCCCGCCCGCATCATGCGTTGCCAGCGTCACCTCCACGGTGCGGTAGACGTTGAACCACTCGGGATGGTGACCCATCGCCTCGGCCAGCAGCGCGACCCGCGTCATCCAGCCGAAGGCCTCGCTGAAATCGCGGAAGACATAGCGCTTGGTCATGGCTTCGCGCCCCTCGACGAGTTTCCACCCGGTCAGCGTCGTCAGCGCCTCCTGCAGGGCATCGGGGCCGAGTCGCTTGGGCATGGTCATCTCCGCTGATGGTCTGCCCGAATCGGCCGGTTCGGATAGGACGGGCCGAGCGGATAGGCCGCCTCCAGCACATAGGGCCCGCCGCCGACCGAATCGCGCGACGACATCAAGGCCAGCCGCCGCGCCGTGAAGCTGATCGGCCGGACGATCGGGTGCAGGCTGAGGAAATGCGCCACATCGAGCGGCGAGGTGTCGCGCAGCCGCGCCAGCGTCACATGCGGCACGAATTTGCGGCCCTCCGCCGGCAGGCCCAGCCGCCGCATCAGCCGCTCGAGATCGGCCTGGAGCTCGGTCAGCCGCGGCGTCGGCTGGACCCGCGCATAGACCGCGCGCGGCTTGTCCCCGCCGAAGGTGCCCAGCGCGTCCAGTGTGACCTCGAAGGGATAGGACTGGATGTCGCCGAGGAAGGCATCGACATCGTTGGCGGTGCGCCGGTCGACATCGCCCAGGAAACGCAGGGTGATGTGGTAGTCGGCTGGATCGATCCAGCGCGCCCCGGCCAGCCCGCCCCGATGCGGCGTCAGGGCCGAAGCGACCTCGGCGGGAATCTCAAGCGCTGTGAACAGCCTCGGCATGCCGAATCAGTGCCAGTTTTTTGTGACTCTGGCGAGACGAAATGCCGGGCAGGCGCTGCCCGACAGGGCAGCGCCTCGATCGAGCCCGGATCAGGGGCAGGGATTGCCGACAAGCTGGTGGATCGCGTCGATCCCGGCCTCGACCTCCGGCGACAGCGTGACCGCGATCGAGGCGATGTCGGTCTTGAGCTGCTCCATCGAGGTCGCGCCGATGATGTTGGCGGTGACGAACGCGCGGGAGTTCACGAAGGCCAGAGCCATCTGCGCCGGGTCGAGCCCGTTCTCCCGCGCCAGCGCGATGTAGCGCTTGATCGCATCCTCGGCGCCCGCAGTCTGGTAGCGCTGGCCGCGGTCGAACAGCGTCGTGCGCGCACCGGCCGGCCGCGCGCCGTCGAGATATTTGCCGGTCAGGAAGCCCTGGCCGAGCGGCGAATAGGCGAGCAGCCCGACATCCTCGCGGATGGCGATTTCGGCCAGCGCCGTCTCGAAGGTGCGGTTGAGCAGGTTGTAGGAATTCTGGATCGACTGCACGCGCGGGCCGCCGCGCGTTTCGGCGTCGCGCACGAAGCTCATCGTGCCCCAGGCGCTCTCGTTGGAGAGGCCGAGATGGCGGATCTTGCCCTCCTTCACGATCTCCGCAAAGGCGTCGAGCTGCTCGGCGATCGGCGTCTCGTCCGCAGGACGCTCGAAGGCGGCCTTCGAGAAACGCGTCGGGTTCGAGCCCCAGGGCATCGGCCGCTCGGGAAAATGGATCTGGTAGAGGTCGATATAGTCCGTCTGCAGCCGCTGCAGGCTTTTCTCGACCGCCTCGCGGATCTGCTTGCGCGTCACACGCGTCGGGCTCTTGTCGTCGCGGAACCAGGTGTTGGCGCCGCGACCGCAGACTTTCGAGGCGAGGATGACCTTGTCGCGGTTGCCGCGCGCCTTGAACCAGCTGCCGAGGATCCGCTCCGTCGAGCCCTGCGTCTCCGCCTTGGGCGGGATCGAGTAGAGCTCGGCCGTGTCGAAGAAGTTCACGCCCTGGTCGAGCGCGTAGTCCATCTGCGCATGGCCCTCGGCCTCGGTGTTCTGCTCGCCATAGGTCATGGTTCCCAGGCAGATCACCGAGACCTCGAGATCGGTGCGGCCGAGACGACGATATTCCATGGCGAAGCAACTCCGGAAGCGGCGGGCGAAGGACGCGCGTCGAGCAGATGGGGGAAGGCGGTCGGGCGGGCGTAAACGCCCGCGCGGATCAGGACTTGGCCGGCAGCGTCGCGAGGAAGCGCTCGACCGTGGGCAGGATGTTGCGGACGATGACGCGGACGCCCTCGGCCGTGGGGTGGAGCAGATCGGGCTGGTTGAGCACGCGGTCGCCCGCGATGCCCTCCAGGAAGAAGGGGTAGAGCACCAGCCCGTGGGCCTTCGCAAGCTCGGGATAGATGCTGTCGAAGCGCGTTGCATACTCCGTGCCGAGATTGCGCGGAGCATACATGCCCGTGAGCAGCACCGGGATGCCTCGCGCCTTCAGCCGGGCGATGATGGCCTCCAGACCCCTGCGCGTCACCGCCGGGTCGAGCCCGCGCAGCGCGTCGTTGGCGCCGAGTTCGAGGATGACGCCGTCGGTGCCATCAGGCACCGACCAGTCGAGCCGCTCGAGCCCGCCCTGGACGGTGTCGCCGGAGACGCCGGCGTTCACGATCTCGACAGCATGGCCCTTGGCCCGCAGCGCCTGCTCCAGCGCCGGCGGAAAGGCGGCGCTGGCCGGAAGATTGTAGCCGGCGGTCAGACTGTCGCCGAGAGCCACGAGTTTGAGCGTCCGCGCCGGCTTGAAACCGGGGTTCGAAGGGGGCGTCTGGGCCATGGTCGCGACCGGCAGCAGGGAGAGACAGAGCAGAAAAGCGGCGCAGAGAGATTGGACAAGGGCGAGACCGCGCCCATATCGCGGCTCTGCGGCACGACATGACGGCTTGCCCTGCTCGGGCCGCGTTTGGCTGAGAGCAGGGCCGCTGGTGGATTTCGAAGTCAGGATCATTGGATGATGAGCGATACGCGCGTCCCGCCGACGGATCAGCCGGCGATCGAATTGCGGGATGTCGAGCTTAGTTTGGGGCGTGCGGCCGCCCGCGTCCATATCCTCAAGGGCGTTTCTTTGTCGCTGGCGGCGGGGCAGGCCACCGGGCTCGTCGGCCCCTCCGGCTCCGGCAAGTCGACGCTGCTGATGACGATGGCGGGTCTGGAACGGCCCGACAGCGGCCTCGTCAAGGTTGCGGGCCAGGATCTCGGCGCCCTCGACGAGGACGGTCTCGCCGTCTTCCGCGGCCGCCATATCGGCATCGTCTTCCAGTCCTTCCACCTCGTCCCGACCATGACGGCCCGCGAGAACGTCGCCCTGCCGCTGGAGCTCGCCGGCGTCGGCGACGCCTTCGCCCGGGCCGAGGCCGAGCTGCGCAATGTCGGCCTCGGCGACCGCATGGACCATTACCCGGCCCAGCTCTCGGGCGGCGAGCAGCAGCGCGTCGCCATCGCGCGGGCCGTCGCGCCGGACCCCGCCATCCTCGTCGCCGACGAGCCCACCGGCAATCTCGACGAGAGCACCGGGCGCTCGATCGTCGATCTGATCTTCGCCCTGCGGCGCGAGCGCGGCGCGACGCTGGTGCTCGTCACGCACGACCTCTCGCTGGCGGCCCTGTGCGACCGCACGGTGCGGCTGCGCGCCGGCCGAATCGAGGCCGCCGGCCCCGCCCCGGCCGCGGCGGATGTGGCGGCGCTCTGAGATGCACGGGACCGTCAAACCGCTTCCCGCCTCTCCGGCCGGCGCCCCGCTGGCTGCGCTGGCGCTGCGCCTCGCCTGGCGCGACCTGCGCGGCGGCTTTCGCGGCTTCGGCGTCTTCATCGCCTGCCTCGCGCTCGGTGTGATGACGATCGCCGCCGTCGCCTCGGCCTCGCGCGGCCTGACCGAGGGCCTCTCCCGCGAGGGCCGGCGCATCCTCGGCGGCGACGCGGCCTTCGGGCTGATCCACCGCGAGGCGACGCCGCAGGAACTGGCCTTCCTCACCAGCCGTGGCACGGTCTCCACCATCGCCACCATGCGCGGCATGGCCAATGCCGGCGACAAGGGCGCGGCGCTCGTCGAGATCAAGGCCGTGGATGCAGGCTATCCCGGCATCGGCGAACTGATCACCGAGCCGAAAGCCCCCGTCGCCGATCTGCTTGCGGCGCGCGACGGCGTCTTCGGCGCCGTCGCCGATCCCGTCCTGTTCGGCCGGCTCGACCTGAAGCCGGGCGACACGATCCTCGTCGGCTCGGCCCGCGTTCAGCTGCGCGCCAACCTCGTCTCCGAGCCCGACAAGATCGCCGCCGGCGTCGGCTTCGGCCCGCGGCTGCTGATCTCGCAGGAGGCGCTGCGCGCCACCGGCCTGCTCCAGCCCGGAAGCCTGGTGCGCTGGACCTACCGCGTCGCGCTGCCGCCGCAGGCCTCGAGCGATGCCGCTCTCGCGGCCCTGATCGCCGATGCCGGCACGCAAGCCCGCGATGCCGGCTGGGAGATCCGCTCCCGCGCCAACGCCAATCCCGGCTTCCAGCGCAATCTCGAACGCTTCACCCAGTTCCTGACGCTGGTCGGCCTGACCGCCCTGCTGGTCGGCGGCGTCGGCGTCGCCAATGCGGTGCGCCGCTTCGTCGAGGCCAAGAAGCTCGACTTCGCCACCATGAAGGCGGTCGGCGCCACGGGCGGGCGCGTCGTCGCGATCCACCTGACCGAGGTCATGCTCGTCGCGGCGCTCGGCACCGCCATCGGCCTGGCTCTGGGCGCCGCGGCCCCCTTCGCGCTCGGCGCCGCCTTGAAATCCGTCCTGCCGGTTCCCTTCGAGCCGACGCTGGCGCCCGGTGAACTCGGCGTTGCCGCCCTTTATGGGCTGCTCACCGCGCTGGTCTTCGCCATCCTGCCGCTCGGCCGCGCGCATGACGTCCCTGTCTCGGCGCTGTTCCGCGACCAGATCGCGCCTGATGCCCGCCGCCCGCGCGCGATCTATCTCGCCATCTGCCTGCTCGCGGTCGCCGGACTCGTCGGCGTCGCGCTGCTCTTCGCCTATGACCGTCGCATCGCGCTGATCTACATCGCCGTGATGACGGGCATCTTCCTGCTGCTGCGCGGCGTCTCCTGGGGGCTGATGGCGCTGGCGCGTAGGCTGCCGCGGCCGAAGAACCCCTCGCTGCGCATGGCGCTGGCCAACAGCCACCGCCCCGGCGCGCTCACCCCGTCGCTGGTGCTGTCGCTGGGGCTCGGCGTCGCCCTGCTCTCGGCGCTGGCCTTCATCGACAACAGCCTGACCCGGCAGCTGACCCAGTCCCTGCCGGAGAAGGCGCCGAGCTTCTTCTTCCTCGACATCCCGAATGCGGAGGCCGGCCGCTTCGACGCGCTGCTCCATCAGGAGCGGCCGGGCGCCACGCTGACCCGCGTGCCGATGATGCGCGGCCGCATCGTCTCGATCAACGGCGTCCGCGCCGAGGACATCAAGGCGAGCGAACAGGCCGCCTGGATTCTCGATGGCGACCGCGGCATCACCTATGCGCAGGCGATCCCCGAGGGCTCGCGTGTCGCCCAGGGCGAGTGGTGGCCGGCCGATCATCGCGGCGAGCCGCTGGTGTCCTTCGACGCGCAGATCGCCGCCGGCATCGGCCTGAAGATCGGCGATAGCCTCACCGTCAACGTGCTCGGCCGCAACATCACGGCCCGCGTCGCCAATCTGCGCACCGTCGAGTGGCGCTCGCTCGGCATCAATTTCGTGATGCTGTTCTCGCCCAACACCTTCGCCGGGGCACCGCATACCAACCTCGCCACGATCACGCCCGCGGCTGACACCGCCGCGGCCCCCGCCGGCACGGACGCCACCCTCCTGCGCCGGCTGGCCGTCGAGTTCCCGACCGTGACGGCCGTGCGGGTGAAGGACGCGCTGGAGGCGGTGAACACCATCGTCGCCCAGCTCGCCACCGCCATTCGCGGCGCATCCGGGCTCGCCATCGCCGCGAGCCTGCTGGTGCTGGGCGGCGCTTTGGCAGCCGGCCAGAGGGCGCGGCTTTACGACGCCATGATCCTGAAGACGCTGGGCGCCACGCGGCGCTTCATACTTTCGTCGTACGCCCTTGAATACGCGGCCATCGGCCTCGTCTCGGCGCTGTTCGGCGTTGTCGCAGGCGCTCTCGCCGGCTGGGGCGTCGTGACGCAAGTGATGAAGATCGAATTCGTCAGTGACCCGACCGGCGCGTTACTGGCCGCGACTGCGGCCGTCGGCGTTACCGTCCTGTTCGGGCTCGCCGGCACGCTGAAAATACTATCGAAAGCGCCGGCTTCTCATCTGCGGAATTTGTGATGACTAGCTGCGAAGGACTCTGGATAGACATTACAGGGTTGTAACTTTGCATGAGCCGGGCGTCGCGTTTCTATGGCGCTCGGCGTTTAACCATGTGGCCCCCTTGTAAGAACCGCCAAACCCCCTCATATTCCCGTCATCGCCACGGTTGTGCGCGACGACAGGGCATCGCCGGACGCGATGGCCGTCTTCGGAATCACTGTCAGGGGAAACTCGCTCGATGAGCAACTTCGACCGCAATGCTCCAGTCTGGGGTGCCGGCCGCGCACAGCAGACCAGCGCCGTCGAGATGGATCAGGGCCTGCGCTCGTTCATGCTCGGCGTCTACAACAACATGTCGATCGGCCTGGCCATCACCGGCCTCGCCGCGATCGGCATCTCCATGCTGGCGATCGCCGGTGTCTCGCCGACCGGCAAGGTCACGGCGCTGACCCCGCTCGGCCAGGCGCTCTATCTCAGCCCGCTGAAGTGGGTCGTGATGCTGGCGCCGCTCGCCTTCATCCTGTTCTTCTCGTTCAAGGCGGAGAGCATGAGCTCCTCGTCGGCGCGGGCCATGTTCTTCGCCTTCGCGGCGGTGATGGGCGTGTCGCTGTCGTCGATCTTCGTGGTCTACACGGGTGAGTCGATCACCAAGGTGTTCTTCATCACCGCCGCGACCTTTGGTGCGCTGAGCCTCTACGGCTACACCACCAAGAAGTCGCTGTCGGCGATGGGTTCGTTCCTGATCATGGGCCTGATCGGCCTGGTGATCGCCTCGGTGGTCAACATCTTCCTGCAGTCCAGCGCCCTGTCCTTCGCCGTCTCGGCGATCGGCGTGCTGGTCTTCGCCGGCCTGACCGCCTGGGACACCCAGCGTCTGAAGGAAATGTACCTCTACTCCGACATGAACCCGGAGGAGGCTGCGAAGCTCTCGGTGAACGGCGCGCTGTCGCTCTACCTGAACTTCATCAACATGTTCCAGATGCTGCTCTCGCTGTTCGGCAGCAAGCAGGAGTGAGCCGCCGCCCGCCCCTCACCTGGGGCAGGCCTGCGAAAACACCGAGCCCCGGCCTCACGGCCGGGGCTTTTCTTTTGGCTGGGCGCGACTTGTTTTTCATCACGATTTCAGAAGATACTCGGTTGGCAGATTTTGCGGCCGCCTCGGAAGTGGCGGCGCAGCGTTTGGATTGGTTAGTCAGGGCGCAGTAGGCTGGGATGTACAATAATGGCGCAAGTCGAAATCAATAATCTCGCCTACCCATTCAACCAGGTTGTTTACGTTGTCAGTACATTCCCAAATGGGACCGTCGCCACAGGAAGCGGTGTACTGGTTGGCCCCAATGATGTGCTGACCGCTTCGCATGTTGTTTATGACGGTAGATATGGAGGCGCTGCCACATCGGTTCGTGTCATTCCAGCTTATGATCCGAGTCCGCTCGAGCAACCCTATGGATCGATCAACGCGACCTCCTGGTCGTACTGGACTGGATTTGATCCCGACAATGACGGCCTGCTGTTTGCTGGCAATGGCGGTCCTGGGCTCGCAGGTTCCGAAATCGATTACGCCGTGATCAACCTTTCCGTTGCGATTGGCGATCGCACGGGGTGGATGGGCATCGATCCGAATTTTGGCTCTGGCTACGTCAATGTCACGGGCTATCCTGGAGTCTACAACAGGAATCCGATGAACGAAGTCGGGTTCGTTTACGAGGACCCCGTTGATTTCGTGATCCGTTTTGCTGGTCTGGAAATCCACGGCGGCAATTCGGGCGGACCGGTCTGGTACTATTTGAATGGTGTGCCAACCGTCGTCAGTGTCGTCTCGACCGCATCATGGGGGGCGCAGTTCTCCGGGGCGAATTATACGCAAGTCCTGAACTGGATCGCGTCCAACGACAATCTGATCGCAAATGCAGACCGCATCTTGTCCGGGACGTTTTTGGGTGACGTTTTCACGCTGGGCGGCGGCAACGACACCATCGCCGGTTTTGGTGGAGACGACACCATTTTTGGCGGAGGGGGAAATGACGCTCTGAATGGCGGTGCCGACAACGATGTTCTCTATGGGCAGCTTGGGAATGATACCCTCATTGGTGATACCGGGCACGACATTCTGATCGGCGGCGAGGGCAACGACAGCCTTTTTGGTGGTGTCGGAAATGACGTTCTTGCCGGTGAGGGTGGAACGGATGTCCTCAATGGCGACGATGGCAACGACGCGCTCAACGGTGGGGCGGGAACGAACACGTTGAACGGCGGCGCCGGTGATGATGTGCTCTATGCAATGGAGGCCGGCACACACACGCTGAATGGTGGCACGGGCGATGACAATTACTTTGTGATCGTAGCACCCAGTTCCATCGTCGATGCCTCGGGGCTGGATACGTTGTGGGTCGGCTACAATGGCTCGATGGCTGAAAGCTCACCCGTTGAAATACTGCGCTTCATCGAAGGGTATTCAGGTTATTTCTTTGCTGGAAATACCGGCGCAAACATCATTTACGGATCGAGCATCGCGAATACGCTCTGGGGCGCGGGCGGGGGCGACTCGATTTTTGGCGGGGGCGGCAACGATACCATTTATGGCGATTCGGGCCTCGGGGCGGATGGCGGCGATGCACTGTATGGCGAAGCCGGGAACGACACGATTTTCGGGGGTGGCGGAAACGATGTGATCCTCGGTGGCGTCGGTTCGGACGTCATCATCGCCGATGACGGCAACGATATCGTCGCGGGCGAGGGCGACGCGGATGCGATCGATGGAAGGAGCGGCAACGACATTCTGAACGGTGGCGATGGCGACGATGTGATTTTCGGCGATGGACTGGCCAACGCGACCCAGTTCTTCGGCAGCGATACCATTTTCGGCGGCGCCGGAAACGACACGATCTGCGGCGAGAGCAACAACGCCAACGTGGGCGGCCTGGGTGATACGCTCTACGGGGATGATGGCAACGACACGATCTTTGGCGGTGCTGGCAACGACGTGATCTATGGCGGCAATGGGGCCGATGTGATCAACGGTGGTGTCGAGTCAGACTTCATCGTCGGCGGCGCTGGCGCCGATATCATCCTGGGCTCTGGCGCGTCTGCCTTTGGCGCGGCATCGGCCGGGGGCGACCTTTTCTCCTATTCCAACCTGTTCGATGGCGGCGACAGGATTTTTGGCTTCGACTTGAATACCGCGACGGGCCGAGATGGTATCGACATCAGCTCGCTGCTCGACGCGTTCGGCTATCTTGGAAACACGCCAAGGGCGGCCGGATACCTCTATGTCCTCCAGAACGGAGCCAATACCGAGGTTTTTGTCGATCCAAACGGCTTTGCGACCGGTGCGAACCTCTTCCATCTCGCGACACTGGAGGGCGTGACCGCGTCGAACCTGACCGACAGCTATTTCATTTTCTAGCGAAATCGAAAGGCTTCCCGTCGCGCCTCGCTGATCAGCATAGCGGCTCGGGAGCCGAGATAAGTGAACTCTCAGGCTGCCCGCACATTCGAGAGGAAGCATTCCGCTTCTGCCCGGCGGGAGAGGTCCCCGGCCACAGTGTCGTTGGCAGCCGTCGCAACCGACCTGTTCGCGGGAGCCACTTCTTGAGTGCGTTTCACGGCCAGCCGCACATTGCGAAGAACGGGGACTGCCCTTTTAATCTCCCTGTCCAGACTGCCTCGGACCAAACGACCGGAAAGCTTGCCTTTTGGCCCTGCGCACGGAACATCGCGGCATGACAGCGCCTGCGATCCGCCCCGCCACATCGGCCGACATCCCCGCCATCACCGCGATCTACGGGCACGCCGTCCGTCACGGCACGGCCTCCTGGGAGCTGGAAGCCCCCGATGAGGCCGAGATGCTGAAACGCTTCGAGGCGATCGGGGCCGGCGGCTACCCCTATCTCGTGGCGGAGCGCGACGGACGGGTGCTCGGCTATGCCTATGCCAGCGCCTACCGGCCCAGGCCCGCCTACCGCGCCACCGTCGAGAACTCGATCTACATCGCGGCCGACGCCCAGAAAGAGGGCGCCGGCAGCGCGCTTCTCGCCGCCCTGATGGAGGCCTGCGCGAGCCGCGGCTTCCGCCAGATGATCGCCGTGATCGGCGACGGCACGGGCGCATCTGTCGGCTCAAGGCGCCTGCACGAGCGCGCCGGCTTCCGCCTGATCGGGGTGGCCGAGAAGGTCGGCTTCAAGCATGGCCGCTGGCTCGACCAGATGCTGATGCAGAAGGACCTCGGCGAGGGCGACCGCACGCCGCCGGCCTGAGGGAACGGCCCCGAATCAGCCGACGACGCTGAGCTTCTTGTCGAGAACCCGCAGCACCCGCGACAACTCCGCGCCGCGCTTCAGCACCAGCCCCGTCGCCGCGACGACCGAATAGGCGCCCTGGCGCTTGGCCAGCGCGGGATCCTTGACGATGCGGTAGAGCGGCACCTCCGACGAGCGGCGATAGACCGAGAACTGCGCCTGATCCTTGAGAAAATCGATCGCGTAGTCGCGCCATTCGCCGGCCGCGACCATGCGGCCGTAGAGATTGAGCAGCTCGGACAGCTCCTTGCGGTCGAAGGTGACCGTCGCGGGTTTCGCAGCGACCGGGAACGGAATGACCCCGTTTGCCGCCTGCGATTGCGGCGTCTCGCTCTCGCTCATTGCGCCTCCCGATGGCCGCCGCCGTGGCGGCCTCGATGCATCGCAGCCGATGATGCCCGCCCGATGCTACGCTGGCAAGCAATCGGCAAGGCTCAGCCCACCGCGCCGGATCGGGGCGCGGCTGGCGCCGTCCACCATCACGGCTTCGTCAGCGGCGCCGCATTTTCGCCGCGATCGGGCCAAGCGTCCGCCCTGTTGCGTGGGTCTGATACCGATGTTGCCTCGATGGCCCGGCGTCGCCGATCTTCGGTTTGTCAGCCCCCCAGCCCCCCGCGGATCGTGCGGAGCCGGGCCAGTTCAATCGAGGCCAACTCAGCGGCTGGCGTCCTGCGCCGGCCGTTTTTCTTTGTCGCGACCGCCCGTTTCATCGGGCCTGGCGGTGATATTCGGCATTGGGGCGCATGTCGACGGCCGAGGCCATACGGTTCGACATGTTGTAGAAGGCGGCCACCGCCGAGACGTCCCAGATGTCCCGCTCGCCGAACCCGACCGCTCGCAGGCCTTCCCGATCGCTCTCGCCGACGAGATGGGGTGTCTCCGTCAGCTTGACCGCGAAGTCGAGCATGGCGCGGTGGCGCGCCGACAGATCGGCGGCGCGGTGGTTCATCGCCATCAGCTCGCCCAGCACCGGATCCTGCGAGAGCTGCCGCACCGCGGCGCCATGGGCCGTCAGGCAGTAATAGCAGCGGTTCACGCTCGACACCGCGACCGCGATCATCTCGCGCTCGAGCTTCGACAGCCCGGACGGGGCCAGCATCAGGTCGTTGTAGAAGGCGGCGAAGGCCGAAAGCTTGGCGTCGTCATGGGCGTAGGCCACGAGCACGTTCGGCACGAAGCCGAGCTTGTCCATGCACTTGTCGAAATAGGCCTGGTTCTCCGCGCCAAGCGCCCCCGGCGGCAGATCGAGCGCCATCGCAGGCGGGGCGACATCCTGTGGCGCCGGCCGCTCCCCGGGCTTCGGTTTGTCATGATTGGCCATCATGGTTCGTCCTGTCGTGTCGCCCGGGTCGTCGCCCAGCGCTGCGCCGCAATTGAAAGGCGTCCCAGCCTATGTCATCGCTGGGACAAAATAACAGGGGTGGACCATGGGCAAGCGCGTGACCAATGCGACGGCTGCCGCCGTTTTCGCAATCGAGAGCGCAGCAGCCGACCATCCCGGAGCGATGCCGCCCGAATTTCCGCGCCTGCTCTACGGCCGCGCCGTCGCCGAGGATCTCGAGGCCCTTCCCGCCGACATGCTGGCCCGGGCCGCAGCCGCAGCCCATGCGCATCTGCTGGCGCCACGCGCACCCCAGGCGATCAATCTCCGCTTGCGGGACGAGGCCTTCGACAGCGATGGCCGGCAGCGCCAGGCCACGATTCTCGAGGTCGTCAACGAAAACAAGCCGTTCCTGCTCGATTCGACGCTGTCCGAACTCGCCGAGCAGGGCTACGAGCCGCGTCTCGTCTCGCATCCGATCCTGGCGGTCGCCCGCGCCGCCGACGGTGCCTTCCTCTCGCTGGCCGGCGAGGCGGCGGGCCGGGCCCCCGAAGGCACGCGCCGCGAGAGCCTGATCCAGATCGTGCTCGAACGCATCGATGCGCCCGAGGCACGTGACCGGCTCTGCGCGGGGCTGGAGCGCGTCTATGCCGATGTCGGGCTCGCGGTCGAGGACTGGGCCGCGATGCGCGGCCGAATCACCGAGGTGATCCAGGCCTATCGCGCCAATCCGCCGCCACTGCCGGAAGACGAGGTCGGCGAGGCGCTGCAGTTTCTCGAATGGATCGCCGGCGACAACTTCACCCTGCTCGGCATCCGCGCCTACCGCTTCCCCAACGGCGATGCGGCGGCCGATCCGATCGAGGGCTCCGGCCTCGGCATCCTGCGCGATCCTGCCGTCAAGGTGCTCCGCAAGAACCGCGAGATGGTCACCGTCACGCCGGAGATCCGCGCCTTCCTGGCCAAGCCCCAGGCGCTCATCATCACCAAGGCGAACGTCAAGAGCCGGGTCCACCGCCGCGTCCATCTCGATTATGTCGGGGTCAAGCTGTTCACGCCGGACGGGCGGCTCGACGGCGAATTGCGCATCGTCGGCCTGCTGACCTCGAACGCCTACACCGGCAGCGCGCTCGCCATTCCCTATCTGCGCCTCAAGGTCGCCCGCGTCGCCAAGAACATCGGCTTCGATCCGGCGAGCTATTCCGGCCGCGCCCTCTACAACGTGCTCGATGCCTATCCGCGCGACGAGCTCTTCCAGATCGACGGTGCGACGCTGGAAAGCTTCGCGCTCGCCATCCTGCAGCTCACCGAGCGGCCACGCATCCGCGCGCTGGCCCGCGTTGACGAGTTCGACCGCTTCGTCTCGATCCTCGTCTTCATTCCGAAGGACCGCTACGACACCCGCGTGCGCCGCCGCGTCGGCGAGTTCCTGGCGAGCATCTACCAGGGCCGGATCTCGGCTGCCTATCCCGCCTATCCGGAGGGGCCGCTCGCCCGCACCCACTACATCATCGGCCGCGACGAGGGGAAAACCCCGAAGATCGACCGGGCCACGCTGGAAGCCGGCATCACCGCGATCGTGCGGACCTGGAGCGACGGCCTGAAGGACGTGCTCGATGCGCAGCGATCCGGGCCCGCCGCCCGCGCGCTGGCCGAGCGCTATGCCGAGGCCTTCGGCGCCGCCTATCGCGACCGCTTCTCGCCCTCCGAGACGCTGGCCGACATCGACCTGCTGCAGAAGCTCTCGGCCGAGCGCGCGCGGGCCGTCGACCTCTACCGCCGCGAGGGCGACCCGGCGACCCGGGCCAACCTCAAGGTCTTCTCCCGCGGCGCGGCGATCTCGCTCTCGGCCCGCGTGCCCGTGCTGGAGAACATGGGCTTCCGCGTCGTCAACGAGCGGACCTACAACATCACGCCGCAGCCGGCCGCCGGCGAAGCCGCCGACACCACCCGCGTCTGGCTCCACGACATGACGCTGGAGCGCGCCGACGACGGCGAGATCGACGTGTCCCGCCTCGGGCCCGCGCTCGAAGCGGCGATGATGGCGCAGTTCCGCGGGCTGGCGGAGTCGGACCGCTTCGACCAGCTCGTCCTGGCGGCGGGCCTCGCCTGGCGCGAGGCCTCGCTGCTGCGGGCGCTCGGGCGCTATCTGCGCCAGGTCGGGGCGCCCTATGCGCAGGGCTACATCGCCGACGCGCTGGCCCGGCATCCCGCGATCGCGGCAGGCCTGGTCGCGCTGTTCACCGCGAAGTTCGATCCCCGCCTGGCCGAAGCCGAGCGCCGGACAGGGATGGAGGCCGAGCGCCGGGCGATCGAGACCGCACTCGACGCCGTCAGCAGCCTCGACGAAGACCGCATCCTGCGCCGCCTCGTCAACCTGATCGACGCGGCCCTGCGCACCAATTTCTTCCAGATCGGCCCCGACGGGCAGCCCCGCGGCACGATCTCGATCAAGTACGACTGCGCCAAGGTCGATTCGCTGCCGCTGCCGCGCCCGCTCTACGAGATCTTCGTCTATTCGCCGCGCGTCGAGGGCATCCATCTGCGCTTCGGCAAGGTCGCCCGCGGCGGCCTGCGCTGGTCCGACCGGCCGCAGGATTTCCGCACCGAGGTGCTCGGCCTCGTCAAGGCACAGCAGGTCAAGAACGCGGTGATCGTGCCCGTCGGCGCCAAGGGCGGCTTCGTGCCCAAGCACCTGCCGCCGGCCTCGGACCGGGCGGCCTGGTTCGCCGAGGGCACCGAGAGCTACCGCATCTTCGTGCGCACCCTGCTCGAGCTCACCGACAATCTCGATGGCGAGACGGTGATTCCGCCGGCCGACACCGTGCGCCATGACGGCGACGATCCCTATCTCGTCGTCGCCGCCGACAAGGGCACGGCGACCTTCTCCGACACCGCCAACGCGCTCTCGCTGGAGAAGCACCACTGGCTCGGCGATGCCTTCGCCTCGGGTGGCTCGCAGGGCTACGACCACAAGAAGATGGGCATCACCGCCCGCGGCGCCTGGGAGGCGGTGAAGCGCCATTTCCGCGAGATCGACATCGACATCCAGACGACGCCCTTCACCGTGGCGGGCGTCGGCGACATGTCGGGCGACGTCTTCGGCAATGGCATGCTGCTGTCGCCGGCGATCCGGCTCGTCGCCGCCTTCGACCACCGCGACATCTTTCTCGATCCCGATCCCGACCCGGCCAAGTCGCTGGCAGAGCGCCAGCGCCTGTTCGATCTGCCGCGCTCCTCCTGGCAGGACTATGACAAGAGCCTGATCTCAGCCGGTGGCGGCGTCTTCTCGCGCCAGGCCAAGAGCATCCCGCTCTCGCCGGCCGTGCAGGCCCTCCTGGGCCTGTCCAAGGCCGAGGTTTCGCCGCCGGAGCTGATGACCGCGATCCTGAAGTCGCATGTCGACCTGCTCTGGTTCGGCGGCATCGGCACCTATATCCGCGCCTCCGACGAGAGCGACGCGCAGGTCGGTGACCGCGCCAACGACCCGATCCGCATCACGGGCGGCGAGGTCGGCGCCCGTGTGATCGGCGAGGGCGCCAATCTCGGCTGCACCCAGCGCGGCCGCATCGAGGCCGCCCGCGCCGGCATCCGCCTGAACACCGACGCGATCGACAACTCCGCCGGCGTCAACACCTCCGACGTCGAGGTCAACATCAAGATCGCGCTCGCCGGCCCGGTCCAGGACGGCCGCCTGCCGGAAGCGGCCCGCAACACGCTGCTGGCGGAGATGACCGACGAGGTCGGTGACCTCGTCCTGCGCAACAACTACCTGCAGACGCTGGCGCTGTCCCTCACCGAGGCCCGCGGCACCGGCGCGACTCCGGGCCTGCGTTACCTGATGCAGACGCTGGAGGCGCAGGGGCGGCTCGACCGCGCGGTCGAATACCTGCCGAGCGACGCCGTGCTGGCAGAGCGCGAGAAGCGCGGCGAGGCGCTGACGCGGCCCGAACTCGCGGTGCTGATCGCCTATGCCAAGCTCGCCTTGCACGACGCGCTGCTGGAATCCGACGTTCCCGACGACCTCTATCTCAACAGCGAGCTCATCCGCTATTTCCCGCAGGCGCTGCGCGAGCGCTATGCCTCCGACATCGCCGGCCACAAGCTGCGCCGCGAGATCGTCGCGACGCAGCTCGCCAACGCCATCGTCAACCGTGGCGGGCCGACCCTGGTGCCGGTGCTCTCGGCGCTCACCCATGCCGAGATCCCCGCCATCGCCGCCGCCTATGCGGTGGCGCGCGACGCCTTCGACCTGATCTCGCTCAACGGCACGATCGACGCGCTCGACGCGAAACTGCCCGGCAAGATCCAGCTCGGGCTCTATGGCGCCGTACAGGACCTGCTGCGCGACCGCATGGGCTGGTTCCTGCGGCGCGGCGCGGCGCGGCCGGGCACGATCGAGGCCACGGTCTCGCATTACCGCGCCGGCGTCAGCGCATTGGCCGAGACCCTCGAGATGCTCCTGCCGGAGGTCCAGGCCCATGCCCGCCAGGCCCGCATCGCCGTGCTGACGGCCGAAGGCGTGCCGGCGGCCCTCGCCGCGCGCATCGCCAGCCTGCCGACCCTGGCCCAGGCGACCGAGATCGTCGACATCGCCGGGCAGACCGGCGGCGACATCGCCTCCGTCGCCGCGATTCATTTCGGCGTCGATTCGATCTTCGGCCTGTCGGCTCTCGCGGCCGCCGCCGCCGCGGTTCCCGCCACCGATGATTACGAGCGTCTCGCCCGCGAACGCGCCGTCGAGACGCTGTTCGACGCCCAGGCCGGCCTGACCCGCGAGATCGCGGCCGGCGGCACGAGCCTCGACGCCTGGCAGGAGGCGCGCCGCAGCGACGTCGAGCGCTGCCGCACCACCGTCCAGGCCATCGCCGCCTCGGGCCTGTCCCTCCCGAAACTCATGGTGGCGGCCGGCATGCTGGCCGATCTGCCCGCAAGAGCGCCTGAGCGCCCGCCCAACCGAAAGCCCCGCGATGACCGAGTCCGTCACCGAAACCGCCACCCGCATCGACCCCAAGCTGCTGGAAATCCTCGTCTGCCCGCTGACCAAGACCACCCTGGAGTATGACGCCGCGAAGCAGGAGCTGGTCAGCCGCGCGGCCAGGCTCGCCTACCCGATCCGCGACGGCATCCCGATCATGCTGCCCGAGGAAGCGCGTCCGCTGGACGAGTGAGTCGCTCGGCCGGCCACTCGTCGAGCCGCGCCGTCATGCTCGGGCTTGTCCCGAGCATCCACGTCTGGAACACCGCAAGAGACCGGCAAAGACGGGGATGGTCGGCACAAGGCCGACCATGACGGGACAATGGTCTTCCGTCAGAGCGCCTCGCCACGGAGCAGCCGGGGCGGCGCGCCCGCGACGCCGGCCGCCTCGCGGATGAAGAAGCGCTTCAGCCCCGGCAGCCGGTCGACCAGCCCCAGGCCCAGGTCGCGCGCCAGCCGCAGCGGCGTCGCGTCGTTGGAAAACAGCCGGTTGAGCCCGTCGGTGGCCGCGCCCATCGCCACCGTGTCGAAGCGGCGCGCCCGCTCATAGCCTTCCAGCACGTCGGCAGCGCCCGGATCGAGCCCGAGACGGGCGGCATCGACGATCACCTCCGCCAGCGCCGCGACGTCCTTGAGGCCGAGATTGAGGCCCTGGCCGGCGATCGGATGGATCAGATGGGCGGCGTCGCCGAGCAGGGCCAGGCGCTCGCCGACGAAGCGGCGCGCCACGCCGAAGCCGAGCGGATGCGCCGTGACCGGGCTCTCCAGCGCGATCTCGCCGAGTTCCAGCCCGAAGCGCCGCTCGATCTCCGCCAGCATGCCCTCCTCATCGAGCGAGAGCAGCGCCGGCACATTCTCGTTGCGCTCGCTCCAGACCATCGAGGAGCGATGGCCGAGCCGCCCGCCATCGCTCAGCGGCAAGATCGCGAAGGGGCCCGAGGGCAGGAAATGCTCGACGGCCCGCCCACCATGCGGCCGCTCATGGCCGATCGTCGCCACCAGCCCCGACTGGCCGTAATCCCAGCCGACCCAGCCGATGCCGGCCTGCTCGCGCAACCGGGACCGGGCGCCGTCGGCCGCGACCAGCAGCCGGGCCCGCAGCGTCTCGCCGCCCGCAAACGCGACGCTGACGCCGGCATCGCCGCTGTCGAAGCGCGTGACGCCTTCGTCCCGCAGCTCGACGCCCACCTCGCGGCAGGCGGCGGTCAACGCTTCGATCAGCGCCCCGCTGCCGACCATATGGGCGAAGGGCTGCCCCGGCTCGACCTCGCCGTCGAAGGTCAGGAAGACCGGGCGCACGACATCGCCGCTGCGGCTGTCGGACACGACCATCTCGGTCATGGCCTGTGCGTCACCCGCGATCTTGTCCCAGATGCCGAGCGACTGGAGCATCACCTGCGCCGCGGCGGCGACCGCATAGGCGCGCGTATCGGGGCGCGCCGGGCGTGCGAAGGCGGGATCGGCGACGATCACCGCGAAGGCGCGACCGAGCACCTGCTTCAGCGCGAGCGCCAGCGAAAGCCCGGCAATGCCGCCGCCGGCGATGACGATCGCCTCGCCCGGCCGTGTCTGCTCGCTCATGCGCCATCCTCCTCATCGCCACGGGAGCGCGCGCCCCTCCCGCCTTGACGATCCGGGACGGGTCGGTGCTGATGCGGCGGAACCGGCGGCTGCTGTGCGCGCAAGCCGGCTTCACCGTCAACCCGCCCGCCGCCAGAGCCTGTTCGACCATGTCCCAGATCAGCGACTCCCTGATGTCGATCCTCGACCTCGAGCCGCTCGAGCGCAATCTGTTCCGGGGTCGCAGCCCCCGTGTCGGCTGGCCGCGCGTCTTCGGCGGGCAGGTTATCGCGCAGTCGCTCTACGCCGCCTGCAAGACGGTGGAGGGCCGCCAGCCGCATTCGCTGCACGCCTATTTCCTCCTCGGCGGCGATCCCGAAATCCCGATCATCTACGAGGTCGACCGGCTGCGCGACGGCCGCTCCTTCACGACGCGGCGCGTGCTGGCGATCCAGAAGGGCGAGGCGATCTTCGCCATGTCCGCCTCCTTCCAGGTCGAGGAGCCCGGCTACGAGCACCAGATGCCGATGCCCGACGTCCCCCCGCCGGAGGATCTGCCCGATCGCGACGCGATGAGCCGCGATATCCTGCCCAACATGCCCAAGGCGGTCCGCGCCTATTACCAGCGCGAACGGCCGATCGAGATCCGCCCGGTCGAGCTCCGGCGCTATGCCGGCACGGGCGAGGCGATGGAGCCGCGCTTCCATGTCTGGATCCGGGCGATGCAGCCGCTTCCCGACGACCCGGCGATCCACCAGGCGGTGCTCGCCTATGCTTCGGACCTGATGCTGCTCGATTCGAGCCTGATCGCCCACGGCACCACGGTCTTCGATCCGCAGGTCCAGGCCGCCAGCCTCGACCATGCGCTCTGGTTCCACCGGCCGTTCCGGGCCGATGACTGGCTGCTCTATGCGCAGGACAGCCCCTCGGCCTCGGGCGCGCGCGGCTTCTCGCGCGGGCTGGTCTTCGACCGGCAGGGCCAGCTCGTCGCCTCGGTCGCGCAGGAGGGCCTGGTCCGGCCGCGGCCCGACCGCGCCTGACGCCGTTTTAGGCAATAGCCTCCAAATTCATCATCCGCTCGATTTCTGGGCAGGTTGCCCGCGCCGGAATCACTCCGGCGCGGCGATTCCCGCTGCATGCCGAGTTTCCATGCCCCCTCGTCGCCAGTTGGCACGGGCCTTGAATTGCGTCCGCCGACGCGCCGCGATGACAGGCGCGCGAGGCGCAACAGGATCGCCGGGGCTGACTTCCGGGCGGCGGAACGGGGAAACCCAACAATGAAGATCGTGATGGCTATCATCAAGCCGTTCAAGCTGGAGGAGGTGCGCGACGGGCTCACCGCCATCGGCGTGCACGGCCTGACCGTGACCGAGGTGAAGGGCTATGGCCGGCAGAAGGGCCATACCGAGATCTACCGTGGCGCCGAATACGCCGTGAGCTTCCTGCCCAAGATCAAGATCGAGGTCGCCGTCTCCGACGAGCTCGTCGGCAAGGTGATCGAGGCGATCACGGCAGCCGCCCGCACCGGCCAGATCGGTGACGGCAAGATCTTCGTGTCGTCGATCGAGAAGGCCGTGCGCATCCGCACCGGCGAGACCGACGGCGACGCCCTCTGATCACACGCGATCCTTCCGAGGAGTTTCAAACCATGCATTTCAAGACCATCAGCCGGGTCGGGCTCGTCGCGCTGGCGCTGGCCGCCGCCGGCGGCGCGCTCGCCCAGACGCCCGCCGCTCCCGTCCCCAACAAGGGTGACGTCGCCTTCATGATGAGCTCGACCGTCCTGGTCTTCCTCATGACGATCCCGGGCCTCGCCCTGTTCTATGGCGGCCTCGTCCGCAGCAAGAACATGCTCTCGGTGCTCACCCAGGTCTTCGCGATCGTCAGCATCGTCGCCCTGATGTGGGTGATCTTCGGCTACTCGCTCGCCTTCACCAATGGCGGCGGCCTGAACGACTATGTCGGCGGCTTCTCGAAGGCCTTCCTGCGCGGCGTCGACGCCACCACCACCGTCGCCACCTTCTCCAACGGCGTCGTCATCCCCGAATATGTCTATCTGGCCTTCCAGATGACCTTCGCCTGCATCACGCCGGCCCTCATCGTCGGCGCCTTCGCCGAGCGCATGAAGTTCTCGGCGCTGCTGCTCTTCACCGTCCTCTGGGTCACCTTCATCTACTTCCCGATGGCCCACATGGTCTGGTACTGGGGCGGCCCGGATGCGGTCGGCAACGCCGCCAAGGCCCTCGCGGAGGCTGGCGCCGACGGCAAGGCCGCTGCCCAGGCCGCGCTCGACGCCGTCAACGCCGATGCCGGCATGCTCTTCAAGTGGGGCGCGCTCGACTTCGCCGGCGGCACCGTGGTGCACATCAATGCGGGCATCGCCGGCCTCGTCGGCTGCATCCTGATCGGCAAGCGCATCGGCTATGGCAAGGAGCTGATGGCCCCGCACTCGCTGACCATGACCCTGATCGGCGGCGCCCTGCTCTGGGTCGGCTGGTTCGGCTTCAACGCCGGCTCGAACCTCGAGGCCAACGGCACCGCCGCCCTGGCGATGGTCAACACCTTCGTCGCCACCGCCGCCGCGGCCGTCGCCTGGCTGTTCGTGGAATGGGCCGTCAAGGGCAAGCCCTCGATGCTCGGCATGGTCTCCGGCGCGGTCGCCGGCCTCGTCGCCGTCACCCCGGCCGCGGGCTTCGCCGGCCCGATGGGCTGCATCATCCTCGGCCTCGTCGCCGGCACGATCTGCTTCGTCTTCTGCTCGACGGTGAAGAACGCGCTCGGCTACGACGACTCGCTCGACGTCTTCGGCATCCACTGCATCGGCGGCATCCTGGGTGCGCTCGCCACCGGCATTCTCGTCAACGTCAATCTCGGCGGCGCGGGCATCCCGGACTACGCCTCGAAGCCCGGCGAACTGGCGGTCGGTGCCTATGAGTTCGGCACCGCCTTCATGGCTCAGGTCAAGGCCGTGCTGTTCACGCTGGTCTTCAGCGGCGTCGGCTCGCTGATCCTGTTCAAGATCGTCGACGTGGTCGTCGGCCTGCGCGTCGCCCCCGACGCGGAGCGCGAGGGCCTCGACATCGCCGAGCACGGCGAGCGCGCCTACCACGCTTGAAGACAGGCGCACGGCCGGGCCCAACCGGCCCTCTCGACACCATCCCCGGCGGGCGACCGCCGGGGATTTTTCATGGGCGGACGGCGGCGGCCGGGGGCGATGTCGCCAAGGTTAAGCGTGTCTTAACCTCGGCTTCCTAACGTGGTCGCATCGGCCGTTGCGACGCGGCCCGCAGTCCTGGATGACGGCCCAACCCCGCATGCGCACGATCCGACGCTCCTCCTCGCTGATGGACCGCCTGCCCGATCCGGTGCGGGAGTTCCTGTCGCGCCGTGCCAGCGAGATGGTCGGCCTCGCACTGCTCGCGCTGATGGCCGCCGTGGCCCTCTCGCTGGCGACCTGGTCGGTCGACGACCCCAGCCTCAACAATGCCACCAGCGGCGCCGTCGCCAACTGGCTCGGCCGTCCGGGCGCCATGGTCGCCGATCTGCTGATGCAGCTCATCGGGCTCGGCGTCATCGCCCTGCTGTTTCCGCCGCTCGTCTGGTCGCTCAGGCTCGTGCGCTTCCACATCTTCGACCGCGGCGCCCTCAAGCTCGGCCTCTGGATCGTCGCCGTCGCCGCCACCGCCGCGGTCGGAAGCGCCCTGCCCGCGACGCCGCGCTGGCCGCTGCCCACCGGCATGGGCGGCGTCATCGGCGACGGCCTCCTCTTCGGCACGCGCAACCTCGCCGGCATCGCCGGCAATGCGGTCGGCGGGCTCGTCGGCTTCCTCTATGCGGGCATCGCCATTCTCGCCGTCACCGCCGCCGCCGGCTTTGGCTTCGTCAGTGACGAGGACCCGGTCCTCGACGAGGACGAGGCCGACGAATCCTGGTCCGAAAGCGAGGATCGCCGCGATGACGAGCCCGGCATCGCTGTGATCCTCGTCGGCTGGCTCGCCCATGGCGCCATGGCCCTGCGCGGCATGATCCTGCGCCGCCTGCCGCAGCCGCCCCAGGCCGCGACCCAGAGGGCCGGCACGCCGGCCACCGGAACGGGCGCCCTTGCCGCCGCGGGCCGCGTCCGCCGCGAGCCCCAGTTCGCCGAGGAGGCGCGAGGCGGCGCGGGCGCGCGCCCCACCGTTCCACCCTTCGCCCCGGCCCCGCTGCCGCCGCTGCGCGGGCCGCGGGCGGCGCCCGTCGACGACGCGCCCTTCGACCTCGACGACGACGAGCCGCTCGACCTGCGCGACCTCAACGCGCCGCGCGTCACCGCGCCGGCCCCCGGGCCCAAGCCCGGCAAGCGCATCCAGCGCGAGGCTCAGCCCTCGCTGCTCGACCGCGACGAGTTCGAGCTGCCGCCCCTGACCTATCTGTCCGAGCCCCGGAAGCTGCCGGCCAACGCGATCTCGACCGACGCGCTCGAACAGAACGCGACACTGCTCGAGGGCGTGCTGGAGGATTTCGGCGTGCGTGGCGAGATCACGCAGGTGCGCCCCGGCCCTGTGGTGACGCTCTACGAACTCGAGCCGGCTCCGGGCACGAAGTCCTCCCGCGTGATTTCGCTGGCGGACGACATTGCGCGCTCGATGAGCGCGATCTCGGCGCGCGTGGCGGTGATTCCCGGCAAGAACGCCATCGGCATCGAGTTGCCCAACGCCAAGCGCGAGACGGTCTATCTGCGCGAGCTTCTGGCGAGCCAGGATTTCGAGAGCTCCAAGCACAAGCTCGCTCTGGGGCTCGGCAAGACCATCGGCGGCGAGCCGGTGATCGTCGATCTCGCCAAGATGCCCCATCTCCTGGTCGCCGGCACGACCGGCTCGGGCAAGTCGGTGGCGATCAACACGATGATCCTGTCGCTGCTCTACCGGCTCAAGCCCGAGCAGTGCCGGCTGATCATGGTCGATCCCAAGATGCTGGAGCTGTCGGTCTATGACGGCATCCCGCATCTGCTCACCCCCGTCGTCACCGATCCGAAGAAGGCGGTCGTCGCGCTCAAATGGGCGGTGCGCGAGATGGAGGAGCGCTACAAGAAGATGTCGAAGCTCTCGGTGCGCAACATCGACGGCTTCAACGCCCGCGTCGTCGAGGCCAAGGCCGCCGGCGAGGTCATCACCCGCACGGTCCAGACCGGCTTCGACCGCCATTCCGGCGAGGCTGTTTACGAGGACGAGGTCATGGACCTCGAGCCCTTGCCCTATATCGTCGTGATCGTCGACGAGATGGCCGACCTGATGATGGTCGCCGGCAAGGAGATCGAGGGCACGATCCAGCGCCTCGCCCAGATGGCCCGTGCCGCGGGCATCCATGTCGTGCTGGCGACGCAGCGCCCGTCGGTGGACGTCATCACCGGCACGATCAAGGCGAATTTCCCGACGCGCATCTCCTTCCAGGTGACGAGCAAGATCGACTCACGCACGATCCTCGGCGAGATGGGCGCCGAGCAGCTGCTGGGCCAGGGCGACATGCTCTACATGGCCGGCGGCGGGCGCATCACCCGCGTCCACGGCCCCTTCGTCTCGGATGCCGAGGTCGAGAAGGTCGTCGCCCATCTCAAGACGCAAGGCCGGCCGCAATATCTCGACGCCGTCACCTCCGAGGAGGAAGAGCCCGGCACTGAGGGCGAGGACGGCGCGGTCTTCGACAAGACCGGCATGGGCCAGTCCGAGAGCGAGGACCCTTACGACCAGGCGGTGGCGGTGGTGCTGCGGGACAAGAAGGCCTCGACCTCCTACATCCAGCGCCGCCTGCAGATCGGCTACAACCGCGCCGCCTCGATCATGGAGCGGATGGAGAACGAGGGCATCGTCGGCCCCGCCAACCACGCCGGCAAACGCGAAATCCTCGTCGAAACCGGCAGGGCCAGGGAAGACGAGGATTGAAAACGGGGTTGACGCCCGCGCCAGCCCTTGTCGTTGCGGGTCCCGGTCCTCAAATTGCCATCAGGCCGCTGCAACCTGCGGCATGACTTTGCGTTATCTGTCCGGCGCCGGGTCGACGCGCAGCCGGACAGCAGGGCGCCACCGCCACGACGGTCGACAGGTCCGACACGGGCCGGCCGTGACAGAATGGAGCAAGGCCTGCCGATGACGTTGATCCCGACCCCCAGGGCCAAGGCTGCGATGCTGGCATGGCTCGGCTGCGTCGCGCTTCCGTCTTCGCTGCTGGCACAGCCCCTCCAGATCCTGCCGCCCAAGCCGGCGGTCTCGAGGCCGGCCGCCAGCCGCCCCCTGCCGCTGCCACCCGTCCGGCCGCCGGGCCTGGGGCTGCCGCGCGTCGCGGAAGCCCCGGTCGCGCAGCCTGCCAGCACAGCCATCGTTCCCGCGACGGAGACGACGCGGGCCTCGGCCCCGGTTCGCGCCAAAACCGGTGCGCCCGCGACCCGCGAGGAGGCGATCGAGCGGCTGAACGCCTATCTCAACAGCTTCACCACCCTGCAGGGCAACTTCATCCAGCATGCCGCCGACGGCCGGCGGCTGGAGGGGCGCATCTATATCCAGCGACCGGGCAAGATGCGCTTCGAATACGAGCCGCCCGCCACGATCGAGGTGATCTCGGACGGCACCTCCGTGGCCGTGCGCGACAAGCGCCTCGCGACGCAGGACATCTACTCCCTCGGCCAGACCCCGCTGAAGTTCCTGGTGCGCGAGCGCATGGATCTGGCCCGCGAGGGCACGATCACCGGCGCCGCGATCGATGGCGACGTGCTGACGCTGCGGCTGGAGGATCGCTCGACGCTGGGCGGAACCTCGAAGATCGCGCTGAAATTCGATCTGACGGCGAATGTACTGCGGCAATGGGTCGTCATCGATCCGCAGGGCTACGAGACCACCGTGTCGCTCTACAATCTCGACACGCAGCGCCGCCCCGACGCCAAGAATTTCGTGATCGACTACCAGCGCAAGCTCTGACGTCGGACGGGGGCCCGATCGGGCGTCTTGCCTTTTGCGCGCCAGCGGATGAGTTTCCGGCACCCTTCTCGCCGGACGACCTCAGTGCAACTCACCGTCACAAGCTGGAACATCAACTCGGTCAGGCTGCGCATCGGCATGGTCACCGATTTTCTCGGCCGCCATGCGCCCGATATCCTCTGCCTGCAGGAGACCAAGACGCCGGACGAGCAGTTCCCGGCCAAGGCCTTCGAGAAGGCGGGCTATGTCCACCAGGCCTTC
Source organism: Bosea sp. RAC05 (assembly GCF_001713455.1). Taxonomy (NCBI): domain Bacteria; kingdom Pseudomonadati; phylum Pseudomonadota; class Alphaproteobacteria; order Hyphomicrobiales; family Alloboseaceae; genus Allobosea; species Allobosea sp. RAC05. Next base: position 310,321 of record NZ_CP016464.1, read on the forward strand.
ATCGGGCAGAAGGGCTATAACGGCGTCGCCATCGTCTCGAAGCTGCCCTTCAGCGAGCGCGACGCGATGGCGATGTGCGGTCGCAACGACGCCCGGCACATGACCGTGGTGCTCGATGCCGCCGCCGGTGCCGCCGCAGGCATCGCGATCCACAATTTCTACATCCCCGCCGGCGGCGACATCCCCGACCCCGCGAAGAACGAGAAATTCGCCCATAAGCTCGCCTTCCTCGACGAGATCGGCGCCTGGAACGTGGCGAAACGCCCGACCGACCGACCGGCGATCCTCGTCGGCGATCTCAACATCGCGCCCTACGAGCACGATGTCTGGAGCCACAAGCAGCTCCTCGACGTGGTCAGCCACACCCCGATCGAAACCACGACGCTGGAGCGGCTTCGCTCCGAAGGCGGCTGGACCGACGCGGCGCGCCTGCTGCGGCCGGAACCGGAGAAGCTCTACAGCTGGTGGAGCTACCGCGCCGCCGACTGGGAAGCATCGGATCGCGGCCGCCGGCTCGACCATATCTGGCTGTCGGACGCGCTGAGGCCGACGCTGCGCGACGTGACCTTCCTGCGCGAGGCGAGGGGCTGGGAACGGCCCTCGGACCATGTCCCGGTGACGGCGACGCTGCAGCTCTGAGGCAAGCTCAGCCCCGATCGATCGCGATCAGGGCCTCCCGCACAACCGTCAGCTGGTCGACGAAGCCGCGCAGCCTGTCGCTGATTGCCGCCGCGACGGCCTCCGCCGAGCCAGGTGATTCGGCCAGGACGCGGCGCATCACGCTGCGCGACAGGCGCATCACCTGCGTCGGCTCGCGGGCGATCGCCGTGACCGGGCGTGCGACGGCCGTGAACAGGGCCATCTCGCCGATCAGGGCGCCGGGGCCGACGATCTCCTGCGCCGGTTGCCCGTCCTCGCGACTGTCGAGCGCGACCGCCCCCGAAATCACCAGCACCGCCCCGTCCGACGGCTCGCCGACGCGAAACAGCACGTCACCCGCTCTCAGGATGCGGCTCTCCGCGGCGAAGGCAATCAGCCTCAGCGCATCGCGCTCCATCAGGCCCAGCAGCGGCTGCCGGGCCAGCAGGGCGATGTCGTCGTCGAGGGCCATATCCTAGGGGTTGAGCCGGTAGCCGCCGGCATCCGTCACCAGCAGGCGGGCATTGCCCGGGTCGGGCTCGATCTTCTGGCGCAGCCGGTAGATATGCGTCTCGAGCGTATGGGTGGTGACCTGGCTGTTGTAGCCCCAGACCTCCTGCAGCAGCACCTCGCGCGCGATCGGCTTGCGACCGGCCCGGTATAGGAAGCGCAGGATCGCGGTTTCCTTCTCGGTCAGCTTGGTCTTCGAGCCCTTCTCGCTGACGAGGAGCTTGGAGCCGGGGTGGAACGTATAGGGACCGACCTGGAAGACCGCGTCCTCGCTCGCCTCATATTGCCGCAGATGCGCGCGGATGCGCGCCAGCAGAACGGCGAACTTGAACGGCTTGACGACATAATCGTTGGCGCCCGCTTCCAGCCCCAGCACCGTGTCGGCGTCGGAGCCTTGGCCGGTGAGCATGATGACCGGGCTCTTGAAGCCGTTCTTGCGCATCAGCTTCACCGCCTCGCGCCCGTCCATGTCGGGCAGGCCGACATCCATGATGGCGAGGTCGATGCGCTCCGCCTGCACCGCCTTGACCGCGCCCGTGGCCGTGCCAGCGGTCGAGAGCTTGAACTCGTCATAGAGCGCGAGCTGCTCGGCGAGCGCGTCTCGCAGGGTCTGGTCGTCGTCGACCAGAAGGATATGATGCACGGCGGGCATGGGGATCGTTCGCACGAGAAATGACGCGTTACCATGAGCCCGCTGAATCGCGACCGCAAGTCACGCGCAATGGAATTCCCGTGAGAAACCGTGATCGGACAGGCTTCCGCCTGCCTCCAGGACGCCCCCGTCTGCTCTTGAGCCTGCGTGTCTTCGCCTCGGTCCGCGACCGCAGGAAGGGCTTTCTGGTCGCCGGTGGCGCGGCCTTTCCCTGCGCGCTGGGCCGCTCCGGCATCGGCACGCTCAAGCGCGAGGGCGACGGCCGGACGCCTCGCGCCGAACTGCCGCTGCGCCGCGTGCTCTACCGCGCCGACCGCATCGGCCGCCCGCTCAGCCTGCTGCCGCTGCGCAGGATCGCCCCGCGCGACGCCTGGTGCGACGATAGGACGGATCGCCGCTACAATCGCCTGATCGACCGCCCGCCCGGCGAAGCCGAGGAACGGCTGACCCGCGAGGACCATCTCTACGACGTCATCGTCGAACTCGGCTGGAACGACGCCCCGGTCGTGCGCGGGCGCGGCAGCGCGATCTTCTGGCACCTCGCCCGGCCCGGCTTCACCCCGACGGCGGGCTGCGTCGCGGTCGAACGTCACGTTTTTGCGAAGGTCCTGCCCCGGCTGGCACGGCGCTGCGTGATGCTGGTCAGATAAGTCGCGCCGGATTATGGAGGCTGCGAGCACCGTCTCGACCCTCTCCAGGCACCGTCCGACGGCCATGCGGGCACCGTCCCGCACCCGTCACGGTTTCCAAGCTCGAGACTGTCATGACCGACACCCCCTCCGACACCCTCCGTTTCGGCCGGATCGCCGCCACCATTGCCGTCGGCGACATGGCGCGCGCCTGCGATTTCTATGTCGGCGCGATGGGGTTCAGCAAAACCTTCGAAAACGGCGAGCCCGTCGGTTTCGTCATCCTGAAGCGCGATGCGGCTGAACTGCATCTGACGCTGCAGCGCAACCACAGGCCGGCGCCGTTCACTGTGGCCCACATGCTGGTCGAGGACATCGACACCCTGCACGCCATTATCCGGGCCCACGGCCTGCGCATCGTCAAGGGCCTGCGCGACAAGGACTATGGCCTGCGCGCCTTCGTCTTCGAGGATCCGGACGGCAACCGCATCGACGTCGGGGAACCCCTGAAGCGGTAGTCGCCCGGTGCGCCATCATTGCGAGCGCAGCGAAGCAATCCAGAAATGCAGTGCTCGACGCTGCCGGGATCTCTTCGCTGCGCTCGCAATGACGATAGACGCCTCAGCCCCGTGCACCGAAGATGGCGCTGCCGACGCGGACATGCGTCGCCCCGAGCTGGATCGCCGCCTCGTAATCGGCGCTCATGCCCATCGACAGGCCGCGCAGGCCGTGGCGGGCCGCGATCTTCGCCAGCAGCGCGAAATGCGGCGAGGGCGGATCCTCCGCGGGCGGAATGCACATCAGCCCCTCGATCACCAGACCGTGATGAACGCGGCAGCTCTCGAGGAAGGCATCGATCGCGCTGGGGCTGACGCCGCCCTTCTGCGGCTCGTCACCCGTGTTGACCTGGACATAGAGCGTCGGCGCCCGGCCGCTGCGCGCGATCTCGCGGGCCAGCTCCTTGGCGAGGCTCTCGCGGTCGAGCGAGTGGATCGCGTCGAAGAGCTCGACCGCCTCCCTCGCCTTGTTCGACTGCAGCGGCCCGATCATGTGGACCTGCGCGTCGGGAAAACGCTCTTTCAGCGCCGGCCATTTCGCCTTCGCCTCCTGGACGTAGTTCTCGCCGAAGATCCGCTGACCGGCCTCGAGCACCGGCAGGATCGCCTCGGCCGGCATTGTCTTGGACACCGCGATCAGCGCCACCGAATCGGGATCACGCTCGACATCGCGCGCGGCCCGCGCGATCGCCGCCCGGGTTTCCCTCCATCGCTTCACCGTATCGCTCATCGCATGCCCTCGTATGCCCGGCGCGGCGTTGACCGCGCCGCCTCAATGGTGTCCTAGTCCCGGCACCTCCGATGATGCAAGAATAGCCCGCTGCCATGGCCGTCGAACGCTACAATCCCAAGGAATCCGAGCCGAAATGGCGCGCCGTCTGGCAGGAGCGCAAGCTCTTCGAGACGCGCAACGACGACCCGCGGCCGAGCTACTACGTGCTCGAGATGTTTCCCTACCCGTCGGGCCGCATCCATATGGGCCATGTCCGCAACTACGCGATGGGCGACGTGGTCGCGCGCTACAAGCGTGCCAAGGGCTTCGCCGTGCTGCACCCGATGGGGTGGGACGCCTTCGGCCTGCCGGCGGAAAACGCCGCCAAGCAGAAGAACGTGCACCCGCGCGAATGGACCTACGCCAACATCGCCGCGATGCGCACGCAGCTCCAGTCCATGGGGCTCTCGCTCGACTGGAGCCGCGAGCTCGCGACCTGCGACCCGTCCTATTACCGCCACCAGCAGAAGATGTTCCTGGACTTCCTCAAGGCCGGGCTCGTCGACCGCAAGACGGCGAAGGTGAACTGGGATCCGGTCGACGAGACCGTGCTCGCCAATGAGCAGGTCATCGACGGCAAGGGCTGGCGCTCGGGCGCGCCGGTCGAGATCCGCGAGCTGACGCAGTGGTTCTTCAAGATCACGACCTTCGGTCAGGAGCTGCATGACGCGCTGGAGGGTCTGACCCGCTGGCCCGACAAGGTGCGGCTGATGCAGAAGAACTGGATCGGCCGTTCGGAAGGGCTGCTGGTTCGTTTCGCGCTCGAATCGAATGCCTTCGGCGCCGAAGAGGTCGAGGTCTACACGACGCGGCCCGACACGCTGTTCGGCGCGAAGTTCCTCGGCATCGCCCCCGATCACCCCCTCGCCAAGGCCGCCGCTGCGGAAAATCCGGCGCTGCAGGCCTTCATCGAGGAGTGCAAGCGCACCGGCACGGCCCAGGAGAACATCGACAAGGCCGAGAAGCTCGGCTTCGACACGGGCCTGCGCGTCGCGCATCCCTTCGATCCGTCCTGGACGCTGCCGGTCTATGTCGCGAACTTCATCCTGATGGAGTACGGCACGGGCGCCATCTTCGGCTGCCCGGCGCATGACCAGCGCGACCTCGACTTCGTCAACAAATACGGCCTCGGCAACATGCCGGTGGTCGCGCCCGAGGGCGTCGATCCGGCGAGCTTCGTCATCACCGACACGGCTTATGTCGACGACGGCCGCATGATCAATTCGCGCTTCCTCGACGGCCTGACGATTGCGCAGGCCAAGGAGGAGGTCGCCCGACGTCTCGAAAGCGAGAGCCGCGGCCATCGCCCGGTCGCCGCCCGCAAGGTCAATTTCCGCCTGCGCGACTGGGGCATTTCGCGCCAGCGCTACTGGGGCTGCCCGATTCCGGTCATTCATTGTTCCGCCTGCGGAACGGTTCCGGTCCCCGATGCCGACCTGCCGGTGAAGCTGCCCGACGACGTCTCCTTCAACCGGCCGGGCAACCCGCTCGACCATCACCCGAGCTGGAAGCATGTCGCCTGCCCGCAATGCGGCGCGGCCGCCCGGCGCGAAACCGACACGATGGACACCTTCGTCGATTCGTCCTGGTATTTCGCCCGCTTCACCGATCCCTGGCGGACCGAGAGCCCGACGGACCGCGCCGTCGTCGACCGCTTCCTGCCGGTCGACCAGTATATCGGCGGCGTCGAGCACGCGATCCTGCACCTGCTCTATTCGCGCTTCTTCACCCGCGCGATGAAGGCGACGGGCCATGCCGGGCTGGACGAGCCCTTCGACGGCATGTTCACGCAAGGCATGGTCGTTCACGAGACCTATCGCGACGCGGCCGGCAACTGGGTCGAGCCTGGCGATGTCCGCATCGAGACCGAGGGCAGCGAGCGTCGCGGCTTCCATGTCGAATCCGGCGAGCCGATCGAGATCGGTGCGATCGAGAAGATGTCGAAGTCGAAGAAGAACGTCGTCGATCCCGACGACATCATCGCCTCCTACGGCGCCGACACCGCCCGCTGGTTCATGCTGTCGGATTCGCCGCCGGACCGCGACGTGATCTGGACCGACGAGGGCGTGCAGGGTGCCGCGCGCTTCGTTCAGCGCCTCTGGCGTCTGCTGAACGAGATCGCCGAGCGGACCGGCAACGCCGCCACTGCGCCTGACGCGACCGGAGAGGCGGCCCAGACACTGCGCAAGGCCACCCACAGGGCGCTGGACGCCGTCGGCAACGATATCGAGCGGCTCGCCTTCAACCGCTGCATCGCGCATGTCTACACGCTGACCAACGCGATCGGGAAGGCGCTCGATGCGGCAGCCGAAAGCGCCACCCTGCCGCCGGATCAGGCCTTCGCGCTGCACGAGGCCGGCGTCGTGGTCACCCAACTCGTCGCGCCGATGATGCCGCATCTGGCGGAGGAATGCTGGCGGGTACTCGGCCAGATCGGCCTGGCCGGCGAGGCCGCCTGGCCGGTCGCGGAGGCCGCGCTGCTGAAGGACGACAGCATCGTTCTGCCCGTGCAGGTCAACGGCAAGAAGCGCGCCGAGGTGACCGTGCCAGCCGATGCGGATATCATCGCCGTCGAGGCGCTGGTGCGCGCATCCGATGTCGTCGCGAAGGCGCTTGACGGCCGCGCGATCCGCAAGATCATCGTGGTTCCCGGGAGAATCGTGAATGTCGTCCTCTGAGACTGGTCGCCCCGGAGCCCTGCGGGGCTCCCGCCTGATGCTCGCCGCGGCCCTGATCGCGGCAGCGGCAGCAGGCGGATGTTTCCAGCCCCTCTATGCCGAAAACACGCGCTCCATCACCGGCGGCAGCGTCAAGGACACCTTCAAGGAGATCCAGGTCCCCGAGATCAAGGGGCTGATCGGCCATTACCTGCGCAACGAGCTGGTCTTCGAGCTCGATGGCGGCAACGAGCCGGACCGCGCCAAAAGGCTGACCTTCCAGACGCAGATCTCCGAGGCGATCGAGGTCGTGACCGTCGACTACGCCAACGGCCGGGCCGATTCGGCCATTCTGGTCGCGACGGCGACATGGTCCCTCACCGATACGGCTTCCGGAAAGGTCGTCTCCAGGGGGAGCAATGTCGTCCGAGCTCCCTATGAGCGCTCGACGCAGCGTTTCGCCACGGTGAGGGCGGCCCGCGACGCCCAGATTCGTGCGGCGAAGAACCTCGCCACGCTGATTCGCGGGCAGATCGCCGCCGACCTCGTGGCCGGCTGAGCGGATCAGGACGCCGCATGGCCTCGATCAAGGCGCATGAGGCGGACCGCGCGCTCGCCCGGCTGGACCCCGCCTATCGCCTGGTGCTGATCTACGGTCCCGATGCCGGCCTCGTCTCGGAGCGCGCCGCGGCCCTCGCCCGGGCCCATGTCGACGATCCGCAGGATGCCTTCCAGCTCGTCCGGATGAGCGGCGACGAGATTGCCGGCGACCCGCTCAAACTCGTTGACGAAGCCAACACCATTGGAATGTTCGGCGGGCGGCGCGCGATCCGCGTCTCGCCTACCGCCAAGATGCTGCTCGCCGCTGTCGAGCCGCTCCTGGCCACCCCCTCGCAGGATGCCATCGTCATCGTCGAGGCCGGCGATCTCCAGCGCACCAATCCGCTGCGAACCGCCTGCGAGCGCGCACGGACCGCGCTCGCCGTGCCCTGCTATGGCGACGCCGCGCGCGATCTCGGCACCATCATCGACGAGATGGTCCGCGCCGCCGGCAAAAGCATCGACCGGACCAGCCGTGACCTGCTCGCCGGCCTGCTCGGCGGCGACCGGCAGACCTCGCGCCGGGAAATCGAGAAGCTTCTGCTCTATGTCGGCGACGATCCCACGATCGGGCAGGCGCATATCGAGGCCGTCGTCGGCGACACCGCCCAGCGCGAGCAGGCCATGCCCGTCGACGCCGTCTTCGCGGGGAAGCTGCCCGTCCTCGACCTCGCACAGGCCAAGCTCGCGAGCGAAGGACTTGATGCCGGCGTCATGCTCGGCGCCGTGCTGCGGCACGCTCTGGCGCTGCTGAAGGCCCGGCAGGGGGTCGATGCCGGCCGCAGCGCCCGCGACATGGTGGCGGCGATGCGCCTGCCCTATCCGCGCATCGCCACCACGGAGGCGGCGCTGTCGGCCTGGAGCACGGCGAAGCTGATGGAGGCGGTGACGCTGCTGGGCAATGCCACGCTCGCCGCGCGCCGCGACGGCGATCTCGGCCGGGCCGGCGCGACGCGGGCGCTGTGGACGCTGGCGCGCCTCGGCCGGGTGGCCGGGCGCGGGGACTAGTCGTTCAATCCTTCAGGCGGCGGCAGAGCGCGTCGAGCTGTTCCAGCGTCTTGTAGCTGATCTTGACCTCGCCGCTGCCAGTGGCGCGGTGGCTGATCGAGACGGACAGGCCGAGCGCCTCCTCCAGCGCCCTTTCGACCGCCCGCGTATCGGGGTCCTTCTCGACCCTGGGCTTGCTCGAGATGCTCTTGGTCTCGCCCCGCGACTCCTCCTGGACGATGCGCTCGATGTCGCGCACGCTCAGGCCCTCGTCGACGATCTTGCGCGCCATCAGTTCCGGGTCCGAAACGGAAAGCAGCGCACGGGCATGGCCGGCCGACACGGCGCCGTCGCTGACCATCTGCCGGACGGACGGCGGCAGCTTCGACAGTCGCAGCGTGTTGGCGACATGGCTGCGGCTCTTGCCGATCACCCGCGCCAGATCGGCCTGCGTGTAGTTGAACTCGGCGATCAGCTGCTCATAGCCCGCCGCTTCCTCGATCGCGTTGAGATCGGTGCGCTGCACGTTCTCGACGATGGCGATTTCGAGCGCCTCGCGATCATCGGCCTCGACGAGGATGACAGGGACATCGTGCAGCCCGGCCCGCTGGGCCGCGCGCCAGCGACGCTCGCCGGCGATGATCTCATAGGCATCAAGCATGCCGACGATTGCCCGCACGATGATCGGCTGCAGGATGCCGCGCTCACGCACGGACGCCGTCAGCTCCTCGAGATCCTCCTCCGCGAAGCTGCGGCGCGGATTGCGCGCGCTCGGCCGCAGGAACTCGACCGGAACGCGACGCTGGCCGCGAGCCCGCTCCAGCGCGCCGATCTCCTCGCCGACATCGCCGATCAGCGCTGCCAGACCCCGGCCCAGGCGCGAGCGCCCCTGTTCTTCGGCCATCGCCATCATTCAACCTCTGGTCAATGCTTCAGGCCGCCGCGCGCAGCGCACGCTCGCGGCGGATCACTTCGGACGCCAGCTTCAGATAGGCCTGCGAGCCCGAGCAGCGCAGATCATAAAGCAGCGCCGGTTTCCCGTACGAAGGCGCCTCCGACACCCGCACATTGCGCGGAATCACTGTCTCGTAGACCTTGTCGCCGAGGAATTCGCGCACATCGGCCATGACCTGGCCTGACAGGTTGTTGCGCGGATCGTACATCGTCAGCACGACGCCCTGGATGATCAGGCGCGGGTTGAGACCCGCCCGAACCTGCTCGACGGTCTTCAGGAGCTGGCTCAAACCTTCGAGCGCGAAGAACTCGCACTGCAGCGGCACCAGCACGGCGTCGGACGCCGTCATCGCGTTGATGGTGATCAGGCTCAGCGAAGGCGGGCAGTCGATCAGGACATAGGTCAGGTCCGAGCAGCGCTGGTCATAGACCAGCTCGTCGATCGCGTTCTTCAGCCGGTGCGCCCGGTCCTTGGAGGAGGCGATCTCGAGTTCGACACCGAGCAGGTCCAACGTCGAGGGCGCCAGGAACAATCCGGGAACAGCGGTTTCCTGCATCGCCTGGCCGAGCCCGACATCCCCGCAGAGCACGTCATAGGTGGAGGATTTGCGGCTGCGCCGGTCGACGCCCAGCCCGGTCGACGCGTTGCCCTGCGGGTCGAGATCGACGATCAGGACCTTTTCGCCGATCGCAGCCAGGGCCGTGCCCAGATTGATGGCCGTCGTGGTCTTGCCGACGCCGCCCTTCTGATTCGCGAGCGCCAGCACGCGCGGGCGGCGCGGCATCGGGATTGGCGTAAGATCGGTCATGGATCGGCCCGTTTCTCGGCTGCGCGGACCATCAGGATCCGGGCGGCCCCATCCGTCACGGAGGAAACCGTTGAGGCCTGAATCTTCCAATATCTGGACGACTCCGTCAATTCCGCATCTAGATGTTGTCCCTTCGGAAACAGTCCGAGGGTGCCTGTTCTCAACAGCTCTTTGCACCAGTCGAGCAGCTGCGGCAGTGGCGCCAGCGCCCGGGCCGTCACCACGTCGACGCGCCCGGTGAAATCCCCGATGACGTCCTCGATCCGAGCCGGATGAACAGTGACCGGCGCCCCAGTTAGGCGCGCGGCATGCCGCAGAAAGGCGCATTTGCGGCTGTTGCTCTCGACCAGATGGATGCGCCCGCCCTCGACTTCGGCGAGGCAGATTCCGATCACCAGGCCCGGGAAGCCCCCACCGGAGCCGAGATCGAGCCAGGTTCGGGCATCGGGCGCGAGCCGGAACAGCTGGAGGGAATCGGCGATATGCCGCAGCCAGACGTCGGCGAGGGTCGTGTTGGACACGAGATTCTTGGCCGCCTGCCAGCGCGCGAGTTCCGCCACCAGCAGCGAGAGCCGCTCCTCTGTTTCACGTGAAACAGGCGTCAAGCGCAAAGCGCGGGCACGGTCGGAATTATCAACAGTCATGGCGTGGTTATCAACAGTTCCGTCAGGGGACGGCGACAGACTCGGTCCGTTTCCTGCGGGCATGCGCCGCCAGCAGCGTCAACGCGGCCGGAGTCATGCCCTCGATCCGGCCCGCCTGGGCGATGTCGGCCGGTCTCTCGGCCGTGAGCTTCGCCTTCAGCTCGTTCGACAGGCCGGAAATCCCGTCAAGATCGAGATCATCCGGCACTTTCAGCGACTGGTCACGCTGATAGGCCGCGATCTCCCCGGCCTGGCGGTCGAGATAGACCGAATAGACCGCATCGGCCGTGACGCGAGCGATCACCCCGGGAGCGAAATCCCCCAGCTCGGGCCAGACCGCCGCCAGACGCTCGAAACCGATGTCGGGATAGGAGAGGATCTGATAGGCGCTGCGGCGGATGCCGTCACGATTGACCGCCAGCCCGGCCGCTTCGGCCTGTCGTGGCGTGAGCGTCAACGCCTGCAGCCGCGCCGTCAGCGCCTTGATGGCCTGGTTCCGTTCGGCAAAGGCGCCAAGCCGTTCCGAACCGACCACGCCCAGCGTCGCCCCCAGGGCCGTCAGCCGCTCATCGGCGTTGTCGACACGCAGCGAAAGCCGGAACTCCGCCCGCGAGGTGAACATTCGATACGGCTCCGTAACGCCACGGGAGACGAGGTCGTCGACCATGACACCGAGATAGGAGCTTGTCCGTGGCAGCACGATCGCCTCGGCGCCACCCGCCATCCGTGCCGCGTTCAGTCCGGCCAGCAGGCCCTGCGCTCCGGCTTCTTCATAGCCGGTGGTGCCATTGATCTGGCCGGCGAGGAACAGGCCACCCAGGGCGCGCGTCTCCAGCGTATTGCGCAGCGCGCGCGGATCGACGAAATCATACTCGATCGCATAGCCTGGGCGCAGCATCACGGCCCGCTCCAGACCCGGGATCGTCGCCAGCAATCCGCGCTGGACGTCCTCGGGCAGCGAGGTCGAGATTCCGTTGGGATAGACGGTATCGTCGTCCAGCCCCTCCGGCTCGAGAAAGATCTGGTGCCCGTCCCGGTCGCCGAAGCGGCCGACCTTGTCCTCGATCGACGGGCAGTAGCGCGGCCCCCGCCCCTCGATCTGCCCCGAGAACATCGGCGCGCGGTGCAGATTGGCCCGGATCAGCTCATGCGTCGCCAGTGTCGTCCGCGTGATCCCACAGGCGATCTGGGGATTGGTGATCGCCGTCGTCAGCGCCGAGAACGGCTCGGGCGGTTCGTCGCCGGCCTGCATCTCCAGGGCCGCCCAGTCGATCGTCCGCCCATCGAGCCGCGGCGGTGTGCCGGTCTTCAGCCGGCCGAGCGGGAAGTCATGGCGGGCGAGGGTGGCAGACAGCCCGGCGGAGGCCGCCTCGTCGACCCGCCCGGCCGGGATCCGCGTCTCGCCGATATGGATCAGGCCCCGGAGGAAGGTCCCCGTGGTCAGCACGACTGTTCCGCAGCCGAATCGACGGCCATCGGCGAGGACAACGCCGGCGACCCGGCCATGCGCGACATCGAGGTCGAAGACGTCTCCGGCGACGACGGAGAGGTTGGCCTGGGCGGAGACGAGGTCCTGCACCGCCGCGCGGTAGAGTTTGCGATCGGCCTGGGCGCGCGGTCCGCGGACAGCGGGACCCTTGCGACGGTTCAGCATGCGGAACTGGATGCCGCCGCGGTCGGCCGCCTTGGCCATCAGGCCGTCGAGCGCGTCGATCTCGCGCACGAGATGACCCTTGCCCAGACCACCGATCGCCGGGTTGCAGGACATGACCCCGATCGTGTCGAGACGATGCGTGATCAAGGCCGTGCGCGCCCCATAGCGGGCCGCCGCCGCGGCCGCCTCGACGCCGGCATGGCCGCCGCCCACGACGATGACGTCGTAACGGCTTTCGATGAGGTTCTGCGACATGAGATGTCGCTATCGAAGCCCCGGCGGGGGGTCAATCTCTATCCGACAATGTCGTTGCCGGCCTACTTGCCGATGCAGAAGCCTGCGAAGAGCTGATCCAGAACATCCTCGATGTCGACGCGCCCCAAAAGGCGCTCCAGCGCGCGCACGGCCAGGCGCAGATCCTCGGCGAGCAGTTCGGCCTGGTCATGCCGCCCGGAGCCGGCCCGCTCCAGCGCATCGATCGCCTGACCCACGGCGACGCGGTGCCGCTCGCGCGTCAGAAGCGCGGGCTCGACCACGCCTTGCCCGGCGAGGCGCTCGGCCATCAACGTCAAGAGTTCCGGGATGCCCTGGCCGGTCTGCGCCGACACCGCCACCTCGCCAGGCCTCGCCAGACCGGCGAGATCGACCTTGGTGGCCAGGGCGATAACACCCTCGCCGCCATGAAGCCGGTCCGGGTCCGAATCGATCGCCCGGAGGCTCAAAACGAGATCAGCCTTCTCGGCCAGCGCGCGCGCCCGGCGGACGCCTTCCGCCTCGATGGGATCGGTGCTGTTGCGGAGCCCGGCTGTGTCGATCAGCGTGACCGGCAGCCCGGCCAGGTCGAGGCGGACTTCGATCGCGTCCCGGGTCGTTCCGGCAATCGGGGAGACGATGGCGACGTCGCGGCGCGCCAGCGCGTTGAGCAGGCTCGACTTGCCGGCATTCGGCGGCCCCGCCAGGACCACGACGAAGCCCTCGCGGATGCGCTCACCTCGGGCAAATCCGCCCAGGGCCTCGCGCAGTTGACCGAGAACATCGCCGACCGTCCCGAGCGCCCGCTCGATGAGGGGACCCGTGACGTCGGCCTCGTCGGAAAAGTCGATCTCGGCCTCGAGCAGCGCCATCGCTTCGATCAGCGATCGCCGCCAGTTCGCGGCAGCGATGCCCAGCGAGCCGTCCATCTGCCGCAGCGCCTGCCGACGCTGCCATTCCGTTTCCGAATCGATCAGGTCGATCAGCCCTTCGACCTCGCTGAGGTCGAGCTTTCCGGCCTCGAAGGCACGTCGGGTGAATTCGCCCGGCTCCGCCAGACGGATCCCGGGGAGGTCGCACAACACCTGCAGCAGCCGCGCCAATACGGCCCGGGCACCATGAATGTGGAGCTCGGCGACGTCTTGACCGGTGAAGCTCGCAGGGGCGGGAAAATACAGGACGAGCGCCTCGTCGATCGCCTCGCCGGCGGGGTCGCGCAGCGTGCGAAGGGACGCCCGGCGGGGCAAGGGGAGGTTCCCGGCGATTGTTTCGACCGCGAATCGGACACGCGATCCCGACAGCCGGACCACGGCGACACCGGCGCGACCGGCCGCCGACGACAGCGCCGCGATGGTCGGCAGATCATCGAGGGCACTCATGCCGGACCCGTCTTCATCCAGTACGGATACGAATCGATCCGCCGGGGTGGATCAGGTGTTCATCGAGTCGAAGAAGTCGGCGTTCTGCTTGGTCTGGCGCAGCTTGTCCATCAGGAACTCGATCGCGTCCTGCGGGCCCATCGGATTGAGGATGCGGCGCAGGACATAGGTCTTGGCCAGGACATCCTTCGGCGTGATGAGCTCTTCCTTGCGGGTGCCCGACTTGAGGATGTCGATCGCCGGGAAGATGCGCTTGTCGGAGACCTTGCGGTCCAGCACGATTTCCGAGTTACCGGTGCCCTTGAACTCCTCGAAGATCACCTCGTCCATGCGGCTGCCGGTGTCGATCAGCGCGGTCGCGACGATGGTCAGCGAGCCGCCCTCCTCGATGTTGCGGGCCGCGCCGAAGAAGCGCTTGGGGCGCTGCAAGGCGTTGGCGTCGACACCGCCGGTCAGCACCTTGCCGGAGGAGGGGACCACCGTGTTGTAGGCGCGGCCGAGGCGGGTGATCGAGTCCAGCAGGATCACCACGTCGCGGCCATGTTCGACCAGGCGCTTGGCCTTCTCGATGACCATCTCGGCCACCTGGACGTGGCGGGTCGCCGGCTCGTCGAAGGTCGAGGACACGACCTCGCCCTTGACCGAGCGCTGCATGTCCGTGACCTCTTCCGGGCGCTCGTCGATCAGCAGGACGATGAGGTAGCATTCCGGGTGGTTGGTCGTGATCGACTGCGCGATGTTCTGCAGCAGGACGGTCTTGCCGGTCCGCGGCGGCGCGACGATCAGGGCGCGCTGGCCCTTGCCGATCGGGGCCACGATGTCGATGACGCGGGCCGAGAAATCCTTCTTCGCCGGCTCCGCAACCTCGAGCCGCAGGCGCTCATCAGGATAGAGCGGCGTCAGGTTGTCGAAATTGATCTTGTGCTTGATCCGCTCGGGATCCTCGAAATTGATCGTGTTGACCTTGAGCAGGGCAAAATAGCGCTCGCCGTCCTTCGGGCTGCGGATCGGGCCTTCGACCGTGTCGCCGGTGCGCAGGCCGAATTTCCGGATCTGCGTCGGCGAGACGTAGATGTCGTCGGGGCCCGGCAGATAGTTCGAATCGGGCGACCGCAGGAAGCCGAAACCATCCGGCAGCACCTCGACGACGCCCTCGCCGAGGATCTCGGTCTCCCGGGCGGCGAGCTGCTTCAGGATCGCGAACATCAGCTCCTGCTTGCGCATCGTGCTGGCGTTCTCGACCTCGAGCCCCTCCGAGAAGGCGAGAAGTTCGGTCGGCGACTTGACCTTGAGGTCTTGGAGCTTGATTTCCCGCATGGGGCACCCGGATCGAAAATGTCTCGGCTCAGGAGGCCGGGACCAGGACGGTAAGGAAATGATCGACAGGCCCGGACGGACGGCGCTGGGGTTGAGCGCCACGAGCGGCTGCCAGGGCAGTCGGCTCACGAACCATCGACAACAGGGAGAACGCTGGAGAAGCGTTCCGTCTGATAACCGGAAACGCCGTCCGGCTCAAGCGGCAAACCGCATCGGTCTCAGAACGGTTTGACGATGACGAGAATGACGATGCCGACCATCAGCACGGCCGGCACCTCGTTGATGATCCGGTAGAAGCGGCCCGACTTCGTGTTGCGATCCTCGGCGAAGTCCCGCACCCGTCCGACGAGGTAGCCATGGACGCCCGACAGCAGCATGACGAGCAAGATCTTGCCGTGCAGCCAGCCGCCTTTGAAGCCGAACGCATCCCAGGCGAGGTAAAGCCCCAGCACCCAGGTCACGATCATCGCGGGGTTCATGATCCCCTTGAGCAGCCGGCGTTCCATGACCTTGAAGGTCTCCGACTGGACCGACCCGGGCGCGGCATCGACATGGTAGACCATCAGCCGCGGCAGGTAGAGCATCCCGGCCATCCACGAGATCACCGCCAGAACGTGGACGGCCTTCAGCCAGTCATACATCGCGCATCTGCTCCGCCATGGCCGCTGCGGTCAGCCCCGGACCGCAGCCAGCAGCCGCTCGACATGCGCGATTGGCGTATCCGGCAGGATGCCGTGCCCGAGATTGAAGACGAAGGGCCCTTTGCCGAAGGCCGCCATCACAGCCGCAATCTCGCGCTCCAGCTCCGGACCACCGGCCCGCAGAACCAGCGGATCGAGATTGCCCTGGACCGGCACGAGCGATTGGATTTTGTCGCGGGCGAAACCACGATCGATTTCGGATTCGAGGCCGACGGCATCGACGCCCGTCCCGCGGACATAGGCCGGAATCAAGCGCCCCGCCCCACGCGGGAAGCCGATGATCCTCGCCTTAGGCTGCCGGGCCCGCACGCCCTCGACGATTCGCCGCGTCGGCGCGATGCACCAGCGCTCGAAATCGGCCTCGCCCAGCGAACCCGCCCAGCTGTCGAAGATCTGCACGGCATCGACCCCGGCCTCGATCTGCGCGTTGAGATAATCGATCGAGGTGTCGACGATCCGGTCGATCATCAGCCGGAACAGCGCTTCGTCGCGGGTGAAGAGGTCCTTGGCTGGCCCCTGGTCAGGCGTGCCGCGGCCCGCGACCATATAGGTCGCCACCGTCCAGGGCGCACCACAGAACCCGATGAAGGCTGTTTCCTTCGGCAGCGAAGCGCGGACGCGACGCACCGTCTCGATGACGGGATCGAGCACGGAAAGCCCGGCTTGCCTGTCGATCTCGGCAAGCCTTTCCCGATCGGCAACCGGCTCGAGACGGGGACCTTCGCCCTCGACGAACCAGAGCTTTTGGCCGAGCGCCTGCGGCACGACGAGAATGTCTGAGAACAGGATCGCGGCATCGAATCCGAAACGCCGGATCGGCTGCAGCGTGACCTCGGCAGCCCATTCGGGATTGTAGCAGAGGCCAAGGAAGCTGCCGGCCTTGGCGCGGAGCTCACGGTACTCCGGCAGATAGCGCCCCGCCTGGCGCATCATCCAGATTGGCGGTGTCGGCAGGGCCTCGCCGGAAAGGGCCCGCAGGAACGCAGGCTGGTCAGGTGTCGTGAGGCTCATCGGCGATCCATCCCCCATCTCTCTTAAATAGATTTCTAGAGAGAGAATCTTCTTTTTTGACTCTTGGATGGGGGCAGATAGCCCGACGCAATCCGATCCACAACCTGTCCACAGGTGTCCAGCCTGAGGCAGGCGAGGCGCGCTGTCCACCCGGCCAGCGTTAACGGTTTGTTAACCCGTGCGAATCGCGACCGCCCATCGGCGCGGCAAAATGATTCACGTGAAACACGTCAGCCTCTCCCCACAGCCTCTGGCCTGTTAACGGATCATTAGGGTTATACAGACCTTAACGCCGCCGCCCTCCGGAGACGGTTTTGTCCACAGCGCTCCCCAGGCAACCCGCAACGGCCGGCGCCCTGGCCCGGCTCACCGTCGAAGCGCCCAGAGCCGGCCGATTTGCTTTGGCGGCCTGCCGGGCTAGAGGTTGCTGACCGCGCCATCGCCCCGGGGAGCCCCGTGCACCGCAATTACTTTCACCTCCACCTGGTGTCGGACGCGACCGGCGAAACCCTGATCGCCGTCAGCCGCGCCGCTGCAGCGCAGTACGAAACGGTGTCCGCGATCGAGCATGTCTATCCGCTCGTCCGTTCGGAGGCGCAGCTCGCCCGCGTCCTGGCGGAGATCGAGGCCTCCCCCGGCGTCGTGCTCTACACGCTGGTCGAGCCGGAATGGTCGCAGCGGCTGGAGAATTTCTGCCGGGAACTGGGCTGCCCCTGCCTGTCGGTGCTCAACCCGGTGCTCGCGCTCTTCCAGTCCTATCTCGGCCAGGCCTCGGCCCCGAAGCCCGGCGCGCAGCATGTGCTGAACGCTGAGTACTTCCGCCGCATCGACGCGATGAACTACACGCTGCTGCACGACGACGGCCAGCTCGGCGGCGATCTCGAGTCGGCCGACATCATCCTCGTCGGCATCAGCCGGACCTCGAAGACGCCGACCTCGATCTACCTCGCCAATCGCGGCATCAAGACTGCCAACATCCCGCTGGTGCCGAACGTGCCGTTGCCGGCCGAACTCGAGCACGTCCGCAAGCCGCTCATCGTCGGCCTCGTCGCCAGCCCCGACCGTATCGTCCAGATCCGCCAGAACCGGCTTCTCTCGCTGCGGGCCGATGACGAGACGCCCTATGTCGACCCGGCCTCGGTGGCCGACGAGGTCGCCCAGTCGCGCCGGCTCTGTGCCCGCAAGGGCTGGCCGGTGATCGATGTGACACGCCGCTCGATCGAGGAGACGGCTGCCTCGATCCTCGATCTGCTGCGCGACCACCGCATGAAGTTCATCGCGACATGATAGCGGGTTCCCGCCTCCGGCTCTCGCCTCAACCGTTGGTGCTGGCCTCGGGCAGCATCACCCGGCGCGACATGCTGATGGCGGCTGGTGTCCCCGTGGAAACCGTGAAGCCGGCGGTCGATGAGAGGGCGGTCGAAGCGCCCTTGCTGGCTGCCGGTGAACCCGCGGCGCGGATCGCTCTGGCCCTCGCTCAGGCCAAGGCCTCAGCCGTCTCGGCACAGCAGCCGGACAGGCTGGTCCTGGGAGCCGACCAGACGCTGGCCTGTGCAGGGGAAGCTTTTCACAAGCCGGCGGACCGTGCCGCGGCGGCGCGGCAGATCGCCGCTCTGGCCGGCCGCGACCATGAGCTGCACAGCGCCTTCGCGCTGGTGCGGGGTGGCAAGGTGCTGGCCGAAGGTCACCAGACCGCCCGGCTCACCATGCGCCCGCTGACGCCGGGCTTCATCGAATCCTATCTCGACACGGTCGGCGATGCGGCTTTCTCCAGCGTCGGCGGCTACCAGATCGAGGGCCTGGGCGTGCAGTTCTTCGAGCGCATCGAGGGCGACCATTTCACCATTCTCGGCCTGCCGCTGCTGCCTGTCCTGGCGGCACTGCGCGATCTCTCCGTCCTTGCCCGCTGAGTCCGACGATCCATGACACCACGCTGCTTTGTCCTCGGGCATCCTGTCGCCCATTCCCGCTCGCCGCTCATCCATGGCAGCTGGCTCGCCGAGTACGGCCTCGCCGGCAGCTACGAGCGCATCGATGTGGCCCCGGCCGATCTGCCGGCCTTCGTCGCAAGGTTGCGTGCGGGCGAGTTCACGGGCGGCAATATCACCGTCCCGCACAAGGAGGCGATGCTCGCGCTGGTGGATCATGCCACGGATGCCGCGCGCGCCATCGGCGCGGTCAACACGCTCTGGCGCGAGGGCGAACGGATCTGCGGCGACAACAGCGACGTCTCGGGCTTCCTCGCCCATCTCGACGCCACGGCCCCGGGCTGGGACGGGCGCGTCGGGACGGCGCTGGTTCTGGGCGCGGGCGGCGCCGCCCGCGGCATCGCCTTCGGGCTCAAGGGTCGCGGCATCGGCCGGATCATCCTCGTCAACCGCAGCCATGCGCGGGCCGAGGAACTGGCGGCCGCGCTCGGCGGGAGCGTCGAAGCGGCCGACTGGACACGGCGCGACGCGCTCGTCGGCGACGCCGACCTCGTGATCAACACGACGGCGCTCGGCATGCACGGCCAACCGCCGCTGGAAATCGATCTCGCGCGCCTGCGCCCGGGAACCCTCGTCGACGACATCGTCTATGTCCCGCTGCAAACGCCGCTGCTGATCGAGGCGACGCATCGCGGCGGCATCCCCGTCGATGGGCTCGGCATGCTCCTGCACCAGGCGGTTCCGGGTTTCGCGCGCTGGTTCGGGGTGACGCCGACCGTCACGCCGGCGCTGCGGGCGCGGCTCGAAGCCGATATCCTCGGCCACTGATTCGCAGGGCGAGCCCGCCTCGGGCTCCGGGACGCGGCACGCCATGACCTTCATCCTCGGCCTGACCGGCTCGATCGGCATGGGCAAGTCGACCACCGCCGCGCTGTTTCAGGCGCGCGGCATTCCGGTCCATGATGCCGATGCCACTGTCCATGCGCTCTATCGCGGCCGGGCCGTTCCCCTGATCGCGGCGGCTTTCCCCGACGCCGTCCGCGATGGCGCGGTCGACCGGGTCAGCCTCTCGGCTGCCGTGCTGGGCAAGCCGGAGGCGATGGCGCGGCTGGAGGCGATCATCCATCCGCTTGTCCGCGAGGAAGAGGCCAGCTTCCTGCACGGGTGCCAGCAAAGGGGGGTGGGCCTTGCCGTGCTCGACGTGCCGCTGCTGCTGGAGACGGGTGGCGAGTCGCGCTGCGACGCGGTCCTCGTCGTCAGCGCCCCGGAGGCTGTCCAGCGTGCCCGGGTGCTGGCCCGGCCAGGCATGACCCCCGAGCGGCTCGACGCGATCCTGGCCCGGCAGATGCCGGATGCGCAGAAGCGCGCGCGCGCCCATTTCATTGTGGACACGTCGCGCGGCGGTGTGGCGGCGGGCCGGCAGGTCGGGTCTATCCTGCTCGCGCTCGCCGGGCGTCCGGGCCGGGGCGGGCGAGGGTGGACCGACGACCATGCGTGAGATCGTTCTCGATACCGAGACCACCGGCGTCGAGGCGCTGGGCGGCGACCGCGTCGTCGAGATCGGCTGCGTCGAGCTCGTCAACCACTGCCCGACGGGGCGCAGCTTCCACGCCTACATCAATCCCGAGCGGCCGATGTCGGAGGGGGCCTTCAAGGTCCATGGCCTGTCGGACGCCTTTCTGGCACCCCAGCCCATCTTCGCGGCGATCGCCGACGAGTTCGCCGGGTTCATCGACGGCGCGCGGCTGGTCATCCACAACGCCGCCTTCGACGTCGGCTTCCTGAACATGGAGTTCCAGCGCATCGGCCGGCCGCCGATCGAGTCCTCGCTGGTCGTCGACACGCTCTCCATGGCCCGCCGCAAGCATCCGGGCGCCTCCAACAGCCTCGATGCGCTGTGCACGCGCTACGGCATCGACAACAGCCGCCGCACCCGCCACGGCGCGCTGCTCGACGCCGAGATCCTGGCGGAGGTCTATATCGAGCTGATCGGCGGCAAGCAGGCGTCGCTGGGGCTGGGGGCCGGGGAGGCCGGAGGCAGCGGCCTGGCGCCGATCCGGATCGAGCGGCCGCAGCGCCAGCGCCCGCTGCAGCCGCGGCTGGACGAGGCCGCCATCGCCGCCCACGAGGCCTTCATCCGATCGCTCGGCAAGAACCAGCTCTGGCGCGGCTATCTCGGCATCGCCGAGGAGGGCTGACGCCCTCCTCAGTCGCCCTTGCGGCGCATCGCTCGGCGCGACAGCATGTTGAGCGCCTCGACCATCGCCGAGAACGCCATCGCCGCATAGATATAGCCCTTGGGCACATGGGCGCCGAAGCCCTCAGCGATCAGCATGCCGCCGATCATCAGCAGGAATCCCAGCGCCAACATCACGATGGTCGGGTTCCGCTCGATGAACAGCGCCAGCGGGTCGGCCGCCAGCAGCATGACCAGCACGGAGACGAGGACCGCGATGACCATGACCGGGATGTGGTCGGTCATGCCCACCGCGGTGATGATCGAATCGATCGAGAAGACCAGGTCGAGCAGCAGGATCTGGAAGATCACGCCGCCGAAGGTGACGGTCGCGGCACGGCCGCCGTCGAACACGTCCGGTCCGTGATCGGGATCGACCTTGTGGTGGATCTCGACGGTCGCCTTCCAGACCAGGAAGAGCCCGCCGACGATCAGGATGAGGTCGCGCCAGGAAAAGGCCTTGCCGAAGACCGAGAAGATCGGCGCCGTCAGCTGCACGATGATCGCGACCGTGCCGAGCAGGGCCAGCCGCAGGAACAGGGCGAGCCCGATGCCGATCTTGCGCCCGCGCGAGCGCTGCTCCTCCGGCAGCTTGTTGGTGAGGATCGAGATGAAGATCAGGTTGTCGATGCCGAGGACGACCTCCATGGCGATCAGGGCGCCGAGCGCAGCCCAGACCGTGGGATCGGCGGCGAGCGTCATGAGATAGTCCATCTGTCCTCCGGCAACGGCACGATCGACGGGCAGCGTTCAGCCGTCCGCCGGGACTCAAGAGGAGGTGGCGAGCGGTGGGCACCCCGGTCAGGCAAACCTGTCGGGAATGCCAGGACGGCGCAAACGAAAAAGGGCCCCGCGGGGCCCTTGGTCGTCATGGCGTCGGTCGCGCTTCAGGCGAGCGGGGCGCCCTGCTGCGCCTGGAACTCCTGCATGCGCTGCTGATACAGCGCCGCGAAGTCGATCGACGGCACATAGAAGGGCGGGAAACCGCCGCCCTGCACCGCTTCCGCGATGATCTGGCGGGCGAACGGGAAGAGCAGGCGGGCGCAGTCGATCACGAGCACGGGATGGATATGCTCCTGCGGAATGTTCAGGAGCCGGAACACGCCGCCATAGCTGAGATCGAAGGCGAACAGCATCTCGCCGTTGAGCTCGGCCTTGCCCTCGAGCTGAAGCACGGTCTCATAGTCGTTCTCGCCCAGCGCGCTGCTGGAGACGTTGACCTGCAGCGACATCTGCGGGCCTTCCTGGGCCTGCTGCTGGCCGAGTGCGCGTGGCGCCTTGGGATTCTCGAAGGAGAAATCCTTGGTGTACTGGATCAGGGCGCTCATGCTCGGCGCTGCGTCTGCGGCACCGTTGCCGTTGGGAAATTCGTTGGCCATCGGTCCCATCGCTTTTGGCTGGCTGTCTCGGGAAGTCCGCACCCGTCCGAGGCCTTGGACTGCGCTCTGCACTCACGCAACGGCGCGGGCGTCGGCTATCATGGTCCAAAGCGCCGCACAAGAACTCGCCTTCACAAGCAGGGGGGTGGATGTTACGAGCCTAGGTCACCATATGACGCGTGACGGCGCTCCCACGAGGAGATGCTGGTCCTGCAATACGACTGGAGCCTCGGGTCAGCTTTCGATGCAAAATTCCTTCGACATGACGACTCTGGTCTTCCTGGCTCTGGCCGTTTTCGTCGCCTGGAAGCTGCGTTCCGTACTCGGCCAGAAGACCGGCAGCGAGCAGCCCCCGGCCGACCCGTTTTCCCGCCGCGAGACGCCGCCGGTGCGGCCCGATCAGGCTGCGCCTGCCGATGCGCGCCGTGACAATGTCATCCGTCTGCCCGGCGCCGCCAATGATCCGGCCGCGGCCGCACCCGTGGCCGACCGCTTCAAGGACATCGCGCCGGAAGGCTCGCCGATCCTCGCCGGCATCGAGGGCATCATCAAGCAGGAGCCGGGCTTCGATCCGCGTGAGTTCCTCGGCGGCGCCAAGGCCGCCTATGAGACGATCGTCACCGCCTTCGCCCGCGGCGACCGCAAGATGCTGAAGGGCCTGCTCGCCAAGGAGGTCTATGAAGGCTTCGAGCAGGCCATCACCGATCGCGAGAAGCGCGGCGAGAAGGCCGAGTCCAGCTTCGTCTCGATCGACAAGGCCGACATCACCGCGGTCGACGTCAAGGGCAAGACCGCCCAGGTCACCATCGCCTTCGTCTCGCAGCTGATCAGCGTGACGCGCGATGCCCAGGGCACGGTCGTCGACGGCAGCGCCGAGGCGGTGTCCGAGGTCAACGACATCTGGACCTTCTCGCGCCAGCTCGGCAGCCGCGATCCCAACTGGCTCCTGGTCGCGACCGAATCCGCGGCGTGATCCGTGGCGCCGGTCTCGCACTGGCGCTGCTCGTCGCCTGTGTGGCTCCCGTGACCGCGATGGCCACAACGCCTCCCCCCCTCCCGCTGGGCGCCTTGGCCGAGCCGCTGAGCCCTGCCCAGGTACCGGGCTGGGCTGGAGACGATCATCGCATCGTCCTCTCGCTCTTCGCCGCAGGCTGCCAGGCCGAGCCGCCTCTGCGCGCCGCCGTTCCCGTTCCTGCTGCCCTCCTTTCCGCTTGCGCCCAGGCCGGGCGTCTCCAGGCCGCCGGCCCGGTCAGTGCCGAGGCGGCCAGGCAGTTCTTTGAGACGCAGTTCGGCTTCTGGCGGATCCGCTCCGCACCGGGAGCGACCGGCTTCATGACTGGCTATTTCGAGCCGGAATTCGAGGGCTCGCTGACCCGCTCGGCGGCGTTCCCGACTCCGCTCTACGGTCGCCCGCCGGAGCTGGTCACCCGCATGCCCGGAGACGAATGGCCCGGCCTCGATGCCGGATTGTCGGCTGCCCGCCGAACGGACAAAGGGCTCGAGCCCTTTCCGGATCGCACGGCGATCGAGACAGGCGCGCTGGACGGGCGTGGCCTCGAAATCCTCTGGATGCGCGATCCCGTCGATCGCTTCGTGCTGCAGGTCCAGGGCTCGGGCCGCATCCGTCTGCCGGACGGCCGTGTGACGCGGCTGGTCTATTCCGGCCGCAACGGCCACGCCTACACCTCGCTCGGCCGCGTGCTGAGCGAGCGCGAGGCCATCCCCCCGGCGCAGATGACGATGGACCGGCTGATCGCGCGGCTGAAGGCCGATGCCGATTTCGCCCGCGACCTGATCCGGCTCAACCGCTCCTTCGTCTTCTTCGCCCGCCGCGACGACCTTCCGCCCGAAAGCGGGCCGATCGGCGGCGCGGGCCTGCCGCTGACGCCGCTGCGCAGCATCGCGATCGACCGTGGCATCTGGCCCTATGGCCTGCCGGTCTGGATCGACGCGACCGTGCCGGGCGAGGCGGGTGGCGAGGAGCGGCTGTCCCGGCTGATGCTGGCGCAGGATACGGGATCGGCCATTCTGGGCCCGGCCCGGCTCGATCTCTTCGTCGGCTCCGGCGCTGCGGCCGGCCACCGCGCCGGGCTGATCCGCCACCCGGTCGACTTCATCGTCCTGTGGCCGCGCGACCTCCGGCCTTAAGCGATGCGGTCGCGGCGCGGGCGGACATTGTCGGAGGCCGATCTCGCGCTCTGGCGCCAGGTGGCGCGCTCCGTGAAGCCGCTGCCGGGCCGTGCCCCGGTCGAGCCGGAACCCCTGCCTGTCACGCCGCCGTCCCTCCCGGAGGAGCCGCAGCCTGTGGCGGGCGTCGCCCTGGGCCGTCCATCCCCCGCCAAGCCTGCCCCGCCGCCGCTGGCGCCGCTCGAGAACCGGCTGCGGACACAGCTCCGGCGCGGCCAGCAGGGCGTCGAGGCGGTCATCGATCTTCATGGCATGCGGCAGGACGAGGCTCATCTGGCGCTGCGCGCCTTCCTGCGCCGCGAGCAGGGCCGCGGCACCCGCCTGGCGCTGGTCGTCACGGGCAAGGGCGCGGCCGGCACGACGCTCTTCGGCGAGGAGCGCGGCGTGCTGCGCCGGGTCGTGCCGCACTGGCTGCGGCTGCCCGACCTGCGCCCGCTCGTGGTCGGATTCGAGGAGGCGCAGGCCCGCCATGGCGGCTCGGGCGCGCTCTATGTCCGGCTCCGCCGCGCCCGCGAGGCCGGGCCGTGACGCCGTTCGGACAGCGCGTGCGCGCGCTGCGGGCGCAGCGCGGCATCACGCTCGCCGAGATGGCCGGCGTGCTCGGCGTCACGCCGGCCTATCTCTCGGCCCTCGAGCACGGCAAGCGCGGCCGCCCGACCTTCACCCTGATCCAGGGCGTCATCCATGTGCTCGGCGTGATCTGGGACGAGGCGGACGAGCTCGTGCGCCTCGCCGATCTGTCGCATCCCCGCATCGTCATCGATACCGCCGGCCTCGAGCCCGAGGCGACCCTCGTGGCGAACCGGCTCGCCCGCGACATCGGCGATCTCGACGGCGACGACCTCGCGCGCCTCTCGGCGGTGCTCGACGAAGCCTTGGCACGGCGCAGCCGCCCCCGCGGCGCGGCTTGACCCGCGCCGCCATGGATGCGACAGGCCGCGCCACGCCACCGCTTTCCCTTCCGACATCCCCTTTTTGACGAACAGCAACGGGCTTCTCATGACCAGCACGCGCACCGACGTTCTCGCCCTCGGCAACGCCATCGTCGACGTCATCGCGGCGGCGGAAGAGGATTTCCTCGCCAGGCACGGCCTGACCAAGGGCGCGATGGCGCTGATCGACGAGGCCCGCGCCGAATCGCTCTATGCGGCCATGGGGCCCGGCAAGGTCATCTCGGGTGGCTCGGCTGCCAACACCATCGCCGGCCTCGCATCCTTCGGCGGCAAGGGCGCCTTCATCGGCAAGGTCAAGGCCGACGAGCTCGGCAAGCTCTATCGCCATGACCTGACCTCGCTCGGCGTTGCCTTCGACACGCCCGCCGCGACCGAAGGTCCCGCCACCGCCCGCTCCTTCATCATCGTCACGCCGGATGGCGAGCGCACGATGAACACCTATCTCGGCGCCTGCCAGGGCCTCGGCGTCGCCGATGTCGATGCGAAGGCGATCGAGAACGCCGACATCATCTATCTCGAGGGCTATCTCTGGGATCCGCCGGCGGCCAAGGACGCCTTCCGCAAGGCCTCCGAGATCGCCCACAAGGCCGGCGGCAAGGTCGCGATCACCCTGTCGGACTCCTTCTGCGTCGACCGCTACCGCGATGAGTTCGTCGGGCTGATCCGCAACCGCATGGTCGACATCGTTTTCGCCAACGAGCACGAGCTGAAGAGCCTCTACCAGGCGTCGGCCTTCGAGGATGCGCTGGCGGCGCTGCGGCAGGAGAACATCCTCGCGGTCGTCACCCGCTCGGAGAAGGGCGCGCTGGCGGTCACCCCCGACGGCGTGATCGAGGAGCCCGTCTTCCCGATCGAGCGCCTGGTCGATGCCACCGGCGCGGGCGATCTCTTCGCCGCCGGCTTCCTCTTCGGCCTGACCTCGGGCCGCGAGGTGCGTGATTCGCTGCGCCTGGGCGCACTCGCCGCGGCCGAGATCATCAGCCATGTCGGCGCAAGGCCGGATGTGAACCTCAAGGTGCTCGCTGGGAACGAAGGGCTGCTCTGAAAGCTCGGCCGCGCTGCGGGTCCGGCGCGGGGAACCCTCTCCCGTAGGGAGAGGGCAGGGTGAGGGGTCGGCCGTTTGACGCCTTGGCCGTAACCTCACAGCCGCTTCTCTGACGCATGCCGCGCAAACGGGTCCAAGGGTCGACACCTCACCCCTACCCCTCTCCTTACAGGAGAGGGGATCCCGCGCTCTTCAATACAACGTTGCCTTCACCCGCTCCGGCAGCACCCTGTCGTAAGCCTCGCCGTCGAACGTCTCGACCGCGGCATCGCGTGCCGTGATGTCGCGCAGGATCGTGCCGGCGCTCGGCACGCTGCTGCGGTCGACATGCCGCTCGGCGTTCCACAGCTCCGCCCGGACGACCGCGCGCGAGCACTGGAAGTAGACGCTCTCCACATTGACCACGATGACGCAGGCCGGGAGCTTTCCGGCCATCGCGAAGCGCCTGCACAACTCAGGGTCGCTGGAAAGCGACGCGACTCCGTTGACGCGCAAGGTCTCCCCGTAACCGGGGATCAGGAAGAGCATTCCGATTCGTGGATCGAACAGGATATTCTTCAACGAATCCAGTCGGTTATTGCCTCTTCGGTCGGGAATCAGCAGCGTTTTCGCGTCCCGGACCGTGACAAAGCCCGGCTGATCCCCGCGCGGTGAACAATCCAGCCCGTCGGGACCATTGGTCGCCAGCACGAAAAACGGCGAGGCGGCGATCAGCGCGGCATAGTTCGCATCGACATGGTCGATCTCCTTGTGGATCGACGCCGGCACCACCGGGTTGGGGTAGAGCGCCGCGAGCTGGTCGAGGGAGGTGATGGCGTGAGCGGTCATGTCCGGTTCCGGGAGCAGCGTCCGATAAGTCTAGACTATGATGATCGTGCCGCGGCGGCCAGCGCTACGCTGACAATCAGCTCGATCTGTCAGCCGAGGCGAGCGCGTTCGGCCGTTCCGTCATCCGCAACGAAAAAGCCCCGCATCTGTTGATGCGGGGCTTCTCGTTTCACGTGAATCGCGTGAGAGGCGACGGCTTACTCGGCCGACTGCTTCTCGCGGGTCTTCTCGGCGTCGCGCTGGGCCTTGAGCTTCTCGGTGATGTCCTCGCCGGTCTCCTGGTCGACGACCTTCATCGAGAGGCGGATCTTGCCGCGCTCGTCCTGGCCGAGGAACTTGACCTTGACCTTGTCGCCTTCCTTGACGACGTCCGAGACCTTCTGGACGCGCGCGGCGGCGAGCTCCGAGATATGGACCAGGCCGTCCTTGGCGCCGAAGAAGTTCACGAAGGCGCCGAACTCCATGATCTTCACGACCGTGCCGTCATAGATCATGCCCGGCTCGGCCTCGGAGACGATCGACTTGATCCACTTGATCGCGGCTTCGATCGACTTGCCGTCGGCCGAGGCGATCTTGATGGTGCCGTCGTCCTCGATGTTGACCTTCGCGCCGGTCTTCTCGACGATCTCGCGGATGACCTTGCCGCCGGAGCCGATGACTTCGCGGATCTTGTCGACCGGGATCTTCATCGTCTCGATGCGCGGGGCATACTCGCCGAGCTGGCCGCGCGCGGTGGCGAGCGCCTTGTTCATCTCGTTGAGGATGTGGTCGCGACCGCCCTTGGCCTGGTCGAGGGCGACCTTCATGATCTCCTCGGTGATGCCGGCGATCTTGATGTCCATCTGCAGCGAGGTAATGCCATCGGCCGTCCCCGCGACCTTGAAGTCCATGTCGCCGAGATGGTCCTCGTCACCCAGGATGTCGGAGAGCACTGCGAAGCGCTTGCCTTCCAGGATCAGGCCCATGGCGATGCCCGCAACCGGCGCCTTGAGCGGCACACCGGCATCCATCAGCGCGAGCGAGGTGCCGCAGACGGTGGCCATCGAGGAGGAGCCGTTCGACTCGGTGATCTCCGAGACGACGCGGATCGTGTAGGGGAACTCCGACTTCGCCGGCAGCATCGGACGGATCGCACGCCAGGCGAGCTTGCCATGGCCGATCTCGCGGCGGCCGGGCGAACCCATGCGGCCGGCTTCACCCACCGAATAGGGTGGGAAGTTGTAGTGCAGCAGGAAGGTCTCCTTGTAGGTGCCTTCCAGCGAGTCGATGAACTGCTCGTCGTCGCCGGTGCCCAGCGTGGTCACGACCAGCGCCTGGGTCTCGCCGCGGGTGAACAGCGCCGAGCCGTGGGTCCGCGGCAGGATGCCGGCCTCGACGACGATCTTGCGGACCGTCTTGAGATCGCGGCCGTCGATGCGGATGCTGTCGTCCAGGATCATCCAGCGCACGACCTTGGCCTGCGCCTCCTTGAACTGGCTGCCGACCTGCTCCTTGGTGAAGGTCGTGACGCCATCCGGGGTCTCCGAGATCAGCGAGGCGACCTTGGCCTTGGCGGCATCGAGTGCCTTGTAGCGCTCGGCCTTGGTGCGGATCTGGTAGGCGGCACGGATGTCGGCGTCGACCAGCTTGAGCACGGCGTCGAGAACGGCGGAGTTATCGGCCGGCGTGTAGTCGCGCGGCTCCTTGGCGGCCTTCTCGGCCAGGCGGATGATCGCGTCGATCACCGGCTGGAAGTGCTTGTGGCCGAACATCACGGCGCCGAGCATGATCTCCTCGGAGAGCTGCTTGGCTTCCGACTCGACCATCAGCACGGCGTCGGGCGTGCCGGCGACGACGAGGTCGAGCTGCGACTCCTTGATCTCGTCGACCAGCGGGTTGAGCTTGTAGGCGCCGTCGAAATAGCCGACGCGGGCGGCACCGACAGGGCCGGTGAAGGGCACGCCCGACAGCGTCAGGGCGGCGGAGGCGGCGACCATCGCGACGATGTCGGGGTCGTTCTCGAGATCATGCTGCAGCACGGTGCAGACGACCTGCGTCTCGTTGCGGTAGCCCTCGACGAAGAGCGGGCGGATCGGCCGGTCGATCAGGCGCGAGACCAGCGTCTCCTTCTCGGTCGGGCGGCCTTCGCGCTTGAAATAGCCACCGGGAATGCGGCCGGCGGCGAAGGTCTTTTCCTGGTAGTTCACGGTCAGCGGGAAGAAATCGATCCCCGGCTTCGGCGATTTGGCGGAGACGACGGTCGCGAGCACGACGGTCTCGCCATAGGTGGCGAGCACGGCGGCGTCGGCCTGGCGGGCGATCTTGCCGGTCTCGAGCACGAGCTTGCGCCCGCCCCACATCAGTTCTTCGGTCTGGACATCGAACATGGATTTTCTTTCGGATCGGATGCGACCCGCCTTCGCGTCTCAAGCCCATGGGCAAGACGGCGAAGCGCTCGGTTCCGGACGGTCACGATCCGCGCCCGAGCGCTCGGCGATCCTGCCATGGGCGAGAGGCGCCCGGCGGGTCATGCGGCAGGCCGCCCCATGCGGCTGCTGCGTTGGAGAGGGGCTTGTGCCGCACCATTGCGGCGAACCCCTTTAACGAAAGCGCCCGGAGCGGAACCGCACCGGGCGTTGGCGTCAGCGGTCGATCAGCGGCGGATGCCGAGCTTCTCGATCAGCGAGCGGTAGCGCGGCTCGCTCTTGCTCTTGAGGTAGTCGAGCAGCGAACGACGCTGCGAGACCATCTTGAGCAGGCCACGACGGGAGTGGTTGTCCTTGGTGTGCGACTTGAAGTGGCCGGTCAGGTTGTTGATGCGCTCGGTGAGGATCGCGACCTGGACTTCCGGCGAGCCGGTGTCGTTCGGCTTGGTGGCATGCTCCTTCATGAGCGCGGTCTTGCGCTCGGCAGTGATCGACATCGTCTGATCCTTCGGTTGGGTGTTGATCTGGCGGGCCGCAGCCGGGATGTCGTCCAGCAGGGTCCGAAGCCCGCGATCCGCCTCATCGCGGAGGGGTCGCGCAGCCGGCCGAGAAGGCCGGTTGGCGGCGGTATACACGAAATGACGGCAAATGCCAGCGCTGCGGCCGAAACCGCGATGCGCCCGGCTGTGGCCCGAGTCGGGAGCAACGGCCGGGGTCGCGTCATCGGGCAACGTCACGCGGATGTCGGAGAAGGATGGTCATCCGTGCGCTCGCAGCGCAGCGGGCCGGGCACTTCGACGAGGCCCGGCCTCTCGAAGGAGGCCGCTGAGCGGCGTTCCCCTCAGGAGCCGCTCAGAACTCTTCCCAGCCGGTGTCGCTGGCGCGGCTGTTGGCGACCTTCTTGGCCGGGGCCGGCGCGGCAGGCGCCAATGCCGGGGCTCGCGCCGGCGCTGCGGCAGGACGCGGAGCCTGCGCCCGCGCGGGCTGGGCCCGGGTCTGGGCGAAGGCGGCTTCCGCCAGCTGGCGCAGGCGGGCGGGTTCGGCTGCCGCCGGCATGGCCGAAGCGTTGCTGGTGAAACCGGCATTCGGCCCGGTCCTGAACGCTGCGACGAGGTCGTTGAGCTGTCCGATGCGGTTGGAGAGCGAACCGGCGGAGGCGGCGCTCTGTTCGGCGAGCGCGGCGTTCTGCTGGGTCATCTCGTCGAGATGGGCCACCGCCTGGCTCATCTCGTCGATGCCATTGGCCTGCTCGCCCGACGCTGCCGAGATGTCGGCGATGGTGGCGGCGACCTTGCGGGAGGCGCTGAGGATCTGCTCCAGCGCCTCGCCGGCCTGGCGCACCAGCTTCACGCCCTCGCCGACCTCGGTGTTGGAGGACGAGATCAGGGCCGAGATGTCCTTGGCCGCCTCGCCGGAGCGCTGCGCCAGGGTGCGGACCTCGGAGGCGACGACCGCGAAACCCTTGCCGGCATCGCCGGCGCGGGCCGCTTCTACCGCTGCGTTGAGCGCCAGCAGGTTGGTCTGGAAGGCGATGTCGTCGATGACGCGGATGATGTCCGAGATCTTGGTCGAGGCATCCTCGATCCGAGCCATGGCGTCGACAGCCTTCCCGGCGATGGCGCCGCCGGTCTGCGCCGCCTTCATCGCCTCGTCGGCGATCGAGGCCGCCTCGCGGGAGGCCTGGGCCGAGGCCTTCACCGAGGCCGCGAGCTCTTCGGTCGTCGCCGCGGTCTCCTCCAGGGAGGAGGCCTGCTCCTCGGTGCGCTTCGACAGATCGTCGGCGCCCATGTTGATCTCGCGCGCCGCCAGCCCGACATCGGCCGAGGTGACCTGGATCGTCTTGACCGTCGAAGACAGCCGCTCGACCGTCTCGTTGATCGCGCCCTTGAGCTCGGCGAACTTGCCGCGATAGGCGGCGTCGACCCGCACCGTCAGGTCACCCGCGGCGACCGCCGAGAGCGTGCGGGCGAACTCGCTGGTGGCGGAATCCACCACGGCATTGATCTCGTTGATGCCGGCGACGAGCTTCTGCATCTGCTCGTCGGCCTGGTCGATCTGCAGCCGCGCCGAGAAATCGCCTGCCGCCGCCGCCGCCACGACCTCACCGACATCCGACACCACGGCTTCCATCGACTGCGCCCGGGCCAGCCGCGCCGCCGCAGCGGCCTGCTCCTGCTGCTCGAGCGCCCGGATGCGCAGGATATTGGCCTGGAAATCGCCGAGCGCATGGCTGATCGCGTCGATCTCCACCATGCCGACCCGGGGCGGGATGCGGGCATCGTCGGCGCCCGACAGCATCAGGCCGACCGAGTCGGCGAGCTTTCCGAGCGGCTGGACCACGCCACGGTTGAACAGGAACACCACGGCGACGACGACCGCCGTGACGGCGAGGATCGCGAGGAGCGAGAGGGCGAGCTGCCAGCGGGCCATCGCCAGTGCGCCGTCGATCTCGACCGTGGCCTGCTGATAGGCGGCGTCACGCATCTGCAGGATGGTCGCCAGCGAGGCCTGCGTCCAGGTCCGCCAGTCGGCGAGGCTCATGCCGGCGGGAGTGCCGTCGCGGGCCGCCTCGTACATGGCGCGATAGGTCTTGGCTTCCTCTTCGCGGAAACCGGTCTGGACGGTCGCCAGCGCCGCCTTGAGCTGCGGCGTCACCTCCATCTGGGCGATCGCCTGGTCGATCAGGACCCAGAGCTGCTCGATGCGGCCACTGAGCCGGTCGGCCTGCGACACCGCCGCCGGCGTCATCTTCACGCCGCTGCCGACATATTGTGTGAAATGGACCGAGCGGCTGCCGGCCGCCTCGCGCATCGTCGTGGCGAATTCGCCGAGCGAGACGGTGTTGCTGACCTCGGGGTTGAGGTCGCCGATCCGCGCGCCGATCTGGCGTTGCAGCGCCGTCTGCTGGTTCAGGAGATCGAGAACGGTGGTACTGAAGGCCTGGGCCGCCTTGGGGTCGCGCTGCTGCAGGGCCTTGGCGGCTTCCGCGGCCGCGAGCCGGCGCGCCTCGACGAGACGCGGGCCGATCTGCGAGACGGGGCCGGCGAGCTCCTGGCGCTGCGCGAACGCGGTCTGGGCGAAGCTGGCCTGCATCTGGGTGACGCGCGCATCGGTCTCGCGTGCGGCCTGGGCGGCGACGGCGGCGATCTTGCCGTCGGGATCGGCCGCCAGGATCACCTGCGTGATGGCGCCGCGTTCGATCGCGGCGCGCTCGATCACGCGGCTGACGGCCTCCGAGGCGACGACGAGACTGCGCGTCTCCTGGGCCGTCGAGAGCGAGCGCAGCTGTTGATAGGCGACGAAGCCGCTCGCCAGGATGGCGGCGCCGCCGGCTGCGATGGTGCAGATCAGAAAATGTGTCACGCGCATGGCGCTGAGTTCCCCACGGCCGCCGCTCCGGAGCTGGCTGCGGCCATGCCGTTTTTGCGCGGCTGGGGCCGGGACGTGCCGGAGCGTTGTCTCCGACACATACCGATTCGGCTGTTAACGCGACGTTTCGAAACGCCGGTCGCGAGGGAAATTCAGAGGTTGAAGACGCGGTGCGGCACCAGCTCGCCCTGCTCGACCGTGCCGATCGCGATCAGGGTGCCGCCCGACGTCGCATAGATGGCGGGGCTTTCGATGGGCACCTCGCGTCCGCGCAGCAGCACGCTCTGGCCCCGCTTCAGACGCAGCGCCGCATCCTTGTGGACCACGACCTCCGGGATCAGGGACAGCGCCGCCTTGACCGGCAGCAGGGTCGCGGCCGCGCTCTCGGGGCTTTCCCGCAGCGTCTCGACGGAGACGGCCTCATCGATGGCGAAGGGCCCGACGCGGGTCCGCCGCAGATGCACGACATGGCCGAGACAGCCCAGCGCGAGGCCGAGATCGCGGGCGATCGCGCGCACATAGGTGCCCTTGCCGCACTCCGCCTCGAAGGTCGTCGTCTCCGGCGAATGCGAGACGATGCGCAGCGCGTCGATCTCCACAGGCCTCGCCTCCAGGACGACGTCCTCGCCGTCGCGGGCGAGGTCATAGGCGCGCTCGCCGGCGATCTTGATGGCGGAGAACTTCGGCGGGACCTGGCTGATCGTGCCCGTGAATTGCGGTAGCAGGGCCGTGATGGCCTCTTCTTCGGGACGGGTCTCCGCCGTCGCGATGACGCGGCCTTCGGTGTCGTCGGTATCGGTCTGCGTGCCCCAGGCGACAGTGAACTGGTAGGCCTTGCGCCCGTCCATGACGAAGGGAACGGTCTTGGTCGCCTCGCCGAGCGCGATCGGCAGCAGGCCCGAGGCGAGCGGATCAAGCGTGCCGGCATGGCCGGCCTTCTTCGCCGAGAAGGCGCGCTTCACGACCGCCACCGCATGGGTCGAGGTCATGCCGACGGGCTTGTCGAGCACGACCCAGCCATGCACGTCGCGCTTTTTCGGTCGCGGTGCAAAGCTCTGGCCCTGCGGCTCGCTGGCTTCTGTGGGCGCCGGTTCAGTCATCGTCCTGCTCGTCCGTCTGGATGCGCAGCGGCTGCTTCAGGATGTCCTGGCGCACCTTGTCGGAATAGAGGATGGCGTCGACGCGCTCGGCCTCGGCGAAACTCTCATCCGGCAGGAAGCGGATATCGGGCGCGAATTTCAGGTTCACGCGGTGGGCGATCTCGCCACGGATATAGCGCTTGTGGTCGTTCAGCGCCTTCAGCACCGGCTTCACGTCACCGCCACCGAGCGGCATGATGTAGCAGGTCGCGAGCTTCAGATCGGTCGAAAGCCGCACCTCGGGCACCGTGATGACGTGCTTGGCCAGCACCTCGTCATGAATGTCGCCGCGCGACAAAAGCTCCGCCAGCGCATGACGGATCACTTCGCCGATGCGCAGCTGGCGCTGGTTGGGGCCGGAGGGTTTTGCGGGTTTTGCCATGGTTCTCGTTCTCCGGGATCGGACCGGATGGACGGTCGATAAAAGCATCATGGCCGGGCAAGCCCGGCCATGATCAGCCTGGGTCGAAGCGGACGCCTTACAGCGTGCGCTTGATCTCCTCGACGCGGTAGCACTCGATCACGTCGCCGGCGCGCATGTCCTGGTAGTTCTCGAAGGACATGCCGCACTCCTGGCCGGCCACCACTTCCTTGGCGTCGTCCTTGAAGCGCTTCAGCTGGGCGAGCTTGCCCTCGTGGACCACGACGTTGTCGCGGATCAGGCGGACATTGGCGCCACGCTCAATCGTGCCGTCGGTGACGCGGCAACCGGCGATCTTGCCGACCTTCGAAACCGCGAAGATCTCGAGAATCTGCGCGTTGCCGAGCATGGTTTCACGCAGGGTCGGGGCCAGCAGGCCCGACATCGCCGCCTTCACATCGTCCACGAGGTTATAGATGATGTTGTAGTAGCGGATTTCGACGCCGGCCCGTTCGGCCGCTTCGCGCGCTTCCTTGTGGGCACGCACGTTGAAGCCGATCACGGCGGCGCCCGAAGCCTGGGCGAGCGTGATGTCGGATTCGGTGATGCCGCCGACGCCCGACTGCAGCACGCGGGCGCGCACCTCCTCGTTGCCGACCTTTTCCAGCGTCCCGACGATGGCCTCGACCGAGCCCTGCACGTCGCCCTTGACGACGAGCGGGAACTCCTTGCGGCCGGCGCCTTCCTTGAGGTCGCGCATCATGTCGGCGAGCGAACGGCCCGCCGCCGATCCGCCGCCGCGGGCGGCGATCCGGTCGCGCTTCTGGCGCTCGCGGTAATCGGTGATCTCGCGGGCCCGCGCCTCCGACTCGACGACCGCGACGCGGTCGCCGGCCTCCGGGGTGCCGTTGAAGCCGAGAACCTCGACCGGCAGCGAGGGCGGAGCCTCCTTGATATGGGCGCCGGTGTCGCCGATCAGGGCGCGCACGCGGCCCCATTCGGAACCCGCCACGACGATGTCGCCGGTGCGCAGCGTGCCGCGCTGGACGAGAACCGTCGCGACCGGGCCGCGACCACGGTCGAGCTTGGCCTCGATCACCGTGCCTTCGGCCGGACGATCCGGATTGGCCTTGAGGTCGAGCAGTTCGGCCTGCAGCGCGATCGCCTCGAGCAGCTTGTCGAGGTTCTTGCCGGTCTTGGCCGAAACCTCGATTTCCAGCGTCTCGCCGCCGAGCGACTCGACCTGAATCTCGTACTGCAGCAGCTCGGCGCGCACCCGCTCGGGGCTGGCGTCGTTCTTGTCGATCTTGTTGATCGCCACGATCAGCGGAACACCCGCGGCCTTGGCATGATTGATGGCCTCGACCGTCTGCGGCATGACGCCGTCATCGGCCGCGACGACCAGCACGACGACGTCGGTGACCTTGGCGCCACGGGCGCGCATTGCCGTGAAGGCGGCGTGGCCCGGCGTGTCGATGAAGGTAACGAACGCGCCCGAGGGCGTCTTCACCTGATAGGCGCCGATATGCTGGGTGATGCCGCCGGCCTCGCCGGTGACGACATGCGTCTGGCGGATCGCGTCGAGCAGCGAGGTCTTGCCATGGTCGACATGGCCCATGAT
This sequence comes from Bosea sp. RAC05, assembly GCF_001713455.1. Taxonomy (NCBI): domain Bacteria; kingdom Pseudomonadati; phylum Pseudomonadota; class Alphaproteobacteria; order Hyphomicrobiales; family Alloboseaceae; genus Allobosea; species Allobosea sp. RAC05. The sequence continues at coordinate 346,496 of NZ_CP016464.1, forward strand.
CGTGACGACGGCCGGGCGCTGGCTCAGCGTGTCATCGGTATCGGGCGTGTCGAACAGGCCTTCCTCGACGTCGGATTCGGCCACGCGCTTGACGGTATGGCCCATTTCCTCCGCGACGAGCTGGGCGGTGTCGGCGTCGATCACGTCGGTGATCTTGTGCATCGCGCCCTGCTTCATCAGCAGGCGGATGACGTCGACGCCCCGCTCGGTCATGCGGTTGGCGAGTTCCTGGATGGTGATCGTCTCGGGGATGATCACCTCGCGCATCACGCGCTCCTTCGCCGCGTCCGAGGCGCGGTGGCCGGTCATGCGCTGGACGCGCCGGCGGAAGGCGGCGACCGAGCGCGTGCGCTCGTCGTCACCGCCGGTCGCGGTCGACAGGGTCAGGCGGCCACGCGGCTTTTCGCCGACCTTGGGGGTCTTGGGCGCGGGAACCGGGGCGCCACGCGGCGGACCGCCGGCGAAGCCGCCGGGGCGGCGGAAGGCGGGCCTCGCCTCGCCGTCGTCGGGCCGGCTGCGCGGGGTGGCCGTCGAGGGCGCCTGGCGCGTCGGACGGGTGATGGCGGGTTCGGCCGGAGCGGTCGCATCGACCGGTCGCGGCGGGCGCGGTGTGTCGAGGCGCGGCGGGCGCGAGTCGAGACGCGGCGGACGGGCGCCGACGTCGCGCATCGGGGTGCGCGGCGCGAAATCGGGACGCGGGCCGGACGGGGCCGGGCGCGGCGACGGGGCATAGCCAGCAGCCGGCGCGGCGCCGGCCTCGGGCTGCGCCGGGGCGGGAGGCGTGAACTCGCGCGGCGGCTGCGGCGGGCGCGGGGCCTGCGGCTCGTCCATCCGCTGCCGGGCGGCGCTTTCGGCGCGGCGCTTGCGGTCCTCTTCCTGGCGGCGGCGGTCTTCTTCCTCGCGCTGGCGGGCGAGCGCGGCTTCGCGCTCCTGGCGCTCGCGCTCGGCGGCCTGCGCACGGGCACGGGCTTCGTCCTCGGCAATCCGGCGGGCTTCCGCCTCGCGGCCTCGCGAGTCGGAGAGAGCACGCTGGCGTGCCTCCTTCTCGTCCTCGGACAGCGTGCGCAGCAGCATGCCGGAGGCGGGGCGGGGCGGGGGCGTCGGCGCGGCGGGCGCCGGGCGCGGCGCGGCCTGCTGAACCGGCGGCGCGGGCGCGCGGGGAGCCACGGGCTCCTTGACCTCGGGGCCGGCGACACGCCGCTTGACCTCGACGACGACCTGCTTGGAGCGCCCATGCGAGAAGCTCTGCCGGACAGTGCTCTGCTCGACGGGGCGCTTCAGGGTCAGGGTCTTCGGAGGGCTGACGGTCAAGGTCTTGTCGCCCGGGGTCTTGGTATCGCTCATTCTGTGCTCGGTCCTGCCGCGTTCGGTCCAGCCGGTTCGGTCGTTCGATGGTCTACGGAATCGTCACCTGCGGGGTCGGAGCCGTTCGGCTCCTCCGGGGCGGTTGCACCGGCGTCGTTCGTCCGATAGCGAACGAGCCGACGCCAGCGGGAGAGGAAACCCTCGGCCGCTGGTCCCGGAGCAAGCGCCGCATGTATCACATGTGCGCGCCCCAACGCCAATTCCAAATCCGCTGCCGCGAAAATTGCCACGACGGGCACCTTCCGTGGCTTCAGCCGGGCTTCCTCCCGCGCGATTTCGGCCCGCCGCAGCGCCTGAGCGATCTTGCGGCGGCCATCCTCGGCGCCGTCGCTGGCCTCGATCACGGCGGCACAGCGGCCTGAACCGATCACCGCCTCGACCTTGGCGAACCCGGCCTGGGCCAGTCCCGCCTTGTTCGCCATTGCCAGCGCCTGAAGCGCGTCCTTCAGCATCAGGGCGTCGATCATCTCACCCAAATCGGGCGGGACGACGACCTTCGTCTTCAGCGAGCGCTCGAAGGCCCGCCGCTTGACGGCCTCGGCGACCGTCGCGGCGCTGAGGCTGGCCCAGACGCCGCGGCCGGGCAGCTTGCGCCGCAGATCCGGCACGAGCATGCCGTCCGGCCCGACGACGAAGCGGATCAGGTCGTCGGGGGACTTCACCGTCCGCGTGACGACGCAACTCCGCTCCGGCCCGTCCCTGCGGGCCTGTTGCGTCTCGCGCGCGCCGCGCGCCGCGGCCGGTTTCATCGCGGGCTCCGGTCTCAGGCCTCGGCCGTCTCCTCGGCGGCCGGCTCGGCGTCGTCAGCGGGCGCCTCGACCCAGCCCGCCTGGACGCGGGCGGCCATGACGATCGCCTCGGCGTCCTGCCGCGACAGGTCGAAACCGTCGAGATAGCCGGAATGACGCGTGGTCTCGCCATCCTTGCGCTCGGTCCAGCCGACGAGATCGTCGGTGGCGCAGCCGGCGAGGTCCTCGACGTTCTTCACGTCGTTCTCGCCCAGCGCCACCATCATCGCGGTGGTGATGCCGGGAACCTCGCGCAGCGCGTCCTCGACGCCCAGCGCACGGCGCTTTTCGTCGAACTCGGCCTCGACCGCGGCCAGATAGTCCTGAGCGCGGGACTGGATCTCCGCACCCGTCTCCTCGTCGAAGCCCTCGATCGAGGCCAGTTCGGCGAGATCGACATAGGCGACCTCCTCGACGCTGCGGAAACCTTCCGAGGCGAGCAGCTGGCCGACCGTCTCGTCGACGTTCAGGGCGTTCATGAAGATGTCGGTGCGGCTGACGAATTCCTTCTGGCGCCGCTCGGACTCCTCGGCCTCGGTCAGGATGTCGATGTCCCAGCCGGTGAGCTGCGAGGCCAGGCGCACGTTCTGGCCGCGGCGGCCGATCGCGAGCGAGAGCTGCTCGTCGGGGACGACGACCTCGATCTTGTCGGCCTCCTCGTCGAGCACGACCTTGGCGACTTCCGCCGGCTGCAGCGCGTTGACGACGAAGGTCGCGATGTCGGGCGACCACGGAATGATGTCGATCTTCTCGCCCTGCAACTCGCCGACCACGGCCTGCACGCGCGAGCCGCGCATGCCGACGCAGGCGCCGACGGGGTCGATCGAGGAATCGCGGCTGATCACGGCGATCTTGGCGCGCGAGCCCGGATCGCGGGCGACGGCCTTCACCTCGACGATCCCGTCATAGATCTCCGGCACTTCCTGGCCGAAGAGCTTGGCCATGAACTGCGGATGGGTGCGGGAGAGGAAGATCTGCGGGCCGCGCGGCTCGCGGCGCACGTCATAGACATAGGCGCGGGCGCGGTCGCCGACCTTGAAGGTCTCGCGCGGGATCATCTCGTCGCGGCGGATGATCGCCTCGCCGCGGCCGAGATCGACGAAGACGTTGCCGTATTCGACGCGCTTGACCGCGCCGTTGACGATCTCGCCGATGCGGTCCTTGTACTCGTCGTACTGGCGGTCGCGCTCGGCCTCGCGCACCTTCTGCACGATGACCTGCTTGGCGGCCTGGGCGGCGATGCGGCCGAAATCGAAGGGCGGCAGCGGATCGGCGATCACGTCGCCGACCTGGGCGGCCGGGTTGTGGCGCTTGGCCTCGTCGACGGTGATCTCGACGGCGGGGTTCTCGACGCTGTCGACGACCTGGAGATGGCGCGCCAGGCGCAGTTCGCCGGTCTTGGTGCTGATCTCGGCATGGACGTCGGTCTCGGCGCCGTAGCGCGAGCGGGCGGCGCGGGCGATGGCGTCCTCCATCGCGTCCAGCACGATCTGCCGGTCGATGGATTTCTCGCGGGCGACGGCGTCCGCGATCTGAAGCCATTCGAGTCTGTTGGCTGCGACCACCATGGCGCTCACTCCTCTTCGGTTGTGTCTGGCGGAGTCTGTCCGCGCTTCTTGTCGGGCCGTGGCCCCAGCGATTTCTTCCGGCCCTTGGGCGGCGCGGCGATCTCGTCGGCGGTCGGCATCTCGGGCGGCAGCCCGGCCTTGCCGCGGCGCAGCGATTCCGTGACCAGCGCATCGGTCAGCACCAGGCGGGCGTCGCTGACCAGCGTCATCGGGATCGCGACGTCGCGCTCTTCCTCGGACTTGGCGTCGTCGCGCGCGAGCAGGGCGTTTTCGCCCTCGACGCCGCGCAGGATGCCGCGGAAGCGCTTGCGGCCATGGACCGGGGTCTCGGTCTCGATCTTGGCGAGATGCCCGGCCCAGCGCGCGAAATCGCCCGCCCGGACCAGCGGCCGGTCGATCCCCGGCGAGGACACCTCGAGATGGTAGGGCACCTGGATCGGGTCGTCGACGTCGAGCGCCGGCGAGACCGCCTGGCTGACCTCCTCGCACCCCTCGACGTTCATCGTGCCGTCGGGCCGCTCCGCCATGATCTGCACGGTGCAGCCGTTCTGGCCGGTGACGCGCACGCGCACCAGCCGGTAGCCGAGATCGACGATCGCCGGCTCGATGATCGCGGCGACGCGCGCCGCGACGCCGCTCTCGACGACGAGGCGCCGGTCGCTGTCCTGTTCCGTGGCGTTCGGCTCGTTCATGCCCTGGCTGCCTTGCCTTCGGCCGGTGAAGCCGGCCGCGATCGAAGGATGGTGCATGATCGCGTGGTGCCGCATCGGCCCGTTCGGCCCGCGCTCTCATGCTCCGGCCCCGGCAGGGCTGCGGCCAACAAAAAAGAGCGGGCCTTCCGGCCCGCTCTTGATCATCGGCTTACACCGGAACCAGAGCTGTTGCGCGCTATTTAGTCCGCATCGGCCCGGCTGGCAAGGGTTCTTCCCGCCGGACCCTGCCAGGCCCGCCGCACTGTCGCGGATCACGCTAACCCGCTGGTCATCCTTCTGCGCCATGGTGACGCGCGACGCGGTGTGCGGGGATTGGGTATGAGTTCTGTCAGTTCGCTGTTGCGCGATCTCGAGACCACGATGGTGCGCGGCTCGGCCGACGAGCGCACCCAGATTCTGTCGCGCCTGACCGATCTCTTCCTCAGCACCGCCGCGGTGATGGACGAGGACCAGGTCGGCATCTTCGACGTCGTGATCGGCCGGCTGTCGCGGGCGATCGAGCTCAGGGCGCGCATCGAGCTCTCCGAGCGGCTCGCCCCGGTTCCCAACGCGCCGGCCGGCGTGGTCCGCCAGCTCGCGCTGGACGAGATCGCGGTGGCGCGCCCGGTCCTGGTCGCCTCGCCCCGCCTCACCGACCAGGATCTCGTCGCCATTTCCGCGGCCAAGGGGCGCGATCACATGCTCGCCATCACCGAGCGCGCGGATATCGCCGAGCCGGTGACCGATTTCCTGATCCTGCGCGGCGGGCGGCTGGTGACCCATGCCATCGCCGCCAATCACAAGGCGCGCTTCTCGCATCACGGCATGGGCGTGCTCGTCATGCGCGCCAACCAGGACGATGCGCTGCAGACGGCGCTCGGGGACCGCAGCGACCTTCCGGCCGAACTCGCCGCCCAGTTGATGGCTGCGGCGAAGAACTCGGCCCGGCGCCGCCTCTTCGCCGACCTCGATCCGGACATGGCCGCTGCCATCGGGGACGCGGTCGAGCGTGGCGCGCGCGCCGTCGCCGCAGACGCGGAGATCCATGGCAACCTCGAAACGGTCAACGAGGCGCTGACGGAGATCAACCGTCTCCACGAGGCGAAGCAGCTCGACGAGGCCGCGATCATCCGCTTCGCCGCGGCCGGGGCTGCCGAACATGCGATCTGCGCCGTCGCGGTGCTGTCGGAGCTGAGCCTGCCCGCGGCCGAACAGGCCGTTCTCGGGCCGGATCGCGACGCGGTTTTGCTCGTCGCCCGCGGCCTCGGCTGGTCGTGGGATACGGTTGCGGCGCTCATCTCGCTGCGCAAGGATTTCGGCAAGTCGGATGCCGCGGTGCAGCGGGCCCGGCAGCATTTCCGCACCATCCCCAAGGAGACCGCGCAGCGCGTGCTCGGCTTCCTCAGGATGCGCGACGCACAGCCGTAAGATAGCTCGGCACCCGGCCCGCCGCCACGGCCTTGGCCTCGTAGCGGGTCCGGATCCAGCCCGGATAAGGCTGGCGCCAGTCATCGGCCCGGGCGTCGGTCCAGTCGAAATCCGGCGAACGTGCCAGCCGTACCAGCGTCCAGCCGACATAGTCGTCGATGTCGCTGGCGAAGCGGAAGCGCCCGCCCGGACGCAGGGTTCGCGCGAACAGCCCCAACGTGCGGTCCGACACGAAGCGGCGCTTGCGCTGGCGCCGCTTCGGCCACGGGTCGGGATAGAGCAGGTCGATCGCATCGAGAGAGCCGGCCGGCAGGCGCGGCAGCATCAGCGCCGCGTCGCCGTCCCAGATGCGGATGTTGGTCAGCCCCTCGCGTTCGATCACCGCGAGAAACTTCGCCATGCCGTTGATGAAGGGCTCGACGCCGATGAAGCCGATCTGCGGGCTCTCCCGCATGCGGTGGAGCAGATGTTCGCCGCCGCCGAACCCGATTTCCAGCCGCACCATCTCGACGGGCCGCGGGAACAGCGCGTGCAGATCGGCGATCTCGCCCTCGGGCAGGCGCAGCCGGGGCAGCACCGTCTCCATCAGGCTGTTCTGGCCCTCGCGGAGCGCCTTGCCCTTGCGCCGTCCGAAGAAGGAGCGGTCGGGATCGTGGTCATGGGTCATCGGGCGGTCTTCTGGCTTGATGGAAGGTCGATCGAACGGCGGTTTCGACGGGCGACGAGGCGACGTCGGAGGGGTCCCTAGCAAACAAAAAGGGCCGGAGCGATCCGCTCCGGCCCGATCGGTTGGTCAAAGGCGCGCGGCTCAGGCGGCGACGGCCTTCTTCAGCGCGTCGACCAGATCGGTCTTCTCCCAGGAGAAGCTGCCGTCACGGCCAGCCTTACGGCCGAAATGGCCATAGGCCGCCGACTTGGCATAGATCGGCTTGTTGAGCTGGAGATGGGTGCGGATGCCGCGCGGGGTCAGGTCCATGACCTCGCCGAGGACCTTCTCCAGCTTGGCCTCGTCGACCTTGCCGGTGCCGTGCAGGTCGACATAGATCGACAGCGGCTTGGCGACGCCGATGGCGTAGGAGAGCTGGATCGTGCAGCGCTCGGCGAGCTTGGCCGCGACCACGTTCTTGGCGAGGTAGCGCGCCGCATAGGCCGCCGAGCGGTCGACCTTGGTCGGATCCTTGCCGGAGAAGGCGCCGCCGCCATGGGGCGCCGCGCCGCCATAGGTGTCGACGATGATCTTGCGGCCGGTCAGGCCGGCGTCGCCGTCGGGGCCGCCGATGACGAACTTGCCGGTCGGGTTGACGTGCCAGACCGTGTCCTTCGAGATCCAGCCCTCGGGCAGGGTCGCGCGGATATAGGGCTCGACGATCTTGCGGACGTCCGCCGAGGACAGGCTCTCGTCGGTGTGCTGGGTCGAGAGCACGATCTGCGTCACGCCGACCGGCTTACCGTTCTCGTACTTGACCGTGACCTGGCTCTTGGCGTCGGGGCCGAGCTTGGCGGCGCCGCCTTCCTTGGCGTGACGGGCCTTGGCCAGAACCTCGAGGATCTTGTGCGAGTAGTAGATCGGCGCCGGCATCAGCTCGGGCGTCTCGCGGCAGGCATAGCCGAACATGATGCCCTGGTCGCCGGCACCCTCGTCCTTGTTGCCGGAGGCGTCGACGCCCTGGGCGATGTCGGCGGACTGGGCGTGCAGGAGCACGTCGATCTTGCACTTCTTCCAGTGGAAGCCGTCCTGCTCATAGCCGATCGCCTTGATCGCGCGGCGAGCGACCGACTTGACCTTGCTCTTCATCGCCTTCTCGTCGAGCGAGGTGCGGACCTCGCCGGCGATGACGACGCGATTGGTCGTGGCCAGCGTCTCGCAGGCGACGCGCACCTGGGCGGCGTCCATTCCCGCCTTGGCGGCTTCCTTGAAGAACAGGTCCACGACCTCGTCGGAGATGCGGTCGCAGATCTTGTCGGGATGGCCTTCGCCGACGGATTCGCTGGTGAACAGGTAATTCTGGCGTGACACGGTCGGGCAGCCCTTGGTCAGCGGTGGACGGAGACCGGCACGAAGACGGGGCCGATCGACGGAAAACGGCATCCTCTTTGCAGCGGATGCGTTCGCCGTCAAGCACAGCAATCCGTTTATCGGGAGACTCGTTCGGCAGGCAGAACGCGCGCGGGCCGAAAATCAGCCGTTTGCGCCGTCTTCCTCCGCGAGTGTTTCGACGAGGTCGATGATCCGGCGCCGCACCTTGGCGTTCTTGATGCGCACGAAGGCTTTGGTCAGCTGCACGCCTTCGCTGCTGGACATGAAGTCAGAGACATAGGCGTTGGCGGCGGAATCGGAAAAGCCCCCGGTCGGCATGTCGCCCGTGGGCGCGCCCTCGAAGAAGAAGGAGACGGGCACGTCGAGCATCTTGGCGATCTGCTGCAGCCGGCTCGCGCTGATGCGGTTCGAGCCCTTCTCGTACTTCTGGACCTGCTGGAAGGTCAGCCCCAAGGCGTCGCCGAGCTTCTCCTGGCTCACGCCGGCCAGCATCCGCTGCATGCGAACGCGGCTGCCGACATGACGGTCGATCGGGTTCGGGACTTTCTTCAACATGATGGTGGCCTTGGCTAGGGCGCCGGCTGCGATGCATGATCTCGCGGACCGGCACAGTCAATTGGTTCGAGGCGGCGGAGGCCAGGACCTTATCGTGTTGGTTTAGAAGTTCCAAATGGGATTAGTGACGGCGAAGTCCGCGGGACAGAAGCAAGAATCCCACGAGCATTGCGGCATAGATGAGGTCGCCGAACCGGCTGTAGGGCGTGACGGGCCCCGCCCGCGGCAGGCCCGTGTCCAGAACGCCTTCGCGGCCCAGCGGCAGGCTGCCGAGAACCCGGCCATAGCCGTCCGTAACGGCGGAGATGCCGGTGTTGGCGACCCGCACCAGCGGCAACCCTTCCTCGATCGCCCTGAGCCGGGCCTGGGCGAAATGCTGGTAGGGGCCGCTCGTCTGGCCGAACCACCCGTCATTGGTCAGGTTGAGCATGAAGCCGGCCCGCGGACCCTGCGGCGCGACCTCGGCCGGGAACACGACCTCGTAGCAGATCAGCGGCGCGGCCGGCGGCAGCCCGCGGATCGCCAGCGGCAGCCGCCGCGTGCCTGCCGCGAAGCCGCCGGGCACCGAGACGAATTCCGACAGGCCGACGCTTCGGATCAGCCGTTCCAGCACCGGCGGCAGATATTCGCCGAAGGGGACGAGGTGCACCTTGTCGTAGCTCGAGACGATCGCGCCCTCGTCGTCGACGACCTGGATCGCGTTGAAGATCGGCGGGCGGCTCTCGCCGGGCAGCAGTTCGCCGGCGCGGGCGGCCCCGGTGATCAGCGTCGTGTTCGGCGGCAGCAGTGCCGCGATGCGCGACAGCGCCTGCGGCGTGCGCCCGAGCAGGAAGGGAAAGGCCGATTCCGGCCAGATCAGATGCGTCACCGCCTGGACGCCCGGCGTGGCGGGGCTGGTCGCCCGGTCACTGAGCGCGAGATACTGGTTGAGGATCGCCTCGCCGTTGCGGGCGTTGAACTTGGCGTCCTGGGGCAGGTTCGGCTGCATCAGGCGCAGCTTGACGCCGGCGACGAGCGGTGCGGGCCCGGCCGGCACGCGCCACAGGCCGAAGCCGACCAGCCCCGCTACCACGAGAAGCGCGATGACGGGCGCCCGCCACCGCGCCCAGGGACGCTCGGCGGTGCCCAGCGTCGCAGGCGCGGCCCCGATCGCGACGGACACAAGCGTCAACCCGTAGAGGCCGACCACCGAGGCGATCTGGGCGACCTGCGGCTGCCCGGCCAGCATCATGCCGTAGACGTTCCAGGGAAAGCCGGTCAGCACATGCCCGCGCAGCCATTCGCTGAGCGACAGCATGATGGCCAGCATCAGGATCCGGCCGGTGCCGCTGGGCCAGAGCAGGCGCGCGCAGCCGAAGGCGAGCGCCGGGAAGACGGCGAGCAGCGCCGGCAGCGCCACCACGCCGAGCGGCATCGCCCAGGCGAACTTGTCGGCTTCGACGAGAAAGGCGGCGCCCAGCCACCACAGCCCGGCCAGGAAGAAGCCGAAGCCCCACCACCACCCCGCCGCCGCCGCGGCGCGGAACCGCGAGGCCGCGCTTTTGCCCACGGCGCCGTCGATCAGCCAGACCGCGACGGTCATTGGCACGACGATCAGGGGCCAGAGGTCGAGCGGAGGCAGCGCGAGCGCGCCGGTCGCCCCGGCGGCGAGCGCGATCACGCGCCGGCGCCATCCCCAGGCGAGAATGACGCCATCGGCCAGGCTGGCAAAGCCCATCAGCCCGTTTCCGCTGGTCTGTCGCCGTCCTCGTCGGCCGGGCTCCGCTGGACGATGCTCAGCCGCTTGACCCGGCGCTGATCGGCCTCGAGGATCTCGAAGCTGAGCCCGCCCGGACCCGCGACGATCTCGCCCTTGGCCGGAACATGCCCGGCCAGCGTGACGATCAGCCCGCCCAGCGTATCGACGTCTTCCGCCACCGGGTCATCCGACAGATCGATCCCGGTCGCCTGTTTCAGCTCGTCGAGGGTCGCGCGGGCATCGGCGGTGAAGCGGCCTTCGCCATCGGGCGCGATCGTCGGCGCCTCCTCCAGATCATGCTCGTCCTCGATGTCGCCGACGACGATCTCGATCAGATCCTCGATGGTGACGAGCCCGTCCGTGCCGCCATATTCGTCGATCACCAGGGCGATATGCGTCCGCGTCGCCTGCATGCGGACGAGGAGATCGACCGCCGGCATGGACGGCGGCACGTAGAGCACGGGCCGCATGATCTTCGTGTCGGCCAGCGTCCGCGTCAGATCGACCGCCGCGAGATCGTGGAAGGCGGGCTCCGACAGGCCCGCTGTCGGCTCGGCCTTAGCCTGGCCGGCGATGAATTCGAGGAAGTCGCGGATATGGACCATGCCGCGGGGGTCGTCGAGGGAATCGTCGAAGACCGGCAGGCGGGAATGGCCCGCCGTGCGAAACCGGGCCAGCACCTCGTCCAGCGTGGCGTCCGCCGGCACCGCGATGATGTCGGCGCGGGGGATCATCACGTCGCCCACGCGCCGCTCCCGCAGGCTCAGCACGTTCGAGAGCATGGCGCGCTCCTGCGCGCTGAGATCGGCGAGCTGGCCGCTGCCCTGGGCCAGGGCGTCGGTGATTTCCTCGCGGATCGTCCCGCCGCCACGCAGGCCGAGCCTGTCAAGGAAATGGCTGAGCCAATGGGAGAGGCCGCGTCCGGCGGCTTCGGGCTGGGTCTGTCGACTGTCGTCGCTCATGATCGGTGGGGTCGGTCCGGGGTTGAAACGGGCGCGGGCGAGGCTGCGGCCTCGGGGACGCCGATGAGGTCGCCGTCGGCATAGGGGTCTGCGATGCCGAGCCGGGCCAGGGCCGCCACTTCGAGCGCCTCCATGCGCTGCGCCTCGGCGTCGGTCTCGTGATCCTCGCCGAGCAGATGCAGCAGGCCGTGGATCACCAGATGGCTGAAATGGTCGGCGAGGGCCTTGCCCTCGGCCTCGGCTTCGGACGCGACGGTCTCGAAGGCGATGACGATGTCGCCCAGGACGGGGCTGGCCGCGATCCTGTCCGCCGGCGCGGCCGGAAAGGAGAGCACGTTGGTCGCCTTGTCGAAGCCGCGCCAGTCCCGGTTGACGATGCGGATGCGGCGATCATCGGTCAGCAGCAGGCTGAGTTCGGCGCCCGCCGCAGGCTGGACGGGCGCGACCGCCAGCGCGGCCTCGATAGCCTGCGACGCGCGCGCGCGCAGCGCGGCGAGGTCTCCGAGCGCGCGCCATTGCCGCGATTGTGCCCTCAGGGCGATCACCGGGCTGGCGGGCGATGTCGCGGGTCGCGGCGCCGAACGCCGCCCGCGAGGTCGGTCGTTCATCGCGGGCGCTCCCGCGAGAGCGTGCGCTTCAGGCCCTCGGTATCGCTCTCGATCGGCGCCTCGGGCAGGGGCGCGCGCATCCGTTCCTCGCGTTCCTCGCGCTCGCGCCGGGCCGCGCTCTCATAGGCCATGACGATGCGGCGCACGAGGTCGTGGCGGACGACGTCGCCCTCCTCGAACTTCGCATAGCCGACGCCCTCGACGCCCGAGAGCAGCTTCACCGCCTCGATCAGGCCGGAGCGCTGGCCCGGCGGCAGGTCGATCTGCGTCGGGTCGCCGGTGATGATCATCCGCGAGCCCTCGCCGAGACGGGTCAGGAACATCTTCATCTGTACCGAGGTCGCATTCTGCGCCTCGTCGAGCAGCACGACCGCATTGGTCAGCGTCCGCCCACGCATGAAGGCGAGCGGCGCGATCTCGATCATGCCGGTCTGCAGGGCGCGCTCGACATGGCGCGCCTCCATGAAGTCGTTCAGCGCGTCGTAGATCGGCCGCAGATAGGGGTCGACCTTCTCGCGCATGTCGCCGGGCAGGAAGCCGAGCCGCTCGCCGGCCTCCACCGCCGGCCGCGACAGCACCATCCGCTCGACCACGCCCTGCTCGATCAGCGAGACCGCATGGCCGACGGCGAGCCAGGTCTTGCCGGTGCCGGCCGGGCCTTCCGCGAGGACGAGCTCGTTGCGCTTGAGCTGGCGCAGATAGGCGTCCTGCGCCGCGTTGCGCGCCCGGACGGGGCCGCGCTTGCGCGTCACGATGGCGTCGAAGGACGCCTTGCCGGTGTCGGCCGCCGGAAACAGCGAGCGCTGGACGTTGCTCTCCTCGATGGCGCCGTCGACCTCGCCCAGCGTCACCGAAGCCCCTGCTTTCGCCCGCGTATAGAGTGTCTTCAGCACGCGCCCGGCCTGCTCGGCCGTCTCGCGCGGACCCTTGATCGTCGCATGGTTGCCATTGGGGCTGATGACGACGCCGAGACGGCGCTCGAGATGCGCCAGGTTCTGGTCGTAATGTCCGAACACGAGGCTCGCCAGCCGGTTGTCGTCGAAGGACAGCAGCACCTCGGTCGTCGGCAGACCGTCCCGCGTCAGACTGTCCATGCGCGTCGGCGCCAGCTCGCGCCGCGGGCCCCGTTCCGGTCTCGTCGAGTCAGCCTGTGCCAAAAGCGTCGTCTCCCTGGCGCCTGTTCCGGCCGGACAGGAGCGTGAGGCCGGGTCGTTGAGCAGATGAATCGCCCCTATCAGCCGACGCGACGTTGGCAGTCTGATGACAGGGGATCGCCATGACGGCCGTCGATGCGGGACAGGGGGGCGGAAGGGCCGTCACGCGGCCATGTCCTTCGACGGGCGCGGCAGCCCGGGCGACGCCGGCTCCCCGGCCTTGCGGCCGAAGAGCGAGTTGGAGCCCGCCCGCTCGATCACCACCTGCACCCGGTCGCCGATCTGATTCGTCTCCGTCTCGATCTGGACAGCCTGAAGGTAGGGCGACTTTCCCGCAAGCTGGCCGGGGTGACGTCCCGCCCGCTCCAGCAGGATTTCGACCGTGCGGCCCACCATCGCGTGGTTGAAGGCCTGGCGGTGATGTTCGATCCGCGCCTGCAGCCGGTACAGCCGCTCGTCCATCAGCGCGGTTGGTACCTGCTCGCCGAGATCGGCGGCCGGCGTGCCCGGGCGGGGCGAGTATTTGAAGGAATAGCTCGACGCGAAGCCGATCTCGTCGACCAGCGCGATCGTCGCCTCGAAATCGGCGTCCGTTTCCCCCGGGAAGCCGACGATGAAGTCGGAGGAGAGGGCGATGTCGGGCCGCGCCTCGCGGATCCGGGCGACCAGCCGCCGGTAGTCGTCGGCCGTATGCTTGCGGTTCATCGCCGCCAGGATGCGGTCGGAGCCGGCCTGCACCGGCAGATGCAGGAACGGCATCACCTGCGGCAGGTCCCGGTGCGCGGCGATGAGATCGTCGTCCATGTCGCGGGGATGGCTCGTCGTGTAGCGGATCCGGGCGATTCCCGGCACCTCCGCGACGCGATGCATCAGTCGCGCCAGTCCCCAGATCTGCCCGTCGGAACCCTCGCCGTGATAGGCATTGACGTTCTGGCCGATCAGCGTGACGTCCTGCACGCCCGAGGCCGCCAGCCGCTCGATCTCGGCCATGACCTGCGCGACCGGCCGCGAGAATTCCGCGCCGCGGGTATAGGGCACGACGCAGAAGGCGCAGAACTTGTCGCAGCCTTCCTGCACCGTGACGAAGGCCGAGATGCCGCGCCGGCGGATCGCCTGGGGCCGCGGAGCCGGCAGATGGCCGAACTTGTCGTCGATCGGCAGGTCGGTGTCGACGACGCGCTTCGCGCGCGCCTGCTCGAGCAGTTCGGGCAGGCGGTGATAGGCCTGCGGGCCGACGACGAGATCCACCGCGGGCTGGCGCCGCTGGATCTCGGCCCCCTCGGCCTGGGCGACGCAGCCCGCCACGACGATGCGCGTCTCCTGGCCCTCCGCGGTCTGGGCATTCTTCAGATCGCGCAGCTTGCCGAGCTCGGTATAGACCTTCTGCACCGCCCGGTCGCGGATATGGCAGGTGTTCAGCAGGATCAGGTCCGCGCCTTCCGGCGTCGCCGTTTCCTCGAAGCCCTGTTCGCCCAGGATGTCGGCCATGCGCTGGCCGTCATAGACGTTCATCTGGCAGCCGAAGGACTTGATGTGGACTTTCTTCATCGCGCCGGGTCTGGTCTCCAAACCGTTTCCTTACTCCGGATCGGGCCGCGAGGAAACGGCCTCCCGCCCGATCCTTGCCGTCGGTTGCGGCGCTGGCCCGGCAGGGGGCCGCTCACGCCACGGGCCGGCCGCTGACGGTCTCCTGCCGCGCCTTGCGGATCGTAGCCTCCGCGCGCCGCGTCGCCTCCTTGCGGGAGGTCGCGCGGCCCATGGCGATCGGCTCGCCCCAGGCGAGCTCGACATCGATTGCGCCGGCGCGCAGCACCGTCTTCAGATGCGGCGCGAGCTCGGTGTCGCCATACCAGGCGAGCGTCGCGCGCTCGACCCGCCCGCCCGCCATGCCGTGGAAGCCCGTATAGCTGATCGTCAGCGGGTAGACGGCGATGTCCGCCACGGATTCGGCGTCGCCCTTGCCGAGCGCCTCATGCGCCGCCCCCAGCAGGGAGGAGCGCATCGGCAGGATGCGCGTTCCGTCGCCCGTCGTTCCTTCGGCGAAGAGCACGACGGCTTCCCCGGCCGTGAGCCGTTCGCCCATCTGCGCGGCGACGTCGGCCGTGGCCGCCCGTCGCGAGCGGTCGATGAAGACGGTGCGCTGCAGCTTCGCCAGGAAGCCGATCACCGGCCAGCCCGCGACCTCGCTCTTGGCGACGAAGCAGACCGGGCGCTCGGCCCCGAGCACGGCGATGTCGAGCCAGGAGACGTGGTTGGCGACGATCAGCCCGCTGCTGCCGGCCGGTGGAGGCGTTCCCCGCACATGCCGCCGCACCCCGAGGCAGCGGCAGGTCAGCCGGTGGAACAGCCGCGGGATCGCGGCCCCGCGCGACGGGGCGACGCGCATCACCAGCATCTGCACCGGCATCAGGGCGACCATGCCCATGGCCAGGGCGGTCAGACGCAGGATCGCGCCGGGAGCGAGCCCCTTCATGCCAGGACCGTTCCGCTCACGCCAGGTCGAGCCGCATGGCGACCGCGGTCGCGCGGCTGCCGTCGGATTTGGGATAGTAGCCCTTGCGGCGTCCGACCTCGCGGAAACCGAGATGGCGGTAGAGCCGCTCGGCGGCGACATTGCCGTCCTCGACCTCGAGGAAGACCTGGGTCACGCCGTGGCCCGCCAGGCGCGACAGATGGGCACTGAGGAGGCTGGCGCCGAGCCGGTGGCCGCGCTGGGCCGGCGCCACCACGATCGAGAGAATCTCGGCTTCGTCGGCGGCCTGGCGCGACATCACGAAACCGGCCGGTCGCGCCGCCGATCCCATGAAGACGCCATCCGTGACCACAGCCGCATCGGCCAACATCGCCGCGCATTCCCCGGGCTCCCAGCCACGCGCGAAGCCGCCCTCGCCGTGCAGGGCGGCCACGTCCCGGGCATGGCGCGCATCGAGGCGCTCGGTCCGCACCGGGCATGCTTGAGGATGGAGAAGTCGCCGAAGCCAGTCCATGCCGCTTGATGGCACAGTCAGGCCGTCTGGCAAGTCCTGTTGCGTCATTGGCGCCGCCGGGGCTGTCCTGCGGCTGCACAGAAGCCGTGCCGCTACCGGCGCGGCAGCCGGGCGCGGTCCTGCGGCGTCGTCTCGGGGGCCTTGAGATAGAGCGGCCGCGGCGGCGCCGTCTCGGGGTCGGCGATCAGCCCGAGCCGCGCGACCCAGGTGACGTCGGGGGCGCGGGCGTCGTCGAGCACCAGCGCGTCGAGCCCGATCGCCCAGGCCTCGTTGGCGACGGCGAGCGCGGCCGAGCCGACGAGGCTGACCGGCCCGGCCCCGATGGCGCGGGCGGCGTCGCGATAGCTGACCTGGCGCAGCGCGACGATGGGCCGGCCCTCCGAGCTCAGCGCCTGGAACCAGACCTGCCCATGCTTGGCGTCGAGCGCCGCGGCGATCACGCGGCCCGTCTCGCGGCCGACCAGCGGCGCGGCGCAGGCAGCCAGCGTGGTGACGCCGACAGCCGGGATCTTCGCCGCCAGCGCGATGGCGCGCGCCGCGCTGACGCCGACCCGCAAGCCGGTATAGCTGCCGGGCCCCACCGTCACGGCGACGCGGTCGAGCGAGGAAAACCCGCCCTCGACCGCGTTCATCACGCGCTCGATCAGCGGCATCAGCGCCTCGGCATGGCCACGCTCCATTGCGATCTGCTCGATCGCGAGCGGCTGGGCCGAGCCAGCCTCCAGAACGCAGGCCGAGCAGGCGCCGAGCGCGGTGTCGATCGCGAGAATGCGCATCAGAGCCCAGTGTGCGAGTGAAGAGGCGGATCATCCCGCAGACGCGGCGCCGCGGCGCCGCTCCGGGTTGATGGCCTCGCTGCCGGAACGCGGATCAAATCGCCTCGACCTCGCGCACATCCGGCAGGAAGTGGCGCAGCAGGTTCTGGATGCCGTGCTTCAGCGTCGCGGTCGACGAGGGGCAGCCCGAGCAGGAGCCCTTCATCGCGAGATAGACCGTGCCGTCCTTGAAGCCGCGGAAGGTGATGTCGCCGCCGTCGCCGGCGACCGCCGGCCGGATGCGCGTCTCCAGCAGATCCTTGATCGTCTCGACGGTCTGGGCGTCCTCGGGTGCGAAGAACTCGCCCTCCTCGATCACGTCCGCCTGGGAGCCGCTCGCCAGCACCGGGGCGCCGGACATGAAATGCTCCATGATCGCGCCGAGGATCGCCGGCTTCAGATGCGGCCACTCGCCGCCGGCCTTGGTCACGGTGATGAAATCGGCACCGAGGAAGACCCCGGACACGCCGGATACGCCGAAGAGGCGCTGCGCCAGGGGCGAGCGCTCGGCCTGTTCCGAGTCGCGCAGCTCCAGCGTGCCGTCCTGCATGACGGTGCGGCCGGGCAGGAATTTCAGGGTGGCGGGGTTCGGCGTGGCTTCTGTCTGGATGAACATGCTGGAGTCTCCGGTCCCGGACGGGTCAAGGCCGCCGTTCCATGGGGCAGATATAGGCGCCTGCCGCGAATCATTCCAGCGTGATCCGGGCGGCCGCGCCGGAGGCCGTCACGCCAGGGCGTCGATCTCCTCGTCCTCGAGATGGCCGGGCACGATCGCGACGGGGATCGGGAAGCTCGCGGCCGACTTGCCCGCCAGCGCGCTGACCAGTGGCCCCGGCCCGTCGCGCCCCGCGCCTGCGGCCAGTACGAGCAGCGAGATGTCCTCGTCCGCCTCGATCAGCTTGACGACCTCGTCCGCCTTGTCGCCGGTGCGCACGACGCGCTCGGGCTCGAGCCCGGCGAAGGTGCGCACCGCCTCGACCGCGACGTCGATCAGCTTTTCCGCTTCGGCCTCGGCCTCCGCCTGCATCACGGCCCCGACGCCGAGCCAGGTTTCGTGTTCGGGCGGTTTCACCACGCCCAGAAGCACCATGGCGGCGCCGATTCGGGCGCAACGCCGCGCCGCGAAGCGGATCGCCTTGGCGCATTCGGCGCTATCGTCGACCACCGCGAGGAATTTCGGCCGATGGCCCGTCTCGTAGGACCGCCGTCGCTTCACCATCGAACCTGCCCTGCCGCCGCTCCGGGAGCGGTCATGGTGGCCTGCGCCGCAACGTCAGCGCAAGCCCGCGCTCGCGATCCCCGCCGCTAGGCTCAGCCGCGCCGCACGAAGCCGACGATGTCCTTGACGTCGCGCATGATCGGCGCGGCGATCGCCTCGGCCCGCTGCGCGCCCTCGCCGAGGATGCCGTCGATATGCCTGACATCGGCGAGCAGGCGACGCATCTCCCCGGCGATCGGCGAGAGCTTGGTCACGGCGAGATCGACCAGCGCCGCCTTGAAGCCGGAAAACTGCCCGCCGCCGAACTGGGCGAGGACCTGCGCCTTGGTCTCGCCGTTCAGCCCGGCATAAATGCCGACGAGGTTCTCGGCCTCGGGCCGGCCCTCGAGCCCCTTTTCTTCCGACGGCAGCGCGTCGGGGTCGGTCTTCGCCTTGCGGATCTTCTGGGCGATGGTCTCGGCATCGTCGGTCAGGTTGATGCGCGAATTGTCCGAGGCGTCGGACTTCGACATCTTCTTGGTGCCGTCGCGCAGGCTCATCACGCGCGGCGCCGGCCCCTGGATCATCGGCTCGGGCTGCGGGAAGAAGCCGAGCTCGCCCGTGCCGAGCCCGCGCTCCGCGATCTGCGCGCCGAAGTCGTTGTTGAACTTCTGCGCAATGTCGCGGGCGAGCTCGAGATGCTGCTTCTGGTCCTCTCCGACGGGCACATGCGTCGCCTTGTAGAGCAGGATGTCGGCCGCCATCAGGACAGGGTAATCGTAGAGGCCAACAGAGGCGTTTTCACGGTCCTTGCCGGCCTTCTCCTTGAACTGCGTCATCCGGTTCAGCCAGCCCAGCCGCGCGACCGTGTTGAAGATCCAGGCCAGTTCCGCGTGTTGTGGCACCTGGCTCTGGTTGAAGATGATGCTGCGCTTGGGATCGACGCCGGCCGCGACATAGGCCGCCGTGACTTCGCGCGTGGCGCGGGTCAACTCGGCGGGGCCACCCCAGACATCGAGGCTTTGTGTGATCGCGTGCATGTCGACGACGCAGTAGATGCACTCGTGCGTCTCCTGCATCGCGACCCAGTTGGTCAGCGCGCCCAGATAATTGCCGAGATGCAGCGTCGCGGTCGGCTGCATGCCGGAGAAGACGCGCTGGTGAAAGGTCGCCATCGGGGCGCTCCCGCAAGAATGGGGTCGTCTGGAGTGCCGCGTTCTGGCCGAAGCCCGCCCGGGGCGCAAGGGCAAGCCTGGCCGAGGCCGTCAGAGCGGCTTGCCGAGGCGGCCGAGCTCGCGCAGGCGGAAGGCGCCCAGAGCCCGTCCCGCCGCGGCATAGACGAGGCCGCCGCCGCAGCACAGGGCGCCCAGCGCGGCGGTGCGCCGCAGCAGCGCCGACTGGGTCGACAGGCTCTCGGTGAGCCAGGGCGTCAGCGCCATGAGCGCCATCACCATGAGGAGGCTCGCCGCGATCACGGCCAGGATCGGCCAGAGCAGGGGCAGGCGCGGCCGCCACAGCCCGTCTCTCACGAGAAAGCCCCCGAGCACGCAGGCCTGCGTGACGAAGGCGAGGCTCGCCGCCGCCGCGGCATTGGTCGCGGGCATGGGCAGGGCGCCGACCTGCCCGGCCAGGATCGCGACGCCGAGCGCCGCCAGCCCGGCATAGAGCGGCAGCCGCGGCGTCTGGCGGGCGAAATAGACCTGGGCGAAGACCTTGGCAATGACGGCGAAGGGCAGGCCGGCGGCGAAGGCCTGCATCGCATCGGCCGTCCGGATGCGGTCGATCTCGGTGAAGCGACCACGCTCGAACAGCACGGAAATGATCGGGTCGGCGAGCCAGGCGAGCGCGATCGCGGCCGGAATCGCCAGGGCCAGCCCCAGCACCAGCGCCCGGTCGATCATCTCGCGGCGCCCGGCATCGTCGCCGCTGGTCTCGCGGACCGCGATGGCGGGCAGCAGCACCACGCCCATCGCCACCGCGACGAAGCCGAGCGGCAGCTGGAAGACGCGGTCGGCATAGTAGAGCCAGGAGACGGCACCGGGCTGCACGGACGCGATCTGCGTCGAGACCAGCAGCACGAGCTGCGACGTCGAGGCCGCCAGCAGGGCGGGGCCGCCGAGGCGCAGCAGCCGCGTCATCGCCGGCGACCAGCGCAGGCGGGGCCGGACAAGCGGCATGGCGCCATACCACAGGGCGACGGCGACCATCAGCAGGTGCAGCGCACCGCCGACGCTGACCGCAGCCGCGATCAGGGCGGCCCCCTGCGCCGAGGGCATGCCGGTCGTCAGCGCGACGATCAGGGCGGCGATCAGCACGAGGTTGAGCAGGGACGGCGCCAGCGCGGCGACGAGGAAGCGCCCCTCCGAGTTCAGCACCGCGGCGAGCAGGGAGGCGAGCGTCGTGAAGGCGAGGAAGGGCAGCGCGATCCGCGTATAGGCCGTCGCCATCGCCAGCGTCTGGGGCGCGTCGTGGAAGCCGCCCGCGATGGCGAGCACGAGCCAGGGCGCGAGCAGCAGGCCGAGCCCCGTGGCGGCACCGACGCCGAGCGCCAGCCAGGCGAAGGCCTCGCCGACGAAGCGCCGTGCGGCTTGCGCGCCCTCCGTGGATCGCAGGTCGAGATAAACCGGCACGAAGGGCGCGTTCAGCCCACCCTCGCCCAGCACGCGGCGCATCAGGTTGGGCAGTCGGAAGGCGACGAGAAAGGCATCCGCCACCGGCCCGGCGCCCAGCATCCGCGCGATCAGCATGTCGCGCGCGAAGCCGAGCAGGCGCGACAAGACCGTCGCCAGCCCGACGATGAGCGAGTTGCGGGCGAGCTTCGCGGGTTCCGCCGGCATCGCCGCCCTTCCCTTCAACGGCCGGTTACAGGATGAACCGGCTCAGATCGGCGTTCTTGGCGAGATCGCCGATGCGCGACTGCACATAAGGACCATCGATCGTCACCGTTTCGCCCGAGCGGTCGGGCGCGGTGAAGGAAATATCGTCGAGAATGCGCTCGATCACCGTCTGCAGCCGGCGCGCGCCGATGTTCTCGACGGTCGAATTCACATCCACCGCGATGCGCG
This sequence comes from Bosea sp. RAC05, assembly GCF_001713455.1. Classification (NCBI taxonomy): domain Bacteria; kingdom Pseudomonadati; phylum Pseudomonadota; class Alphaproteobacteria; order Hyphomicrobiales; family Alloboseaceae; genus Allobosea; species Allobosea sp. RAC05. The sequence continues at coordinate 367,457 of NZ_CP016464.1, forward strand.
CGATCGCGTCGATGGCGTCGGGCGTGAAATCGACCGTGACCTCTTCGGTGGCCATCAGCGCCACCGTCTGCTTGATCAGGCTGGCCTCGGTTTCCGTGAGGATGCGCCGGAAATCGTCGACGTCCAGCGGCGAGAGTTCGACGCGGATCGGCAGGCGGCCCTGCAGCTCGGGCAGCAGGTCGGATGGGCGCGAGACGTGGAAGGCGCCCGACGCGATGAACAGGATATGGTCGCTCTTCACCGCGCCATGCTTGGTCGCCACCGTCGTGCCCTCGATCAGCGGCAGCAGGTCGCGCTGCACGCCCTCGCGCGAAACGTCGGCGCCGCCCTTGCCCTCGCGGGCGCAGATCTTGTCGATCTCGTCGAGGAAGACGATGCCGTTGTTCTCGACCTCGCGGATCGCCGCCTGCACGATCGCTTCCTGGTCGATCAGCTTGTCGCTCTCTTCCGTCAGCAGCGGCCCATAGGCGTCCTTCACCAGGATGCGCCGCGGCTTGCCCTTCTGGCCGAAGGCTTTCCCGAACATGTCGGAGAGGTTGATCGCGCCGATCGAGGCGCCGGGCATGCCGGGAACCTCGAACATCGGCGCAGACGAGCCGGAGCCCGCCGCGATCTCGACCTCGATCTCCTTGTCGTCGAGTTCGTTGGCGCGCAGTTTCCGGCGGAAGGAGTCGCGGGTGGCGGGGCTGGCGTTGACGCCGACCAGCGCATCGAGCACGCGCTCTTCCGCCGCGACATGCGCCTTGGCCTGCACATCCTTGCGCCGGTTCTCGCGCACCAGCGCAATCGCGATCTCGACGAGGTCGCGCACGATCGACTCGACGTCGCGGCCGACATAGCCGACCTCGGTGAACTTCGTCGCCTCGACCTTGAGGAAAGGCGCATTCGCCAGCTTGGCGAGGCGGCGCGCGATCTCGGTCTTGCCGCAGCCGGTCGGCCCGATCATCAGGATGTTCTTCGGCGAGACCTCCTCGCGCAGAGGCCCTTCGAGCTGCTGGCGCCGCCAGCGGTTGCGCAAAGCGATGGCGACCGCGCGCTTGGCGTCGTTCTGGCCGACGATGAAGCGGTCGAGCTCGGAAACGATCTCGCGGGGGGAGAAAGAGGTCATGTCAGGTCTGAATCCTGCTGGAACTGCATGATGAGGACGCCGGGCGTGCGCCCTTCGAGATGGCGAACGGGCCGGAAGCCGGCCTTGCGATAGGCTGCGACGGCGCGCGCATTGGCGGGGTCGGGGTCGATCACGATCGTCTCGTGGCCCTGCGCGACGAGGCTGTTAGCGAAGCGGCGCAAAGCGGCGGAGCCGATCCCCTGCGACAGCTGCTGCGCATCGGCCAGCGAGAGATCGACGCCGACGGCCTCGGCCGGGACCTCGAGCAGCCAGGGGCTTTCCGCGGTCCATTCGGGGATCTGGTGCGGGCCGACGCGCCAGGCCTGGATGTAGCCGGCCGGCTCGCCGTCGAGCGTGATGAGGAAGGGCGAGCAGGTATGGTCACGACCCTCGATCATGTCGCGGATGTAGCCAACTTCGGTCTCCGGATCGCCCCACCATTCCTGCCAGTGCGGCTGCGCGACCCAGCGCGCGAGCATCGGCAGATCGCCGGGCTCGACCGGGCGGAAGGCGATATCGTCGGGGGTTTTCGCACTCACGCGGGCTCTACCGGAGGCAAGCGGTCGCGCCAGCGGCCCAGCGGCAGGGCCGGCAGCAGGGCCCGGCGCAAGGCCCGCCAGCCGGCGGAGAGTGCGAGCACCAGAATGGCGAGGCCCAGCAGGGCCAGCGGGAGGCTGAGATCGCCAGAGACGCTCTGGGAGATCAGATAGGCCACCGCGATGCCAGCATAGCTGAGGGCCGAGACCAAGAGCGCGCGCCGGTCGATGACGAGCGCGACGATGCCGAGCGCCGCGAACAGGCCAAGAATGATCAGGGATTGCGCGGTGCCGAAGCCGCCCGCCGTGCCGACCAGGCCCCGGAATACCGGATGCACGATCAGCCCGGCCGCGAGCAGATGCAGCCAGAACGCGGCATCGGAACGACGCGTCAGGCGGCGCGGGTCGCGCATGTCGAGCCGCAGCGCGAGCGCGAAGACCGACAGGCCGCAAACCGCAAGGATCGGGTTGATGTAAGCCTGCGACTGGGCCGGGGCGATGGCCGAGATCAGGGCGAGCAGCACGCCGATGCCGCCTCCGGCCACCAGCGCCAGATCCACCGGCACGCGAAAACGCCAGTGGTGCAGCAGCGCGGCGCCCGAAAAGGCTGCCGCTGCGAACACCCAGCCGCCATAGAGCAGGGAGGGCAGGCTGAGGCCGGCCGTGAGCTGGGCTACCAACAGGGCCGCCGACGCACTGAACATCACGGCCAGCAGGATCGAGGGCAGGGCGAGCCGCATCCGCCGGGCGAAGACTTCGCTCAGCCCCCAGGCCGCGACGAGCGCCACCGCCGCAAAGGCATCGCCAAAGCCGACGACGCGTGACAATCCGAGCAGCGCGCCGGCCAGCAGGCCGACGCCGATCGCCACGAAGACGTCGTTGAAGCCGCCGATCAGCCGGAAGCGCTCGTCATCGGCATCGATGGCACGGCCGGCCTCGGCGCTGACGCTGTCGCCCAGCTGCGGCGGGGCCGAACTCTGCGCGGCCAGCCGCATCCGCGCCAGATGCGCGATCCGCACGGCCTGAGCCTGGTCGATGATGCCGTCCGCGACCGCCTGCTGCAGATCCTGCTCGGCGATCATGGCGTGTCCAATGTCTCGATGACGAGCGAGTGGTTCGTGTAGACGCAGATGTCGCCGGCGATCTTCATCGCCTTGCGCACGATCGCCTCGGCATCCGCCTCGATATCGATGAGCGCGCGCGCCGCCGAGAGCGCGTAGTTGCCGCCCGAGCCGATCGCCATCACCGAACCATGCTCGCTGGCCTCCGGCTCCAGAACGTCGCCGGTGCCCGAGATCAGCAGCGAAACCTCCTTGTCGGCGACGAGCAGCATCGCCTCCAGCCGGCGCAGATAGCGGTCGGTGCGCCAGTCCTTGGCGAGCTCGACGCAGGCCCTCAGCAATTGGGTGGGGTACTGCTCGAGCTTGGTTTCCAGCCGCTCGAACAGCGTGAAGGCGTCGGCGGTGGCGCCGGCGAAGCCCGCGATCACCGCGCCCTTGGCGAGGCGGCGCACCTTGCGGGCATTGCCCTTCATGATGGTTTGGCCGAGCGAGACCTGCCCGTCGCCGCCGATGACGACCCGCCCGCTCTTGCGCACCATCAGGATGGTGGTCGCGTGCATCAGGGGGGCGTTGCTGGTCTCTGGCATTGCGATTCGGGCCCGGCCTCGGGTGAACAGGAGCCGCCAACATGTTCAGGCTGAAGCCCGGTATCAAGTGCATGGGGCGATAAGGGCCAACTCGCCATTCCCTCAGCCCTCATCCTGAGGAGCCGCGAAGTGGCGTCTCGAAGGATGATCCAGGAGGCTCCGTCACCATCTGGAGCATCCTTCGAGACGCGCTCGTACCGAGCGCTCCTCAGGATGAGGGCTGAGCTGGAGGTCTGCCGTCGCTGCAGGAATTCACGCCGCCCGCTTGAGCCCCACCCGTCCCCAGATCGCGCTCAGCCCTGCCACCAGATGGTCAATATCGGCGTCGGAATGCAGGGGCGAGGGGGTGATCCGCAGCCGCTCGGTGCCGCGCGGCACGGTGGGGTAGTTGATCGGCTGGACATAGATGTCGAAGCGCTCGAGCAGCTCGTCGCTGACCGCCTTGCACAGCACGGGGTCGCCGACCATCACCGGCACGATATGGCTGGGGTTGGCGAGATGCGGCAGCCCGGCGGCGTCAAGGCGCTGGCGCAGCGTCGCGACGCGGTCCTGATGGCGCTCGCGCTCGGTGGTGCTGGCCTTGAGATGGCGGATCGCGGCGAGCGCGCCGGCCGCGACCGGCGGCGGCAGCGAGCTGGAGAAGATGAAGCCCGAGGCGAAGCTGCGGACATAGTCGCACAGCGCCGCCGAGCCGGCGATGTAGCCGCCCATCACGCCGAAGGCCTTGGCGAGCGTGCCCTCGATCACGTCGAGCCGGTGGCTGAGGCCATCGCGCTCGCTGACGCCGCCGCCGCGCGGGCCGTAGAGGCCGACCGCATGGACCTCGTCGATATAGGTCATCGCGCCGAATTCCTCGGCGATGTCGCAGAAGTCCGCGATGGGGGCGATGTCGCCATCCATCGAATAGACCGACTCGAAGGCGATCAGCTTGGGCCGGGCGGGGTCGAGCGCGGCGAGCTTGCGTCTGAGATCGTCGGGGTCGTTATGGGCGAAGATGTGCCGTTCCGCCCGCGAATGGCGGATCCCCTCGATCATCGAGGCGTGGTTGAGCGCATCCGTCAGCACGACGCAGCCCGGCAGGCGCGAGGCCAGCGTGCCGAGCGAGGCCCAGTTCGACATGTAGCCGGAGTTGAACAGGAGCGCGGCTTCCTTGCCGTGCAGATCGGCGAGCTCCTGCTCTAGCAGCACATGGTAATGGTTCGTGCCGCCGATGTTGCGCGTGCCGCCGGCCCCCGCGCCGCAGGAATCCAGCGCCTCATGCATTGCCGCGAGCACGTCGGGATGCTGGCCCATGCCGAGATAGTCGTTGGAGCACCAGACGGTGATCTCCCGCGGGCCACCCTCGCCATGATAGGTCGCGCGCGGGAACTGGCCCGCCTTGCGCTCGAGATCGGCGAAGACGCGGTAGCGGCCTTCCTGGCGCAGGCCGTCCAGTTCCTTGCGGAAGAATGTCTCGTAGTCCATCGCCAGCCTCCTGCGGCGCGCGCTTTCTAAGCTTAAGGCCGGACAGGGGAAATGGCACGCGGTGTCGCGCCCGGCCTTGATCAGGATCAGCCTTCGCGCCGCGCCAGTTCGAGCACGGTTTCGAGCAGCGCCCGGATCGCGATGCCGGCATCGGCCTCCGTCATGGCCTCCAGCGGGGAATGGCTGATGCCCTTCTCGTTGCGCACGAACAGCATGGCGGAGGGACAGAGCGCCGCCATCGCCATCGCGTCATGCCCAGCGCCCGATGGCAGCCGCCGCGGCGCGGGATTGACCCCCGTGCGGGCGATGCCGAGGCTGAGCGCGTCCTGCAAGGCCGGGTCCATCGGGACGGCGTCCGCCCTGGCATAGGGCGTGATGGTCAGCCCGACGCCGCGCCGCTGCGCGATTTCCCCGAAGCGCGCCTCGATGGCGGCGGCCATCGCCGCCAGCGGCTCGTTGCGAGGACAGCGGATGTCGATCGTGAACGCGACGCTGCCCGGCACGACATTGGTTGCTCCGGGATCGACCTGGAAGACGCCGACTGTGCCGACGGCCTGCTCATAGGCGCTGGCGATCGCCTCGACGGCCAGCGCCATTTCGGCGCTCGCCGTCAGCGCATCCTTGCGCAGCGCCATCGGCACGGTGCCGGCATGGCCGGCCTCCCCCGCCACATAGATTCGGGCCTTTCGCTGGGCGTTGATCGCGGTGACGATGCCGACGGGCTCGTTCTCGACCTCGAGCACAGGGCCCTGCTCGATGTGCAGCTCGAGATAGGCGGTCACCGAGCCGCGCCTGCGTGCCAGCGCGGCGATGCCGGAGGGATCGCCGCCGAAGGCCAGCAGCGCATCGGACAGCCGCACACCCTCGGCGTCGCGCGCCTCCAGCCAGGCCAGATCGTAGTCGCCCGCCAGCGCCCCGGAGGTCGACAGATGCGTCGGGAAGCGGACATTCTCCTCGTCGCCGAAGGCCACGACCTCGAGCGCGAAGGGCAGGACGATGCCGGCGTCGCGCAGGGCCTGCGCCACCAGGATGCCGGCGACGACGCCGAGATTGCCGTCGAAGCGCCCGCCATCCTTCACCGTGTCGATATGGGAGCCGATCATGACGGAAGGACCGCCGGGAACCGGCCCCTCGCGCCGGCCCTGAACCGAGCCGGCCGCGTCGATGAAGGCGGTCAGACCCGCGACCTCCATCGCGCCCTTCGTCCACTCCGCGGCCTGCCGATGGGCGGGGGAGAGATAGAGCCGCGTCAGCTTGCCGGGTTCGTCGGAGAAGCGGTTGAGGCCTTCGAGCGCGGCGAAGGCGCGCGCGCCGAGCACGGCGGCGGAGGGAAGCGAGGCGGCCATCGATCGGTCCTAGTAGGTCGCCCGGCCGCCCGACAGGTCGAAGACGCCGCCGGTGGTGAAGCTGTTCTCGGCCGAGGCCAGGAAGGCCACCATCGAGGCAACCTCCTCGGGCAGCAGGAAGCGCCCGCGCGGGATCTTGGCGAGCATGTAGCCGATATGCTCCTCGGTCATCTGGTCGAAGATGCGGGTGCGGGCGGCGGCGGGCGTGATGCAGTTGACCGCGATGTCCTGCGTCGCGAGTTCCTTGCCGAGCGACTTGGTCAGCGCGATCACGGCCGCCTTCGAGGCCGAATAGGCCGAGGCGTTGGGGTTGCCCTCCTTGCCGGCGATCGAGGCGACCAGCACGAGACGCCCGTAATTGCGCTTGATCATGCCGGGGATCACCGCCTGGCAGCAATGCAGCGTGCCGTCGACATTGAGCTTCATCACCCGCGCCCACTCGTCGAGCGGATATTCCCAGGTCTTGAGATTGGCCCCGGCGATGCCGGCGCTGGTGACGAGGATATCGACGCTGCCCTGCCTGGCCTCCAGCGCATCGGCCGCGGCCTTCACGGCCTGCGCATCCGTGACGTCGATGCCGAGCCCGGTCGCCGTCCCGCCGATCTCGGCCGCCGTCTTGGCGGCGAGCTCGCCGTCGAGATCCCAGATCGCGACATGGGCGCCGCTGGCGGCGAATCGCTGGGCGACGGCGCGTCCGATGCCCTGTGCGCCCCCGGTGACGATGGCGGTTCTTCCCTGCAGATCGATCTGGTTCATTGTCGGCCCCTGACTCGTTGGAGGCGCACCCTAAAGCAGGAGGTGAAAGGGTGGGAACCGCTAATTCGATCGGAATGGGGCTCCCGCATCCCGCCGGGACCGGGCCGGCGAGTCGTCGGGCTACTTCTCAGGGCTTTTTGAGACCTGCCGCTGGCACAGCTTGCCCCTGCGCCATCAGCCGGTAGGTCACGGCGGCCGACAGGGCGTAGACCAGCCCGAACACCAGGTTGAGCCAGGGCGCCCAGCCGTCATCGCCGGCAAACCGCAGCAGGACCCAGGACAGCAGCGCCGCCTTCAGCGCGGTGATCGCGCACAAAAGGGCGATGCGCGATCCGGTGCGCTCGCGCGCATAGAGCAGCTCGGCGTGATATTCGACGAGGTTGCGGAAGGCCGGCACCAGCAGCATCGGCAGGAACAGATAGGCGGCCTCCGAAACATTGCGGCCGAGCAGCCCCGGAAAGGGCTTCAGCGCCAGGATCACCGCCGCCAGGCCGCCGATCGAGATCGCCGCGATGCCGAATTCGATCAGCGCGAACCGGCCCGGCCCGCCCGCCAGGCCGCGCTCGGTCATGATCTTCTGCACCAGCATCTGGTTGAAGCTGCGTATCGGCATGGCGGTGAGGTCGATCACCCGCATCGCGATCACATAGAGCCCGGCCGAGCGCTCGCCGGCGAGCGCCAGCACCAGGAGCTTGTCGAGTTCGGCCTGGGCGTAGAACACGATCTCCGCCGCGCTGGCATAGACCGCATCGGCCATCCGGCGGGGATAGAGCCGCCGCACGAAGCGCAGGCGCACCCGCGGCAGGAAGAAGACGAGCGCCACGACCATCGCCGTCATCGTCGCCGCCAGATAGGCAAAGGCCCAGATCTCCAGGCTGCGGTGCCCGAAGCCGACGAACAGCAGGGCCGCCAGCGTGCGCAGCGCCGAGCCGATGATGACGAGCAGCGCCGCCTGACGGAAGCGCCGCAGCCCGTTGTTGACGATGGCGACGACCTCGAGCAGCCGCCAGCACAGGATTTCGGCCAGCAGGACCAGCGCAAAGGGCAGGATCGCCAGCCTTCCGGCGAACAGCAGCCCATAGACCAGCGCCGCGGCGAGCAGGATCAGCGGCAGCGAGGCGAGGGACAAGCCGGCGAAACCGGCGAGATAGGCCCCGAGAAGCCGCGGCTTGACGGTGGCGATCCGGTAGACCGGCGAGACGAATCCGAAGGCCAGCAGCCGCGACAGGATCAGCCCCGTCGCGGAGGCTGTCGCGAACAGCCCAAAATCGCCGAGGGTCAACGTATTCGCAACGATGAGGAAGTAGACAAGGGAGATGACGAGCCTGCCGGCGGAGCCGCTCAGGATGGTGAGGTAGGCGAGGATGGCGGCGCGGTCTGGCAGCATGGGGTCCGTTTCGCGACGCAGGCGTCTTTCTGAGGTCGTCTGGCCCGGCCTGTGCCTGCCTGCGACCGCCCGTCCACGATGTCCTAGCCGAGAGGCGTTGAGCGACCCTAAACGAAACGGAACCGTCCTGGCCCATGCGACAGCTTGAACCGGACCGACACAGCGCCGGACCGATGCAGCGCGAGGTCGCTCGCGACCCATCGACTTGGGCGACGCCTCGGGCCCCGCGATCGGCGGGCGAGGACCTGAAGAGTGAAGCGTAGCGTCATGTTCACCACCGAGACCGTCGTCAGCGAGCCGGAGCCGGGGCAGCAGCCGCGCGAGCGCCGCCGCGTCGTGCGCGCCGCCGCCCCCGAGATCGTCTCCCGTCTGACGGATCCCGTCTGGCTCGCCCGCACGCTCTGGGCGCGCAAGGGGCTGATCGTGCTGGCCGCGGTCGTCGGCGCCGTGCTGGCGGCGCTGGCCAGCCTCATGGTTCCGCCGAGATACGTCTCGACGGCGCAGCTCTTCATCGACCCGCGCGACCTGCGCGTGCTGCAGAACGAAGTCTCGCCCAACGTCACCGGCGGCGACCCGACCTCGATCACCAGCTATCTCGAGAGCCAGGCCCGCATCATCGCCTCCGACAGCATCAAGACCCCGGTCGTGCAGAGCCTCGGCCTGGACAAGGACCCGGAATTCGGCGGCGAGGCACCGCGCTCGGGCCTGTCGCAGCTGCTCTGGGGGTGGCTGCCCGGGCGCGGTGCCCCCTCCCGGGACGGGCTCGTCTATGCGCTGGCGGTCCTCGACAAGAATGTCAGCGTCCGGCGTGGCGAGCGGACCTTCGTCATCGACATTTCGGTGACCGCCCGCGAGGCCGACAAGGCGGCCCGCATCGCCAATGCGCTCGCCGAGACCTATCTGGAGAACCAGGCGACGGTGCGCGCCGACGCAGCCCAGCGCGCGACCAACGCCCTGACCGCGCGTCTCGAGGAATTGCGCAACCGCCTGCGCACCGCCGAGGACAAGACCGAGCGCTACAAGGAGGCCAACAACATCGTCGGTGTCGGCGCCGGCCGCTCGATGACCGATGAGCAGCTCACCCTCAACAACGCCCAGCTCGTCGCGGCCCGCACGCGGCTGACGGAGGCGCGCGCCAAATACGACCAGATCAGCGCCGCCCGACCGGCCGGCATCGAGGCCGGCGCGATTCCCGAGGCCGTCGCCTCCCAGACCATGACGGCCCTACGCGCCCAGCTCGGCGCCACCCTGGCCCGCGAGGCCGATCTTCTGGCCTCGCTCGGCGCCCGCCACCCGGCGCTCGCCGCCGTGCAGGCCCAGACCCGCGACGCCCGCCGGCAGATCGCCGACGAATTGTCGCGTATCTCGCGTTCGGCCAAGGTCGAGCTCGACCGGGCGATCGAGGCCGAGCGCCAGCTCTCGCTGCGCGTCGAGCGGCTGACCGCCACGCAATACGCGGCCGGCCGCGCCTCCGTCGAGCTGCGCGAACTGGAGCGCGAGGTCGAATCCTCGCGCGTCGTCTACGACGCCTTCCTGCGCCGTGCGCGCGAAACCGGCGAGCTCGCCGGCATCGACACGACCAATGCCCGCGTCATCAGCGCGGCGATGCCGCCGCTGGAGAAGAGCGGCATCAGCCGGCGCACGCTCGCGGTGCTCGGCGGTGTCGCCGGCGGTGGGATCGGCGTCGCGCTGGCGCTCGGGCTCGCCCTCTTCGGCACGCTGCCGCGCCCCGCGCCGCGCCGGGCCCCGAGCCCGCGGAGCCGGCCGTCGCGACCGGCGCCCCACGCCCGCGCCCGAGGCGAAGCCGTCGACCGGGTCGTTGATGGCCGTGCCGCCGGCCGCCTCTCCCGTGCCGCCGGCCGCCGCGCCGAAGGCGGGCTGGCGGCGCTTCGTCTCGATCCAGGGTGGCCAGACCGAGCGCGTCCCCGACCTGCTGCGCACGGCCGCTGCGCCGCTGCTGGCAAACCTGCCGGCCGTTCGCCACCGCCGCTGGCGGCGCGACGATGGTGAAGTCCGCTCCGTGTTCCAGGCCAAGACCCATCTCGTCGACGTGCTCGACAAGCCCAATGGCGGCTTCGCCAAGGCGGTCCGGGCGGTGCGGACGGCGCTCGCCGGAGGGGGCCCCGAGCCCGACCGGCGCCGGATCCTGATCCTCGGCCTGCGACCGGACGCTGGCGCCTCGACGCTGGCGCTCAATCTCGCCCTCGATGCCGCCCTGGCCGGCCTGCCCGCCATGCTGGTCGATGCCGGCGCGGGCGACGACAGCCTGACGCGCGTCTTCGCGCCGGAAGCGGCGGCGGGCCTGCACGACATCGTCACCGGCCGGGTCGGATTGGTTCGCGCGGCGCTTCAGGACGAGGGCACAGACCTGTTCTTCCTGCCGCGCGTCGGCCGGGCCGATCAGGTCCCCGCGCAGCAGATCGAGAGCGGCTTCCTCGACCGGGCACGTCGCTTCGGGCCGATCGTCATCGACGGCGGCGCGGTCGGCACGGATGGTCTCGCCCAGCGCTTCGCCGAAGTCGCCGACGACATCGTCCTGGTCCTGCGCGAGGGCGCCGTCGGCCAGAGCGATCTCGCGACCGCGACCGCAGCCCTCGGCGACCAGGCGCAGAAGCTGCGCGGCTTCGTCGTCAACGAGGCGTGACGCGGAGGACCGGCGTCCGGGACTTCGCCTATGGCTGCGTCTCGCCGGCCTTCCGGGCGTCCTTGGTGCCGCGCCCGACCGTCCGCCCGAAGAGCGGGCCGGCCGTGATCATCACCAGGAACACGCGGATGATGTGGTGAGCCGCCACGAAGGCCACCTCCGTGTGCAGGGCCAGCGCGATCAGGCTCATTTCGGCCAGCCCACCGGGCGAATAGGCCAGGATCAGCGGCACGTGGCCATGCACCGAGACCTTCGCCACAAGCCAGGCGAAGGTGAGCGTCAGAGACAGCAGGATCACGGTCGACCCGGCGGACAGGGCGAGCACGCGCAGGATGGTGCGTGGCGGCGTGCCGACGAAGCGGCAGCCGATGGTGATGCCGAGGATGAGCTGGGCGGCGTTGACGATCTCGAAGGGCGGCACCGAGTCGCTCAGGCCCGAGACATGGACGATCGCGCTGACGATCATCGGCCCGAGCAGGAACTTCGCCGGCAGCCGCAGCCACTCGCCCAGCACGATCCCCGCCACGCCGCAGGCGAGCAGGACGAGTTCGGCCAGGAGCGGCGTCTCGAAGACGGAGGGCCCGGCCACGCGGTTGCCGCCGATCGGGACGCCGCCGATCCATTGCACGATGAAGGGCAGCGTCATCACGACCAAGAGGATGCGGGCGGAGTGGATCAGCGCGATGATGCGCGCGTCGCCGCCCTTCTCCTCGCCGAGCGTCACCATCTCGATCAGCCCGCCCGGCATCCCCGCGAAGAAGGCCGTGACGGGGTCGAACCCCGCGACCTTGCGGAAATAGGCGACGCAGGCGACGGCGCAGGCGATCATGAACAGCACGAGGCCTGCCAGCGTCGGCAGCCAGTTCGGCAGTTGCGCGACCACCTCGGGCTTGAAGCCGGCGCCGAGCATGACGCCGATGACCATCGTCATCGGCGGGCGGATGACGGAAGGCGCCGCCACCGGCCAGCGCAGCAGCGCGGCGGCCGTGCAGGCCACCATCGAGCCCAGCATCCAGGGCAGCGGCAGGCGCATGAGCACGAAGAGATAGCCACCCAGCCCGCCGATCAGCAGCGCCAGCGCGAAGCGCCGATACGGAAAGCGGGCCGGATGCAGCCCCCGCACGCCCGAGGCGAAATCGCTCAGAAGGGTCCTCACCGCAGGCAGTCCGCCCGGCTCGCAACGCCCGGCGCGACGGCCGGGCGAAGGCCTTGGACAGCGGATCGGGAAGCGGCCGACATGCAGGCTCCGGCGTGGTGGCGATGCGGTGCCCTCCTAGACCGTAGGGGCGGGGCGCGAAAGTCCGTGCGGGACATGCCGCGTCTGCCTGTCCGGCGCATCGCCGCGACACAACCCCGGCATGTGCGGCCGGCTCTGGCGCCGCTCCGCGATTTCACCGATCACTCTTGCGGGGAAACACCCGGCCGGGCCTCGACGCCCGAGACCGACGGTCGAGGGCGATGAGCGAAGAACGGCAGACCGGGCGCGAAGATCGTCTGGCGCATGGCGACGGTTCGGTCGAGATCGAGGCTCCCGCATCCGTCGCCGACACGGTGGCGGCCGGCGCAGCCGCCGCGACGGCCGACGCTCCCGATGCCATCGTCGCGGTCGAAGCACGGCCCTCCGGGCGGGCCCGCCTGACGCGCTGGTGGAGCACTGCCAGCCCCAATCTGCGCGGCTCGGCCTATATGATGGCGGCGCTGCTGGTCTATGCGGTGATGGTCGGAGCCATCAAGCATGTCGGCGGGGTGATCCCGCTGGTGCAGATCCTGCTCATCCGGCAGATCGTGATGAGCCTCGTCCTGCTCGGCGTCTCGCGCGGCGGCCTGCGGCCGATGCTGCGCACGCGCCGGCCGGGCCTGCAGATCGTCCGCAGCATCCTGACGCTGACCGCGATGCTCTGCGGCTTCACCGCCGTCATCCAGATCCCGCTGGCGCAGGCGACCGCGATCGGCTTCAGCCAGGTCCTCTTCGTCACCATCGCCGCCGTCATCGTGCTGAAGGAGGTCGTCGACGCCCGCCGCTGGATCGCGACCGTGATCGGCTTCCTCGGCGTGCTCGTCATGTTGAAGCCGAGTGGCGACGGCCTCGACGCCTTCGCCCTGCTCGCGGTGGCCGGCGCGCTGCTCAATGCCGGCATCACCGTCAGTGTCCGCATGCTGGCCGCGACCGAGCGCACGGACACGATCCTGATCTGGCAGGGCATGGTGATGATCGCGGCGCTCGCCATCCCGAGCTGGCTCTGGTGGGTCCCGCCCGATGCCACGCAATGGTTCTGGCTGATCGTGCTCAGCCTGTTCGGCACCGCCGGGCAATGGCTGATCACGCGGGCCTACCAGGTCGGCGAGGCGGCGGCGCTCGCCCCGCTCGACTTCAGCCGCCTGCTGCTGGCGAGCTTCACCGGCTTCGTCTTCTTCGCCGAGATCCCCGAACTCTCGACCTGGATCGGGGCGGGCATCGTGGTGGGCGCGACGCTCTACACCATCCGCAAGAACGCCCGCACCCTTCCCCGCGAGCCGGCGACGCCCTGAGGGCCGCCACGCGGCGGATTGCCCGGCGCCCGTCGCCGGGGTTATGAATCGGCGCACGCGGGCCCGATCCGGCCTCATTCGCGCGCGTGCAGACCCGACGCGAAGGAGCCGCCCATGCGCATCGAGAACGACCCGAAGCTCGATTTCCGCGACGTCCTGATCCGCCCCAAGCGCTCGACGCTCGGCAGCCGCGCCGAGGTCGACGTCTTCCGCTCCTTGCGCTTCGCCCATACCGGGCGTGACTGGACCGGTTTTCCGCTGATCGCGGCGAACATGGACGTGGTCGGCACCATGCAGATGGCGCGCGCCCTGTTCCGCCACGGCGCCATGGTGGCGCTGCACAAGCATTACGGCCCCGAGGAACTCGCCGCCTTCTTCCGCGAGCCGGAATCGGCCAACGCCTTCTTCTCGCTTGGCACCACCGAGGCGGACCATGACAAGCTCGCGCGCGTCCATGCCCAGTCGCCGATCGGGAAGATCTGCCTCGACGTCGCCAATGGCTATACCGAGAAGTTCGTCGAGACGGTCAAGGCGACCCGGGACGAGTATCCCGATGCCGTGATCATGGCCGGCAATGTCGTCACCGGCGACATGACCGAGGCGCTGATCCTGGCCGGGGCCGACATCGTCAAGGTCGGCATCGGCCCCGGCTCGGTCTGCACCACCCGCAAGATGACCGGCGTCGGCTATCCGCAGCTCTCGGCGATCATCGAATGCGCCGATGCCGCCCATGGGCTCAAGGGTTTGGTCTGCGGCGACGGCGGCGTCACCGTGCCGGGCGACCTCGCCAAGGGCTACGGCGCCGGCGCCGATTTCATGATGCTCGGCGGCATGCTCGCCGGCCATGACGAATGCGAGGGCGACATCCGCTATGAGGAGCGCGACGGCGAGAGGGTCCCGGTCGGCATGACCTTCTACGGCATGTCCTCGGACACGGCGATGAAGCGCTATTCCGGCGGCGTCGCGAAATACCGCGCCTCCGAGGGCAAGACCGTCGAGGTGCCCTATCGCGGCCCGGTCGAGGGCACGATGCAGGAGCTGATGGGCGGGGTGCGCTCGGCGATGACCTATATCGGGGCGGTCCGGCTCAAGGAGGTGCCCAAGCGCACCACCTTCATCATGGTCGGCAGCCAGCTCAACACCGTCTTCGGAGGATAGCTTTGCAGGCTGGCGTATGCGCCGTTCTCGTCCACGTCTCCGACATGGACGAAGGTATGTCGTGGTATCGAAACGCTTTTCCTCATGCTGCGCTTGAGGTCAGCTACCCGTCCGGCTTTGCCTTCTTGAAGATCGGGATGACCCAGCTCGAGATCGTTCCCGCCGACGACAAGGTCGGCAGCGGCGCCGCTGGTTCGGTCGTCTATTGGTGGACGGATGACTTCGAGAGGTCGCTGGCCGGCTTGAAGGCGGCCGGCGCGGTCCTTTACCGCGGCCCATTGAAGATCGACCACGAATTGTGGATGTGTCAGCTGCGCGATCCATGGGGCAACTGCATCGGCATCCGGGGTCCGCTTGCCGGAGATCGATGGGGCACCGTGCCTTGAGCGACATCGACCCGCTACCGCTGGCGGCGCGACTGTTGCATAGTCGCGCCCTTCGAGAAGCCGACGGCCGCATGGGCCCGGGGGAGAGACGACGATGATGAAGACAGTTCTGGCGGCCACCGCCGCCCTGGCGGCGAGCGCCTCCGTGGCGAGCGCCCAGCAGCTCGCCCCGAGCCCGACGCTCGACGCGATCAAGGCCCGCGGCCATATCGAATGCGGCGTGCATCTCGGCCTGCCCGGCTTCTCCTTCGCCGACGACAAGGGCGAGTGGACCGGTCTCGACGTCGACTACTGCAAGGCGCTGGCCGCCGCCGTCCTCGGCGATGCCAAGAAGGTCAAGTTCACGCCGACCTCGGTGCAGCAGCGCTGGCCGATCCTGCAGTCGGGCCAGGTCGACCTGCTCTCGCGCAACTCGACCATCACCTTCTCGCGCAACGCCTCGCTCGGCCTGAACTTCCAGGGCATCAATTTCTACGAGGGCCAGACCTTCATCGTCCGCAAGGCGACCAACGCCAAGAGCGCGGCCGATCTCGACGGCGCCTCGGTCTGCGTCGCCGCCGGCTCGACCGAGGAGAAGAACGCCTCCGACTGGTTCCTGGAGCGCAACCTCAAGGTCACCATCACCAATTTCCAGAAGAACGACGACGCCATCGCCGCCTATGACGCCGGCCGCTGCGACGCCTACACCGCCGGTGTCGGCGCGCTCGCCGGCCAGCGCGTCAAGCTCAAGGTCCCCGGCGACCACATCATCCTGACCCAGCCGATCTCGAACGATCCGCAGGGTCCGGTCACCCGCTGGGGCGACGAGCGCTGGCAGCTGATCGTGCGCTGGGTGCTGAACGGCACCATCGCCGCCGAGATGCTGGGTGTCACCTCCGCCAATGTCGACCAGATGAAGGCGAGCTCGAAGAACTCGGAAGTCCGCCGCCTGCTCGGCGCCGAGGGCAATTTCGGCGCGATGATGGGCCTGTCCAACGACTGGATGTACAACGCCATCAAGCAGGTCGGGAATTACGGCGAGAGCTTCGAGCGTACCGTCGGCATGGGCTCGACGCTGAAGCTCGAGCGCGGCCAGAACCAGCTCTGGACCAAGGGCGGCCTGCTCTTCACCCCGCCCTTCCAATGAGAGAGTAGGGCTGTCATTCCGGGGCATGCCGCAGGCATGAACCCGGAACCCACGACTGGGTCGTTCGACTGCCGGTGGCGTCGGGCGATCACCCGGTCATGGGTTCCGGGTTCTTCGCTTCGCGAAGCCCCGGAATGACATCCCCGACCAGGATGACGCTCGCATCGTGACCAGAGCCCTCGCCCTCCTCAATGACAAGCGCGTGCGCGACGTGGTCTATCAGGCCGCGCTGCTGCTCGGGCTCGCGGCCCTGACGGTGTTCTTCGTGCGCAACGCCTCGGAGAACATGGTCAAGGCCGGCATCGCCTCGGGCTTCGACTTCCTCTGGCGCAATTCGGGCATCGACGTGCCCTTCGTGCTGACGGGCTACACCCGCTCCAGCACCGTGCTCGACCTGTTCTGGGCCGGCGTCGCCAACACGATGCTGGTCACCGTCGTCGCCATGGTGCTGGCCACCGCGCTCGGCTTCCTCGTCGGCATCGCGCGGCTCTCCTCGCACTGGCTGCTCTCGACGATCGCCGGTGCCTATATCGAGTTCGTTCGCAACATCCCGCTGCTGTTCTTCGTGCTGTTCTGGTATTTCGGTGTCATCGCCGCCCTGCCGGCGCCGCGTGACAGCGTCAGCGTCTTCGGCGTCGCCTTCCTCAACAATCGCGGCCTCACCATCCCGCTGCCCGAGGCGCCCGCGACCTTCCGCTGGGCGGTCGCGGCGATCCTCTTGTCCTGGATCGCCCAGGCGCTGGTCGCCGCCTGGGCCCGCCGCCGCAAGGAGCGCACGGGGCAGGACGCGCCGGTTCTGGCGATCGGGCTCGGGCTGGTCGTGGTCCTGCCCGTTCTCGCCGTGACCTGGGCGAGCCTCGCGACGGGCTGGGATGTTCCCGTGCTGCGCGGCTTCAACTACCGCGGCGGCTTCGTGATCATCCCCGAATTCGTCGCGCTGCTGGCGGCGCTCGTCACCTATACGGCGGGCTTCATCGCCGAGATCGTGCGCGGCGGCATCCAGGCCGTGCCGCGCGGCCAGACCGAGGCCGCCGCCGCGCTCGGCCTGCGCCCGGGGCGCATCCTGCGGCTCGTCACCATCCCGCAGGCCCTGCGCGTGATGATCCCGCCGATGACCAACCAGTATCTCAACGTGCTCAAGAACTCGTCCTTCGGCGCGGCGATCGCCTATCCCGACGTGGTCAGTCTGTTCATGGGCTCGGCGCTCAACAACACCGGCCAGGCGATCGAGATCATCGCGATGACGCTCGCCGTCTATCTCGTCATCGGGCTGGCCGTCTCGGCCTTCATGAACTGGTACAACGCCCGCATCGCCCTGGTGACGCGATGAGCGCAGCCTCCGCTTCACTCTGGCGTCAGCGCCTGTTCGGCACGCCCGCCACGGCGGTCGTCACCCTGCTGCTGGCGGCGGCGATCGCCTGGCTGGCGATCCCGATCATCCGCTGGGCGCTGATCGATGCGAGCTGGTCCGGCACGACGCGCGCCGATTGCGCGGCCGGCGGCGCCTGCTGGGTCTTCGTCAAGGCCCGCTTCGGCCAGTTCATGTACGGGCTCTACCCGCAGGGCGAGCGCTGGCGCGCCGATCTCGCCGGCATCCTCTTCGCGCTCGCCACCGCGGCCATCGTTCTCGCGCCGCCACGGCTGCGGCTGAAGGCGGTGGTCGCGGCGCTGGTCGTGCTGCCGCCGCTCGGGATCTGGCTTCTGGCGGGTGGTTTTGGACTGCGGCCGGTCGAGACCCGCGAATGGGGCGGGCTGATGCTGACCCTGTTCATCTCGGTCTATGCCAGCCTGATCGCGATCCCGCTCGGCATCCTGCTCGCGCTCGGGCGCCAGTCGCAGCTGAAGGTGGTCCGGCTGGTCAGCGTGCTCTTCATCGAGTTCTGGCGCGGCGTGCCGATCATCGCGGTGATCTTCCTCGCCTCGCTCCTGCTGCCGCTGATCCTGCCCGGCGGCGTCGGCATCGACCGGCTGGCGCGCGCCGTCATCGGGCTCGGCCTCGTCATCGCCGCCTATATGGCGGAAGCGGTGCGCGGCGGCCTGCAGGCGCTGCCGCCCGGCCAGCGCGAGGCCGCGACTGCGCTCGGCCTGACCTACTGGAAGGCGACCGGGCTGATCATCCTGCCCCAGGCGCTGCGCATCTCGCTGCCGGCGATGACCAACGAGTTCATCGCGCTGGTGAAGAACACCACGCTGGTGCTGGTGGTCTCGATCCTCGACCTGCTCGGCATCGCCCAGGCCTCGCTGGCCGACCCCGCCTGGGTCGGCATGAACATGGAGGCCTATGTCTTCTCGGGCTCGATCTACTGGCTGATCTGCTTTGCCCTCTCGCGCTGGAGCCGCCACCTCGAACTGTTGGGCCGACGCCAGCACCGCTGAAGCGACATTCGCCCAACGAAAAAGCCGGCCGCGAGGCCGGCTTTTCTGCATCAGACGCAGGCGTTGCGTTCAGGCGCGGACCTTGCTGCGGTCGCGGCGGCGGTCGGCGGCCGGCTGGTAGGCGATGCGCGCATGGTAGCTGCAATAGGGCATGCCGGTCTGCGAGCGCCCGCCGCAGAAGCGGAATTCCGGCGTGGTCGGATCGCCCATCGGCCAGCGGCACATGTATTCGCGCAGATCCATGATGGTGACGCGCTCGGAGAAGGGGATCACCACATCCTCCGACGGGGCGGGCGCCGGCTCGGCCTGGGCTTCCGGCTCGGGAGCATATTGCGGCGCGAGCGCATTGGCGCCGCGCGTCATCGCGCCCGGGTTGGAGGACGGACCGCTCATCGGATGGCTGGGCGAGCGCGTCGGCGCCTTGCGGGGCGCGGCCGTGCGCGGGGTGCTCGCGGCGGCCGGGTTCTTGGCGCGCCCGGACAGGCCGAGGCGATGCACCTTCCCGATCACGGCGTTGCGCGTCACGCTGCCGAGCTCGGCGGCGATCTGGCTGGCGCTGAGCCCGTCGCTCCAGAGCTTCTTCAAAAGCTCGACGCGCTCTTCCGTCCATGCTCCGGCTTCGTTCATCGGCTCACCTGTCTTCTCCGGACGGCTCCTGGCGGAACCACCCTCTGGGCGGATCGGGGCGGAATCCGATATCCCCGGCGCCCGTCGCAAGACGGAAGCCGTTACAGTCGAAACTGACGGATACTGGGGTCGCCACACGAAATGTCGTATCTGACGAGGCAGACCCTACAAGATGCTCTGACTCGGCGACAAGAGTCGGCGAATCCGAAAACGCCTTTTCCCCAGTCGATTCGTCAATCCGGGCAAAACCGAATCCTTTCGGCAACACTGCCGCAGCGGCCGGGTGGTGGCCCCGTCGGGTGGCGGAATTGACAGGCGCCATGCCCTTTTGCATAGTTGCAATGTGAAGCCGCCGCCCTTTCGGGCGGCGCTTATGTTTTACGGATCAGGGCATTTTCATCGATGCGGATGACGGCGCGACGAGAAACCGGACTCTGGCTGCGACGATAACGTCGTCGCCGGGTCGCATGCGGCTGCGCAGCTGAGGCTGGCGCCGTCTCGCCCGGACCACCGTTTTCAGTCCGGCGCACTCCGTTTTCCACCATCGCCCGTCGCGAGGATCGCATCCCATGGCCTCTGCCCCTGTTTCCGCTTCTGCCGCTCCGTCCGTTCTCCTGCCGACCTATGCGCGGGCTCCTGTCGCCTTCGAGCGCGGCGAGGGCCCCTGGTCGATCACCGCCGACGGCACCCGCTATCTCGATTTCGGCGCCGGCATCGCGGTCAATGCGCTCGGCCACGCCCATCCGCATCTGGTCGAGGCGCTGACGACCCAGGCCGGCAAGATCTGGCACACCTCGAACCTCTACACGATGCCCGAGGGCGAGAAGCTGGCGCGGCGCCTCTGCGAGGCGACCTTCGCGCAGCGCGTCTTCTTCGCCAATTCGGGTGCCGAGGCCAACGAGGCCGCCATCAAGATGGCGCGGAAATACCATGCCGCGAAGGGTCATCCCGAGCGCTACCGCATCATCACCTTCGAGGGCGCCTTTCATGGCCGCACGCTGGCGACGATCGCGGCCGGCGGCCAGCAGAAGTATATCGAGGGCTTCGGCCCCAAGGTCGACGGCTTCGACCAGGTCCCGTTCGGCGACCATGCGGCGCTGGAGGCCGCGATCACCGACGAGACGGCCGCGATCATGATCGAGCCGATCCAGGGCGAGGGCGGGCTGCGCTCGGTGCCGCCGCAATGCCTGCGGGGCCTTCGCACGCTCTGCGACGAGCGCGGGCTGCTGCTGATCTTCGACGAGATCCAGACCGGCGTCGGCCGCACCGGCAAGTTCTTCGCCCATGAGCTCTCGGGCGTGACGCCCGACATCATGTCGGTCGCCAAGGGCATTGGCGGCGGCTTCCCCATGGGCGCCTGCCTCGCCACGGAAGAGGCTGCCTCGGGCATGACGCTCGGCACGCATGGCACCACCTTCGGCGGCAATCCGCTCGCCATGGCCGTCGGCAATGCGGTGCTGGACGTCGTCCTGGCGCCGGGCTTCATCGAGAAGGTCGGGCAGATCGCGCTGCGGCTGAAGCAGTCGCTGGCCGAGCTCAAGGACAGGCACCCGCAGGTCATCGCCGAGATCCGCGGCGAGGGCCTGATGCTCGGCCTCAAGCTGCATACGCCGAACACCGATTTCGTCACCGAGGCGCGCGCCGCCGGCCTTCTCGTCGTCGGCGCCGGCGACAATGTCGTGCGCCTGCTCCCGCCGCTGATCATCGGCGAGGCGGATGTGGCCGAGGCGGTCGCCCGTCTCGACCGCGCGGCGAGTGCCGTCGAGGCCTCGCTGAAGCGGCCCGCGGCCGAGTAGCACCGGCCACGCCCCCATCTGGCAAGCGAAGGATGCGCCCGTGACGCGCCATTTCCTCGATCTCTCCGATTTCTCCGAAGCCCAGCTGCGCGCGATCCTGCGCGCCGGCGAGGAGATCAAGGCCCGCCGCCGCACCCCGGCGGCTGCCGCCGACCGCCTGCTCGAGGGCAAGGTCGTCGCCATGGTCTTCGAACAGCCGAGCCTGCGCACGCGCGTCTCCTTCGACGTCGGCATCCGCGAACTCGGCGGCTCGCCGATGATGGTCACCGGTCGCGAGATCGAGCTGGGCGAGCGCGAGACCATCGCCGACACGGCCCGCGTGCTCTCGCGCTATGTCGACGCCATCATGATCCGCATGCTCGACCATGACGCCGTGGTCGAGATGGCCCAGCATGCCACCGTCCCGGTGATCAACGGGCTGACCAAGCGCCAGCATCCCTGCCAGGTCATGGCCGATGTCATGACCTTCGAGGAGCGCAAGGGCCCGATCAGGGGCAAGCGCATCGCCTGGACGGGCGACACCAACAACGTGCTGACCTCCTGGATCCACGCCGCCGGCCGGCTCGATTTCGAGCTCGCCATCGCCACGCCCGCCGAACTGGCCCCGCCGCCGGCGCTGCTCGCCTGGGCGAAGCAGCAGGGCGCAAAACTGTCCCTGACCACGCGGCCGGAAGCGGCGGTCGAGGGCTCCGACTGCGTCATCACCGATTGCTGGGTCTCGATGGGCGATGAGGAAGGCACGCGCCACAACCTGCTGCGGCCCTACCAGGTCGACGAGCGCCTGCTCGGCCGGGCCGAAAAGGACGCCATCTTCATGCATTGCCTGCCGGCCAGCCGCGGCGAAGAGGTCACCGATGCCGTCATGGACGGCCCGCAATCGGCCGTCTTCGACGAGGCCGAGAACCGCCTGCATGCGCAGAAGGGCATCCTCGCCTGGTGCTTCGGCGGGGTTGCCGCCTGATGGACGGAACCGACAGCGGCGCGGGGCATTCCGCGGTTGAAGGCTTGGCTGCGCTCGACGACCGGGTCGTCCCCTTCACCGTGCCCGATCTGGACGTGCGCGGCCGCGTCGTGCGGCTGGGCGCCTCGATCGACACGATCCTCGCCCGGCACGGCTATCCGGAGCCCGTGGCGCGCGTGCTCGGCGAGGCGGCGGCGCTGACCGTGCTGCTCGGCACGGCGCTGAAGTTCGAGGGCCGTTTCCAGCTCCAGACCAAGAGCGACGGACCGATCTCGATGCTCGTGGTCGACTTCAACGCGCCCGATGTCTACCGCGCCGTCGCCCATTTCGATGCGGAGCGGCTGGCGGAGGCGGAGGCTGCGGGCCGCCTCTCGACGGGCGAGCTTCTCGGCGAGGGTCACCTCGCCATGACGGTCGACCAGGGCTCGGCCACCACCCGCTACCAGGGCGTCGTGGCGCTGACGCGCCAGAGCCTCGAGGAGGCGGCGCACCAGTATTTCCGCCAGTCGGAGCAGATCCCGAGCCGGGTGCGCCTCGGCGTCGGCTCGATCGTCACCGGCGAGGGCCGCCAGTGGCGGGCCGGCGGCCTGCTCGTGCAGTTCATGCCGCATTCGGTCGACCGCCTTCGGGCCGCCGACATCCACCCCGGGGATGCCCCGCAGGGCCACGAGATCCTGACCGCCCCGGACCCCGACGGCATCAGCGACGATGCCTGGGCCGAAGCGCGCTCGCTCGTCGAGACGGTCGAGGATCACGAACTGCTCGACCCGCTTCTGGAGAGCGAGCGCCTGCTCTATCGCCTGTTCCACGAGCGCGGCGCCCGCGTCTTCGAGCCGGTTCTCGTCCATGAGGACTGCCGCTGCTCGCGCGAGCGGGTGCTCGGCATGCTCCGGGGCTTCGCCCCGGAAGACCGCGGCGCGATGGTCGCCGATGACGGGCAGCTCGCCGTGACCTGCGAATTCTGCTCGCGGCGCTATGTGTTCACGCCCGGCGAGGTCGAGGACGGCCTGTCCGCCGGGGCCTGACCGGCCGGCCGCAGGGAGCGGGACCGATGACGCGCCCCATCACCACGATCGGCTTCGACGCCGACGACACGCTCTGGCAGAACGAACGCTTCTTCCGCCTGACCGAGGAGCGCTTCGTCGCCCTGCTCGGCGACCATGGCGCCGCCGCCGAGATCTCCGGGCGGCTGCTCGAGGCCGAGCGCCGCAACCTCGCCTTCTACGGCTTCGGCATCAAGGGCTTCGTGCTCTCGATGATCGAGACCGCGATCGAGATCACCGACGGCACCGTCCCGGCTGCCGTCATCGGCGAGATCCTCGCCGCCGGCCGCGAGATGGCGGCCCATCCGGTCGAGACCCTGCCGCAGGCGCGCGAGACGCTGGAACGGCTCGCCGCCAGCCACCACCTCGTCCTGATCACGAAGGGCGATCTCTTCGACCAGGAGCGCAAGCTGGCGCAGTCCGGTCTCGGCGAGCTGTTCCACGGCGTCGAGATCGTCAGCGACAAGACGCCGGAGGTCTACCGCCGCATCTTCGAGCGCCATGGCGACGGCCCGCAGCGCGCGATGATGGTCGGCAATTCGCTGAAGTCGGACGTTCTGCCGGCCCTTGCCGCCGGCGCCTGGGCCGTCCACATCCCGCACGAGCTCACCTGGGCGCTGGAGCATGCCGAGGAGCCGGTCGGTGTGCCGCGCTACCGGCGCCTCTCCCGTCTGTCGGCGCTCGACGAACTCGTCGGGCTGATCGAGGCGGACGCGGCGGCCGGGTAGGTCGCCGCCGGGCGTGCCCTATCCCCGGCACTCCGCCATCAGCTTGCGCATGAAGGCCTCGCCCGCGGCGAACTGCTCCAGCGAGATGTACTCGTCGGGCTGATGCGCCTGGTCGATCGAGCCGGGACCGCAGACGATGGTCGGCAGCCCCGCGCGCTGGAAATGCCCGGCCTCTGTCGCATAGGCGACCGCGATGGTGCGGTTGCGGCCGGCGAGCCGCATCACCAGCGTCTCGGCCTCCGAACCCGGATCGGGCGCCAGGCCGGGAACGTCCGAGCTCATCACCGTCTCGATGGCAGCCGAAGGCGCCGTCTTGCGCATCCGGGCGAGAACCTCCTGCGACAGCGCCGCGAAGCGCGCCGGCACGTCCTGCGGATCGGAGCCCGGCAGCGTCCGCACCTCCCAGGAGAGGTCGCAGCGATCGGCCAGGATGTTGCGGGCGATGCCGCCATGGAACTTGCCGACATGGACGGTGTCGTAGGGCGGGTCGAAGCGCCCGCTGCCGTCGGGGTTGGCCTCCAGCTCGTCGGCCATCGCCACGAGCCCGGCCGTGAGCCGGATGCCGCCATGCACGGCGCTCGCCCCCAGATGCGGTTTGGAGGAATGCGCGGCGACGCCGGTGATCGTCGTGAAGAAGGTGCGGATGCCCTTATGCGCGTCGGCGAGTTCGAGCGAGGTCGGCTCGCCGACGATCACGGCGCGGGGCCTGGGCAGGTCGATGCCCATCCGGGCGATGCCGTCGACGACGCCGAGGCAGGTGACCTCCTCGTCATAGGAGAAGAACAGGTGGATCGGCGTCTTGAGATCGGCTGCCAGGAAATCCGGCACCAGTGCGAGGGCCAGCGCGATGAAGCCCTTCATGTCGACCGCGCCGCGGCCATAGGCCTTGCCATCCTCGATGTGCAGCGTGAACGGGTCGCGGCTCCAGGCCTGGCCCTCGACCGGCACGACATCGGTATGCCCCGACAGCAGCACGCCGCCCCGGTCCTGGGGGCCGATCGTGGCAAACAGCGCCGCCTTGTCGCCGGTGGCGTTCGGGATGCGGATCGAGGAGACGCCCCAGCCCGCGAGATAGGCCTCGACGAAGGCGATCAGCTCCAGGTTGGATTTGTGGCTCACCGTGTCGAAGGCGACGAGCCGGGCGAGCATGTCCAGCGGCGCGATGCGCTGGCCCGTGGAGGAGGACAGGGTCAATGCAGGACCTTCTTCACATAAGGGGAATCGAGCGGAAACAGCGGCACCGCGACATCGAAGATCGTGCCGTCCTCCGCCAGCATGGCATAGAAGCCGCGCATCGAGCCGTCCGGGGTCATCAGCGGACAGCCGGAGGTGTAGCTGTAGCTCTCGCCCGGCCGCAGCACCGGCTGCTGCCCGACGACGCCTTCGCCGCGGACCTCATGGACCTCGCCGCGCCCGTCGGTGATGAACCAGTGCCGGCTCATCAGCTGCACCGTCCGCACCGAGAGATTGAGGATCTCGATGGTATAGGCCCAGAAATAGCGGCCCTGCGCCGGAGAGGATTCACCCTCCATGAAGCTCGGCACGGCGGTCACCCGCACGCCCTGCGTCTCAGCCTGATACATCGCGACGGCTCCGTCCTGATGCGCCCGGCCCGGCGGGCCGCAGACTTGTTAGCGACGCCGGGGCGCAAGGGTCAATGCCGGAGCCCGCCATTCTCGCGTGGACAACCTGCGCCACCGCCGCCTCGCCGCGGCGTCTGCGCTTGGCCTTGGCACGCGACTTCGCTAGGCGTGACCGATTGTCCTTCCGGGATTTCGCATGCTGAACGTCCTCCCCGGCATCCAGCCCGACCACTGCATCCGCGCCTTCGTCGAGGCCGGGGCGATCCGCCTCGCCCATCCGCCGGCCGAGGGCCAGATCCAGCCCGCCAGCCTCGACCTGCGCCTGGGCGAGAAGGCCTATCGCGTCCGTGCGAGCTTCCTTCCCGGTCCCGACCGCACGGTCCGGCGCCGGCTGGATGATCTCGCCCTGCACGAGATCGACCTGACCCGCGGCGCGGTTCTGGAGACCGGCTGCGTCTACATCGCCGAGCTGATGGAGGGGCTGAAGCTCCCGGCCGGCCTGCGCGCTGCGGCCAATCCCAAGAGCTCGACCGGCCGGCTCGACGTCTTCACCCGCATCATCACCGATTGCGCCCGCGAATTCGATCTGGTCGAAGACGGCTACGAGGGGCCGCTCTTCATCGAGATCTCGCCGCGCACCTTCCCGGTGCTGGTGCGCTCGGGCTCGCGTCTCTCGCAGATCCGCTTCCGCGCCGGTGAGACCAGGCTCGATGACAGGGCGCTGGGCGAACTGCACAGGGCTGAGACCCTGGTCACGGCGGCCGAGCCCTCCTTCCAGGGCGGTGTCGCCGTCAGCGTCGATCTGTCCGGCTTCGACGGGCTGATCGGCTATCGCGGCAAGCACCACACCGCGCTGATCGACGTCGACCGCGTCGGCGCCTACCGCGCCTCGGAGTTCTGGGAGCCGATCCCGAGCGACGGCTCGCGCGCGCTCATCCTCGATCCCGGCCAGTTCTACATCCTCGCCTCCAAGGAGGCGGTCCATGTCCCGCCGGACTATGCCGCGGAGATGACGCCTTTTGACGCGCTCGTCGGCGAGTTTCGCGTGCATTACGCCGGCTTCTTCGATCCTGGTTTCGGCCATAGCGGCGCCGGCGGCCAGGGTGCGCGCGCCGTGCTCGAGGTGCGCTCGCGCGACGTGCCCTTCATCATCGAGGACGGCCAGATCGTCGGCCGGCTGGTCTATGAGGCGATGGCGAGCCGCCCCGCCGCGCTCTATGGCGCCGGGCTGAAGTCGAACTATCAGGGCCAGGCCCTGAAGCTCTCCAAGCATTTCCACGACTGAGCCCGGCACCGCGCATCGCGCGGCGCCGCCCGCGATTCCCGGATGACACCCGCCGCAGCAGGCGCTATGAACGTCCTGCTTCGCGCCGCCTCACGGGCCGCTGCGACGCATGCGGGCGTAGTTCAGTGGTAGAACGTCAGCTTCCCAAGCTGAATGTCGTCGGTTCGATCCCGATCGCCCGCTCCAATCCCCCTTCATGTTCGGCTCGACCTTTCCCTCACAACTCCGCGGAAGGTTTTGGCGTGCCCTGCGCATGAAAAAACCTCCGGGGCGCGGACCCCGAAGGCTGTGGTTCGGTCGGGCGCGAGGCTCAGACCAGCGGCGTGCGACGCGATGCGCTCAACCTCGGCCGGTCGTCTGGATCTGGCAGCCGAACTCGGCAGCCGAGGCAGAGAACCAGGACCAGAAGCTGCCTGCCATGCTGCGCGGGACCATGATCTCGAACACCGCTCCATCGGGGCCGTCTTCGATCCGCCAGAGTTGCACGCCGATATAGGCGATGCTGGACAGCGCTGTCATTCCCACCGGGAAGGTGGCGGGATGCAGGTCGAGCATGCAGCCCTTGGCCAGCGCCTTGCGGACCATCGCTCCTGACAAGCGCAGGACCGCGCGGCCGTGGCTTTGCTCGGCGACGGCGGAAAGGCCCGACAATGCCGCCAGGTCTTCCGTGAAGCGGGCATGGGAGGCGGCGACCAGCAGCCATTGGCGGGGGCCGGACCAGAGCAGGCTGTGCGTCTCCGACATCGCCGCGCTGGGCGTGCTAGGCAGGTCAAGTCCGAACCGGGCCTTGATGGCCTCGGCCAGCGCAGTCGTATCGTGCTCGCCGGTAATGAGGCTGGCTATGCCGAGGTTTTCGCGCGCGGTCACGGTCACTCCGTTCGCCGCCTCTGCGCCTAGATGCCCCTCCGCGAGGATGCCGTGCCAAGCGCTGGCGGGTCGCCATGTCGTCGCAAGCTCAGCCATGGAGGCGCGTCCCTTCCACATCGACGAAGCAGGCCGTGCAGATTTCGACCTCGATATCGCCGTCCCGCACCGGATCGACGGCGCGGATGCGCTCGCCGATGCGCTTCGGCCCGTTCCGAAGCAGGCCGAGTCCGATCCAGTGCCCGAGCACCGGCGAATACGCGACCGAGGTCATGTAGCCCTCGTCGTTCTCCATCGTCGCAGGCTTGCCGACACCGATGAAGTGCGCGCCGGCACGGAGGCGCTGGCTTGCGTCGACCGGCCTGAAGCCGATGAACATCGGTCGATCGGGCTCGACCAGCGCTGCGCGCTGGGCCATCAGGCGGCCCAGATAATCCTTCTTCGAGGACATCATCTTGCCGAGCCCGAGATCGCGCGCCGTGGTCTGGCCGCTCAGTTCGTTGCCGGCGACATGGCCCTTCTCGATCCGCATCACCCCGAGCGCCTCGGTGCCATAGGGCGTGATGCCATGGTCGGCGCCAGCCGCCATCAGGGCTTCCATCATGGCCACGCCATAACCGGCGGGAACGGCGAGTTCATAGGCGAGTTCGCCCGAAAACGAGATCCGGAACAGCCGTGCCGGAATTCCGCCACCGACGGTCACCGCCCGTGCCGCCAGATAGGGGAAGGCCTCGTTGCAGATGTCGTGCTCGGTATCGACGACGCCCTGCAGCACCGCCCGTGCCTTGGGCCCCGCGATCGCCGCCTGGGCCCACTGCTCGGAGACCGACACCAGGCGGACGTCGAGTTCGGGCCACAGCACCTGATGGCAGAATTCGAGATGCTGCATCACCTTGCCGGCATTGGCGGTGGTGGTGGTCATGAGGAAATGGGTCTCGGCCAGGCGCGAGGTCGTGCCGTCATCCATCACGAAGCCGTCTTCGCGCAGCATCAGCCCGTAGCGGGCTTTGCCGACCGGCAGGGCCCTGAAGCCGTTGCAGTAGACCCGCTCGAGGAAGTCGACGGCATCCGCACCCTGGATGTCGATCTTGCCGAGCGTGGAGACGTCGCAGATCCCCACCCCGTTGCGAACCGCAAGCACCTCGCGGTTGACGCTGGTCAGCCAGTCGGTCTCGCCGGGCCGGGGATAATACTGTGCCCGCATCCAGGCGCCGGCTTCAATGAAGACCGCACCCTGATTCTGCGACCAGGAATGGGTCGGACTCAGCCGGGTCGGCCGGAAGTCGCGGCCGCGATGGTGGCCGGCAAGCGCCCCGATCGCGACGGGCGTGTAGGGCGGGCGGAAAATCGTGGTGCCGGTCTGCGGGATCGTCTGGCCGGTCTGCTCGGCCATGATGGCGAGGCCGGCGATGTTCGACGTCTTGCCCTGGTCCGTCGCCATGCCCAGCGTGGTGTAGCGCTTGAGATGCTCGACGGGCTTGAAGCCTTCACGGGCGGCCAGTTCGATATCGGCATCGGTCACGTCGTTCTGGAAATCGACGAAGGCCTTGCCCGCGACAAGTCGGCCCCGGCCGCCCTTGACCCGCCACACGGGCGCGATCGCCAGTCCCTCCGGATCGGTGCTGGGAGACGCCGGCTCCGCGGCGCTGTCGAAGCCACTGTCGGCAGCGGCCTCGCGGCCCAATCTCATGCCGTCTGCCAGGGCATCGGCGAGCGAGAACCGCCCCGCCGCGCTGCCGGCGACACTCAGCCCGACGGGCATCGCGCCTGGCACGAAAGCGTGGATTGCGTCGTTCCACACCGGCCGTGTGTTCTGGTGGGAGGTCAGGTGCAGCGTCGGGTTCCAGCCGTTCGAGACGGCGAGCAGGTCGCAGGCGAGCTTGTGCTCGCGCTGGGAGGCATCACGGATCGCGATCTCGGTCAGCGCCCGCCCACCCGATGCGGCGCAGACGACGCTGCCGGCGAACACCCGGGCGCCGATTTGCGCGGCCAGCGCCATCAACCCGGCATCCAGCTCGGCGCGGGGATCGACGATCGCCGCGACGCGCGCGCCGGCGGCCGCCAGGTCGCGCGCCGTCGTCCAGCCATCGTCGCCTGCGGTGAAGACGACCGCCTCGCGCCCCGGCAGCACACCGTAGCGATTGAGATAGCTCCTCACGGCGCCGGCCAGCATGACGCCTGGCGTATCGTTGCCGGCAAAGACGATCGGCCGCTCGATTGCGCCCGCCGCCAGCACGGCGCGGCGCGCCGTGATGCGCCAGCTGCGCTGCCTTGGCTGATGCGGCGGTGGCACCGCCAAATGATCCGTGACGCGCTCGACCACGCCGTAGACGCCATGGTCGTAGACGCCGAAGACCGTGCTGCGCGGCATGATCGTGACGTCCGGCAGGCTCGCAAGCTCTGCCAGCGCGGCGCTCAGCCACTCCGTGGCGGACCGGCCGTCGATCTCGCGCCGCTCCGCCAGCAGCCGGCCGCCGAACTGGCTGTCCTCGTCGCAGATGATGACGCGGGCGCCACTGCGACCAGCCTCCAGGGCCGCAGCGATGCCCGCCGGCCCGCCGCCGATGACCAGGACATCGCAGAAGGCGAAGGCCTTTTCGTAATGGTCGGGATCTTCTAGCCCGGCGGCCCGGCCGAGACCGGCGGCGCGGCGGATCAGCGGCTCGTAGAGCTTCTCCCAGAAGGAGGCCGGCCACATGAAGGTCTTGTAGTAGAAACCCGCCTGAAGCGCCGGACCCAAGAGCGAATTCACCGAGAGCAGGTCGAAGGCGAGCGAGGGCCAGCGGTTCTGGCTGCTGGCTTCGAGACCCTCGAACAGCTCGGTGACGGTCGCGCGCGTGTTGGGTTCGCGCCGCGCGCCCGATCTCAGTTCGACCAGCGCGTTGGGCTCCTCGGGGCCAGCCGAGAGGATGCCGCGCGGACGGTGATATTTGAACGACCGGCCGACAAGCCTGACGCCGTTGGCCAGCAGCGCTGAGGCCAGCGTATCGCCCTCGAAGCCCTGATGGCTGCGGCCGTCGAAGTGGAACGAGAGAGGGCGGTTACGATCGATCAGGCCGCCCTGATCGCGGCGGAAGGGTTGGGTCGAGGCGCTCATGCGGGCGCTCCCGCTCTGGCTTGCGCCATCGTCTCGACGGCGGCGATGGCATGCGTGCGCGTGTCGCGCGTCACCACCAGCCAGGCATGGCAGCCGGCACCGTGATACCAGAGCTCGCGATGAGAGCCGGCAGGGTTGTCGCGCTGGTGGACATAATCGGCCATGGCGGACTCGGTCGCGTCCATCCCGTTGGGACGCTGCGGCGTGGCGTCGCCGAGATAGGAAAATTCCTGGACGTCGCGGGGGCCGCAATGGGGGCAGGCGATGCGCATGGGTCTGACTTTCGCCCCGTCAATGCAGGTTGGGCTGGGCGCCGGCGCCCTTTTCGTCGATCACGTGCCCGGTCGCGAAGCGGTCGAGCCGATAGGCGGTCGCGACCGCGTGGGGCGTGTCGCGGGCAATCAGATGCGCGAAGCAGAAGCCTGAGGCCGGCGTCGCCTTGAAGCCGCCATAGCACCAGCCGGCGTTCAGATAGAGCCCCTCGACGGGCGTGTGGTCGATGATCGGGGAGCCGTCCATCGACATGTCCATGACGCCGCCCCAGTGCCGCAGCATCCGCACCCGCCCGAGGCCCGGCCACAGCGCCATGGCCGATTCCATCACGTCCTCGATCACCGGCAGGTTGCCGCGCTGGGCGTAGGAGTTGTAGCCGTCGATATCGCCGCCGAAGACGAGCCCGCCCTTGTCGGACTGGCTGATGTAAAAGTGGCCCGCGCCATAGGTGACGACGGTGTCGATCACCGGCTTGAGGCCTTCCGAGACGAAGGCCTGCAGGACATGGCTTTCGATCGGCAGGCGCATCCCGGCCATGGCGGCCAGCCGCGATGAGTTGCCCGCGACGGCGAGCGCGACCTTCCCGGCGCGGATCGGGCCGCGTGTGGTCTCGACGCCCATGACACGGCCGTTTTCGATCGAGAGCCCCGTGACTTCGCAATTCTGGATGATGTCGACGCCGCGCCGGTCGGCGGCGCGCGCATAGCCCCAGGCGACGGCATCGTGGCGCACCGAGCCGCCGCGCTTCTGCAGGAGCCCGCCCTGGATTGGGAAGCGGCCATCGCCATAGTTGAGGAATGGAACCATGGCCCGGACCTGCTCGCGGTCGAGCAGTTCGGCATCGACGCCGGCCAGCCGCATCGCATTGCCGCGACGGGCGAAGGCGTCGCGCTGGGCATCGGAATGGTAGAGGTTCAGCACGCCGCGCTGGCTGACCATCGCGTTGTAATTGATGTCCTGCTCCAGCCCCTCCCAGAGCTTCAGGGACAATTCGTAGAAGGGTGTGTTGCCGGACAGCAGATAGTTCGAGCGGATGATCGTCGTGTTACGGCCGACATTGCCGGAGCCGATATAGCCCTTCTCGATCACCGCGACATTCGTGATGCCGTGCTGGCTGGCCAGGTAATACGCCGTCGCCAGCCCGTGACCGCCGCCGCCGATGACCAGGACGTCATAGGCGGGCTTGGGCGCGGCGTCGCGCCAGGCGGGCGTCCAGCCGCGATGGCCCTTCAGCGTCTGTGCGGCCAGGGAGAAGATGGAATAGCGCATCGGCGTTCCGTTTGCGTCCACGTCGTCGAGGGGAGCATCGCACGAGAGCGAGGTCGGTATGCGTGGTGACCCTTGTGTCGCGGAGATTGCCGGACATAGGTTCTTCAACATGACCGACAGCGACACCCGATTGACCGTGAACGACAGGGAGCGGCCGACCCATGTCGGCTTCCTGTTGATTCCGGATTTCGCGCTGCTGGCCTATGCTTCGGCGATCGAACCGTTGCGTGCCGCCAACCGGCTCTCGGGTCGTGACCTTTATCGGTGGAGCCACGTCTCGATCGACGGGCGCCCCGCGCCGGCTTCGAACGGCGTCAGCATTCAGGCCGATTATGGCCTTGAGGAGGGCCGCTTCGACTATGTCGTCGTCTGCGCTGGCGGCAATCCCGCGGCCTTCCAGCATGGACCGACCTTTTCCTGGCTGCGGCAACTGGCAAGGCGCGGTGTCCGGCTCGGTGGTGTCTCAGGCGGGCCTTACGTTCTGGCGCGTGCCAATGTGCTGTCTGGCTATCGCTTCACGATCCACTGGGAACATGCGCCGGCGTTTCTCGAGGATTATCCCGAACTCGACCTGCGTCGCTCGCTCTATGAGATTGACCGGGACCGTCTGACCTGCAGCGGCGGCACGGCGCCGCTCGACATGATGCACGCCGTCATTGCCCGCGAACACGGGAGCGAGCTGGCCCTGGCGGTGAGCGAATGGTTCCTGCAGACCCATGTGCGCGAGGGTGCCGGCCCCCAGCGCATGCCGTTGCGCGAGCGCCTCGGCATCAGCCACGGACCGCTCCTGCGCGTCGTCGGCCGCATGGAGCAGAGCCTGGAGAACCCGGTCGGCCGCGAGGAGCTGGCGCGCACGGCCGGCGTCTCGCTGCGACAGCTCGAGCGACTCTTCCGGCTGCATCTCGGCCGCTCGCTCGGCGAGCACTATCTCGGCTTGCGGCTCGACCGGGCGCGCGACCTGCTGCGTCAGACGACACTCTCGGTGCTGGAGATCGCTTTGGCCTGCGGCTTCGCCAGTGCCAGCCATTTTTCGCGCGCCTATCGTCAGCGCTTCGGCCACGCGCCGCGCACCGAACGCACGCCATCGGCCGACCCGGTTTGGCGCTGAACGTCAAGAAACCGTCGCTGTGCGACAATTCGTCTCCGGCCTGCGCGCGAACCTTAAGGGATCAACGAAACGGGGAACAAACAGCCATGAAACGCCTGCTTGCTATCGCACTGGCCTGTGCAGCCGGCCTCTCCGCTCTGCCCGCTTTCGCCCAGGACACCATCGCCAAGGTCAAGGAGAAGGGCGTCCTCACCGTCGGCGTGAAGAACGACTACAAGCCCTGGGGCTTTCTCGAGCCGTCCGGCAAGATCGTCGGGCTGGAGATCGACCTGGCGCAGGCCGTCGCCGACAAGCTCGGCGTGAAGCTCGAAATGCTGCCCGTCATTGCCGCCAACCGCATGGAATTCCTCAAGCAGGGCCGCATCGACATGGTGCTGGCGACGATGGGCGACACGGCGGAGCGCCGCAAGATCGTCGGCATGGTCGAGCCCAACTACTACGCGGGCGCGACCAATGTGATGGCACCCAAGAGCGCCGGTCTGAAGTCCTGGAACGATCTGAAGGGCCGCAAGGTCTGCGCCGTGCAGGGCGCCTATTACAATCGCCGCGTCACGCAGATGTATGCGCCCGAAATGGTCGTGTTCCCGTCGGTCCCCGACGCGCTGAACGCGCTCGCCGGCAACAACTGCGTCGCCTTCCTGTTCGACGACACGCTGATCGTCTCGACGCTGTCGGGCGGGGACCCGAAATGGGCCAATTACGAAATGCCGCTGGTGTCCGAGGACCCGCAGCTCTGGGCCATCGGCATCCGGCTGGAGGACATGGACGGCCCCTTCGGCAAGCTTCTCAAGGAGATGTCGACCGATTGGCACAAGAGCGGCAAGCTGCTCGAACTCGAGACCAAATGGGGCATCAAGCAGAGCCCTTACCTGATCGAGACCAACAAGAAGCTGAAGTCAGCGTCGTAGTTTTCACGTCATTCTCGGACGCAGCGCAGCGGTGATCCGAGAATCTGAGGACGAAAAGGCGCTGGTTTACGAGATGGTCGGGTCAATCCCGACCATGACGGCTCGTCTTCAGGATTCCTCACGATGATCGCGGCCTATTTCGAGCGCCTGAACGAGACGCAGGGACTGAACTTCTCGGTCTTCTACGATGCCCTCGACCGGGGACGGTTCCTGACGGGGCTGTGGACGACGAGCTATATCTGCGTCGTCGCGATCGCCGCCTCGCTGGCGCTGGGTCTGCTCGGCGTCTGGCTGGCCGGCAGCAAGTCGCGCATCGCTCGGTTCGTGGTGCGGGGCTATGTCCAGTTCTTCCGCAACACGCCGCCTCTGGTGCAGCTGTCCTTCTTCTATTTCGCTGTGGCGACGCTGTTGCCGACCGTCTCGGACGGCTTCGGCGGGCGCTCGCCGCTGGTGTCGGGCACCGGCTGGGCGATCATCGCCTTCTCGCTGTTTGCCGGGGCTTTCAATGTCGAGATCTTTCGCGCCGGCATCGAGGCCGTGCCGTCGACGACGGTCGAGGCCGCCGAGTCGCTCGGCTACACCCGTCTTCAGCTCTATGTCCACGTCGTGATGCCGCTGGCCTTTCGCATCTGCCTGCCAGCGCTCAACAACAACCTGATCAATCTGGTGAAGACGACGACGCTCGCCTACGCCATCGGCGTGCCGGAACTGCTCTATGCGGCCTCGCAGATCTGGTCCGAGAGCTTCAACGTCCGCGAGATGATGAACGTGCTCCTCGTCACCTATGTGCTGCTGGTGGCGATCCTCGTCTTCGTGATGGGGCGCTGGGAGAAGGCGATGCGCATCCCGGGCTACTCGACATGAGAGCGTCCTCGACCGATCTGCCGGTGCTGCTGCCTTATCGAGCCCCGCCCGACATCGCCCCGTCGGGGCTCGCCGCACCCATCCTCCTCGGCGGGGCGACCCTGGCCTGCTTCGCCATCCTGTTCGCGGCTTCGCTCGCTTTGGCGCAGGTGACGGCCCGCCCCATCGGCGAAAGCGCGACGACGGTGCTGTTGCGCTGGGCTCCGCTGATCTTCCAGGGCTTCCTGTTCAATATCCTGATCAGCTTTCTCTCGATGGCGTTGGGCACGGTGGTCGGTGTCCTCGTCGGCATCGCGCAGGTTTCGGTCGTCGCGCCTGTCCGCGGCACCGCCTGGGGCCTGACCCAGTTCTTCCGCAACGCGCCCTGGCTGGTGCTGCTGTTCTACGCGATGTTCCTGCTGCCCTTCGAGTTCAGGGTCCTGGGCGTCACCATCGCGTTCCCCGCCTGGGTCAAGGCCATCATCGGCCTGGCGCTCCCGGTCGCGGCCAATGTGTCGGAGATCGTGCGCGGCGGGATCCGCTCGATCCCGTCGGGCCAGTGGGAATCGGCGGAATCGCTGGCGTTCAACCGCCGCCAGACCATGTGGATGATCATCCTCCCGCAGGCCTTCAAGCGGATGATCCCGCCCTGGATGAACCTCTACGCCATCCTGACAATGGCCACGACGCTGATCTCGGTCGTCGGCATCCAGGACGGCCTCACGATCACGCGCGCTGCGCTCGTCGCCGAGAGCCGGCCGGAGCTGATGATCCCGATGTATCTCCTGCTGCTGCTGATGTTCTTCGCCTATTGCTATCCGATCGCGCGGGCGACGCTGTCCCTCGAGCGCCGCTTCAACGTGAAGGCCTAAAGACCATGGCAAGCCGGCATCAACTGGGCGAGCCCGTCGTCGTCGTCACGGGCGTGGAGAAAGCGTTTGGTGCGCTGAAGGTGCTGAAGGACGTCGCCTTGACGGTGCGGCGCGGCGAGACGGTCTGCATCATCGGCCCTTCCGGTTCGGGCAAATCGACTCTTCTGCGTTGCATCAACGCGCTGGTGCCGATCAGCCGGGGCTCGATCACCGTCGCGGGCCGGGAGGTCCACGACCCGGCCCTCGACAAGCTCGCGCTGCGGCGCGACGTCGGCATCGTCTTCCAGCAATACAATCTCTTCCCGCACAAGACCGCGCTGCAGAACGTCATGATGGCGCCGGTGCACGTGCTGAAGCAGGACAAGGCCGAGGTCGAGGCGCGGGCGCGCATGCTTCTCGCCAAGGTCGGCCTGTCGGACAAGCTCGCGACCTATCCAGGCGAATTGTCCGGCGGACAGCAGCAGCGCGTCGCCATCGCCCGTTCGCTCGCGATGAACCCGAAGGTCATGCTCTTCGACGAGGTCACCGCCGCTCTCGATCCCGAGACGAAGAAGGAGGTGCTGGTGACCATTCAGGAGCTCGCCGCGGAAGGCATGACCTGCATCCTCGTCACCCATGAGATGGGCTTTGCCCGCGAGGTCGCCGACCATGTCTATTTCACCGATGGCGGAGTGATCGTCGAGCACGGCCCCCCCGGCGATCTCTTCGCCACCCCCCGGGAGGAGCGGACCCGGGCTTTTCTCGACAAGGTTCTCTGACGAGCCGGTGCGTGTCGCAGATCGGCATGAGGCCGTCGCTGATCGGCAAATGACACGCGCCACGACTGGGAACACTGCGTCACCCTGGAGCAGCGAAAGACGCCATGGCAGCCCATGATCCGAAATCCGTCGCCGGCAAGGATCTTCCCGTTGCGGAGCGCACCCAGCTTCTGGTGATCGGGGCCGGGCCGGCGGGGCTTGCTGCGGCGATCGAAGCGGCCGAGCGTGGCCTGTCGGTCGTCCTCGTCGATGAAAATCCGGTATCCTTCACGACGATGGGCGACGAGGTGCCGCTGCATTTCGGCCAGGCCATGTCGGCACAGGCGCGCAATCGCAACGCCATGATGGAAGCCTTCATCGCCTCCGAACCGCTGATCGAAGCGGCGTTCGAGGCTGGCGTCGATCTCAGGCTCGGCACGGCCTGCTGGGGCCTCTACAGCAATGGTCCGAGCCTGGGCTGGTTGCCGGGGACGGTAGCGGGCCTGAACGACGATGAGCGCTGCTGGATGCTGGCAGCGCAACAGGTGATCGTCGCCACCGGCCGCCGCGACATGGGCCTCGCCTTTCCGGGATGGGAGAAGCCCGGCGTTTTCGGCGCCACGGCAGCCCTGGCGCTGGCCGGCCGCTATGGCGCTCTGGAGCCGCGCCGGATCGTCATGCTCGGCTCCTCGACCGAGGCGCTGGTGACGGCGCTTGCGCTGCGTGATGCGGGTGTCGTCGTCGCGGCGATCGTCGAGCAGGCGGACGAGATCATCGGCTCCCCGGAGCTCGCCGGGCGTTTGAAAGCCGGCGGCACGCAGCTGCTGACACGCCATGTCGTCCGCGAGGCCACGGGGCGCGATCATGTCGAGGCGGCGTTGGTCAGCACGGTCGATACCGAGGGTCGGGCGTTTGGACCCGAACGCGGCCTCGCCTGCGACGGCATCGTGCTCGCGGTGGGCGCCACGCCCGTCGTCGACCTTCTCGATGCACTCGGGTGCCGGATTGCCTTCCAGCCCGAGCGCGGCGGTTATGCTCCGCTCGTCGACGGGGATCAGCGCACGAGTCTGCACAACGTCTTCGCCGTCGGCGACGCCGCCGGCCTCTGGTCCGACAAGACGCGCGATCGCAGCATCGCCGAAGCTGAAGGTCGCTGCGCCGCCGCCGCCATCGCCCGGGATTGCGGTGTCGACGATGGCCGCGCTGTGGCCGCAGCGGCGCCCCCTGGAGCGCCGGAATGTGACATCTCCGCCTACCGGCTCGCCTGGGTGCGCGCCAGCGTCGTCGAGGCGCGCGCGGCGGTCCATGTCTGCCAATGCGAGGAGGTCACGGCGCGCGAGATCCTCGAAGTGCGTCCGCCCCGTTATCTCGGCTGGCAGGACGAGCGCCGCAACGACCGGTCGCTGTCTGCCCTGCTTGGCGACGGGCCGCCCAACCCCGATCAGGTCAAGCGGTTGACGCGGGCCGGCATGGGGCCCTGCCAGGGGCGCCGTTGCCGCGAGCAGGTCTCGGCTCTGCTGGCCCTGGGCGCGGCCGTGCCGCTCTCCTCGATCCCGCTGGCGAGTTACCGGGCCCCTGTTCGACCCCTGCCGCTCTCGGTCGCCGGCCAGATTCCCGAAGCGCCGGAGCAGGCCGAGCACTGGGACACCTGGTTCGGAATGCACTCGCAATGGCGCCCGTTCTGGGAGGTGCCGGCGCTCTATACGGTGGCGGGCAACGACGCCGCTGGTCCCGTCGCGAGCGAGTGAGGCAGGCCGTGAAGCAAGTCATGGAACAACCCAGCGGAGCCTCGGTCGTCATCGTCGGCGGCGGCGTCACCGGGCTGTCGGCCGGTTGGTGGCTGGCGCGCGAGGGCGTCGATGTTCTTGTCATCGACAAAGGCATGATCGGCTGGGAGGCGTCGGGCCGCAATGGCGGCGGTTGTTCCCATCACCATTCGCCTCTGTTTCTCGAGGAGCAGCGGCTCTGGCCACAGATGGACGAACTGCTCGGCTACCCGACCGAATTCAGCGGCGGCCGGATCCGGCTGGCAGCAACCGAGCTACAAATGGCGCTCTATGGCCGGGCATTGCGCAATGCCGAGCGCCAGGGCTTCCAGTCCGACGTGCTCGACGTCAAGCAGATCAAGGAGCTGGTGCCGCTGGCCGGCGACACCATGATCGGGGGCTATTTCTACCGTTTCGGCGGACACGCCAATCCGCACCGGACGCTCCAGGCCTATGCCTGGGCGCTGCAGGACCATGGCGGCCGCGTGATGCAGCATTGCGCCGTCTCGGGCTTTCGGACGCAAGGAGGCCGCGTCACCGGCGTCGAGACGCAGCGTGGGTTTATCGCCTGCGACCATCTCGTGCTCGCCGCCGGGCCCCAGACGGGTGTTCTCTCAGGCTTGCTCGGGCAAGAGGTGCCGGTCGCCTCCGCACGCTGCGAGATGATCGTCACCGAGCCGCTTCCGCTGATGCCCTATGGCGGCGTCGACGGGAACGGGCTCTATGGCCGCCAGACGCTGCGCGGTAACCTCGCCTATGGCGGCGGGCCGCATGAGTGGCTCGAGATCGAGGGCAACGCTACGCCGGCCAAGCCGACGAGCCCCCTCATGGGCCCGATGGCAAGGCGGCTTGCGGAGCTGTTTCCGAAGGCGGCGCATGCGCGCGTCATTCGCTCCTGGGCCGGCGTCATCGAGAACACGCCCGACGGCCGCCCGGTGATCGACCGGCTCGATACGCAGGCAAACGTCGTCGTCGCGACGCTCTCCAGCGTCGGCTTCGGCCTCTCGCCGGCGAGCGGCCGAGCCATCCGCGACCTCGTCGTCGACGGCGCGTGCAGCTTCGCCGACATCTCGTCGTTCAGGCTGGCGCGCTTTGCCGAGCTTGAACCGGACTGGCGCGAGTTGCAGGGTTGGCAGGCGCTTGCGGTGCAAGAGGCAACCGCAGCCTAGGCGAGACATCATGGTCGGCCATGAGCCGGCCCTCGCCTTCAGGGATGCTCGGGTCTGCGCTGCGCCCGAGAACGACGCAAATCGCGACAGCGCGTTGGTGACGTCCGAGCGCGGCCGCGACGAGCAGGCGAGAGGTAACCCTGCGCCTCTTCGTCCGCCGCAATCCCGCCCTCGTGGCCTATCGCGACAGTCCAGAGATCAGGCTGACGCAGCAGGGGCCGTCTCCGACGATCACCCCCCAGTTCTTCGGATAGAGCACAGGTCGTTGCGGCCATCCTGAGCAGGGCCGGGCCCTCTCCCTCCGAGACGGAGCGGTCCTTCAGAGTTTTCCGAAGAACGACAGCTTCGTGAAGCGAGGGGATCCCGGCTTCGTCGTTCGCATGTATGGACCTGTCCATTCGGCTCTTGCTTCAGCCGGAACGGTCTCGCGAACTCCGTCGGTCCGCGCGCAGGACTATCCAGCGGCTCCGAGATGGCTGCGGAACCGATTCTTTATGAAGACGGCATCGCGCGGCGGAAGCGAGCGCGGCAGGTTCTCCGCGGTGATCTTGAGCACGAAGAGCCGTGGCCCCTCGGCTGGCACGCGCAGGTGTGGGCAAAGCGCGGCGACCTCATCCAGAGTCCGCAACTCGCGCGCTTCGGCGAACCCGCAGGCGGCGGCCACCTTGTCGAAGGAAATGCCTCGCCCGGTATGGCTCGCCTGCATGCCGGTTTCCCCGAAATGCTGGTTGTCGAGGATGATGATGTCGAGATTCTTGGGGCCCGCCACAGCGATGGTCGCCAGCGCACCGAAGGCCATCAGCTGCTCGCCATCGCCGGTGATGACCATCACCTTCTTCTCGGGCTGGGCCTGCGCGAGGCCCAAGCCGACAAGGGCCGCCCCGCCCATCGCGCCCCAGAGATAATAGTTGTCGTCGCGGTCCCCGGCAGCGTGGACATCGTAACTCGGCGAGCCGAGGCCGGTGACGACCAGCGCGCCGTCGCGCGCATCCAGAAGAATCTTGACGGCATCGCGGCGGTCCATGGTCGAAGGGCTCATGATGCTCACCACTTCTTCTTGCCGAGCAGGCGCTGGCCGATAAGGACCGCGATCTGCTGATCGGCCTCGAAGGCCATCGTCGCGGCCTGGGCGACAGTCTCGACCAAATCCTCGCCGGTTTCAGCGCGCAGCACGGTAAGACCGATTGCTTCGA
Source organism: Bosea sp. RAC05 (assembly GCF_001713455.1). Lineage (NCBI taxonomy): Bacteria > Pseudomonadati > Pseudomonadota > Alphaproteobacteria > Hyphomicrobiales > Alloboseaceae > Allobosea > Allobosea sp. RAC05. Next base: position 408,043 of record NZ_CP016464.1, read on the forward strand.
GGGCGGCCTGCGTCGCCTTTCCCATCGGCACCTGCCACGGATTGAACTCGGCCCATTCGCCGCGCATCGTCACAAGCGTGAGGAAGGGGAAACGCCCTTGGACGGGCAGCGACAGCATGTTGATGCAGTTGCCGGCCCCGGAAGACTGCATGAGCAGAACGCTGCGCTGGCCGCCGAGCCAGGCGCCAGCAGCGATGGCGACGCCCTCCTCCTCGGTCGTCAGCACGTTGGTGACGACGTCCGGGTCGGCGTTGAAGAGCTTGATCAGCGTCGAATGGCCTGCGTCGGGCACATAGGACATGTGGCGGACGCCGGCCAATTTCAGCGTGTCGTATAGCTCCGCCGGCCAGTCGATGGCCAAATCGCGGGCTTTGCCAGGTCCGGGCGAATGAATGACGTCAGCGGCAGCCAAGGCGCGCCTCCTCGCGGAAAGATCCGATGCCAACCTTTGTAGCCTCGCCGGGTGATCTTTGACCTCGACCCTTTTTGACGATCAGCTATCACGCTATTCGATAGCTATGGACATTTCCCAGATCAGAACGCTCATCCACGTCGCCGAACTCGGCAGCCTTTCGAGGGCGGCTGACCGACTGCACATCGCCCAGCCCGCGCTGAGCCGCCAGGTCCGGCTGCTCGAGGACGAGCTCGGCGTGCGTCTGTTCGATCGGCACGGACGCGGCATGAACCTGACCGAACAAGGCCACGACGTCTTGCGGCATGCCCTGCGGATCATGGCGGAGCTCGACGAGATCCGAGCGGTGGTGGGCGATCAGAATGCCTCGCTGCGCGGCCATGTCTCGATTGGTATGCCACCCACCGCGTCCGACATTCTGTCCGAACCGCTGGTCGCCGCGTTCCGGGACACCCACCCGGAGGCTACGCTGCGGATCGTCAGCGCCTATTCCGGGCATCTGCTGGATTGGCTGAACCGCGGCGAGCTGGATGCGGCGATTCTCTATGATCCGAAATCGGCCCGTGCCCTGCGCATTCAGCCTCTGCTCGAGGAAACGCTGTTCCTGATCGGCCCGCGAGACTCGGAGCTTTCAATGGAGAAGCCCGTCGACTTCGCCAAGCTCAAGCAGATGCGAATGCTGATGCCGAGCCGCGGGCACGGGCTGCGTTCGATTGTCGAACGCTGCGCCGAGGAGTGTGGGATTCTTCTTGATATCAAGGTCGAGGCGGACAACTACGCGACGCTGAAGGCCCTTGTTACGAGCGGGCACGGCGTCACGGTCCTCCCGTTGGCTCCGATTCACAAAGAGCTCCGGGAAGGCCGGCTCTGCGCCGCTCCCCTGGTCAATCCCGTCCCGATGCGGCGCTTGATCATGTCATATCGAACCGACAGGCCAGCACCTCGGCTGGCTCGCTTCGCCGGCCAGATCATCGTCACGACCGTCGCGAGTCTGGTGGCGCAGGGCATGTGGTCCGGCCGCCTGCTCGAGGACAAGCCATCGGTCGCATGACCAAGAAACCGACAAGCGCAATGGTCTAGGGACGGACGGATGACAGAGGCTCGCACCGGCAAGGATCAGATCGCGGGACAGTTCCCGAACGAGGTGCGGTGCGCCTTAACAGGGTGATGGAATAGACCCCTTTCTGAGGCGATGGCGTCTGGATCGGCGGCTTGGGTCGCAGGGTCGGTCGGGTCTGTGGCTGGTTTGGGCTGTCCGAACCGAGCGCTCTTGCGCCGTCGCCTGTTTGCCGGGTTCAGCCGGTAAGGTTCTGGTCTCCGTCGGGTTGCGCCTGGCCGCAGACGATGTTCTGGTCGAGATTCAGGTTCAGACCCTGGTCTGATCGTCCGCACCCAACTTCGTCCCGCCGCATGCCTGGGGCGGGACGACCTCGCCGCATTTGCCTGTTCCCTCGCGCAACCGGTCTGCCATGTCCTCATCGTCTTGCCTTCCGAGCGTTGCCCCTGGGGATCCGTCGTGGTGGTTCAGCGACGCCCTCAAGGCCGAGAAGGGCCGGCCGGATTCGGCGCCGCTTTCGGGCCTGATCGCGGTCGATGTGGCAATTGTCGGAGGTGGCTTTACGGGGCTATGGACTGCACTCGCCCTGAAGGAGCGGGCTCCGCACCTCTCGATTGCGTTGATCGAGGCGGGGCGTTGCGGGTCGGGGGCAAGCGGCAAGAACGGCGGCAAGGTTTCGGGCTATTGGGGCTCGCTGGCGGGGATGGAGGCGAATATCGGCGCCGACGGTGCGCTGGCGGTCGCCAGGGCCGGCGCACGCGCACAGGACGCGATCCGCGCATTTGCGACCGCGCCGGGCCGCGACGTGTGGTGGCGCGACGGTGCCAGCATTCGAGTCTCGGCCTCGCCCGCTCAGGATGCCAAGATCAAGGGGTATGTGGAGACCGCAAAGCGGCTCGGCGTGCCCGATATCGCCCATGAGCTGACGCCGGAACAGGTTGCGTCATATTGCCGGTCGCCGGTTTTCCGCGGCGGCGTCTACCTCGCCGAGGGTGCGACCGTGCATCCCGCCCGGCTTGCGCGGGCGCTGCGCCAGGCTGTGATCGAGGCGGGCATCTCGGTTTATGAGAACACCCCGATGGTCGGCCTCGATTCAGGCGACCCCAGCCGCATCAGTACGCCAGCCGGCGCGATCACCGCGCGTGAAGTCGTTCTGGCCACCAATATCGAACTCGCGAAACGACCCGACGTGAAGGCCCATGTCAGCGTCTTCTCCTCCTTCGCTCTCATGACCGAGCCTGCGCCCGATCGGCTCGCGGCAATGGGATGGGACGGCGATGAGGGACTCGCCGACATGCGAATGTTCGTCCATTATTTCCGCAAGACAGTCGATGGGCGGGTGCTGATGGGGTCTGGATCAGGCCCGATCGCCTTCGCCGCCAATACCGCGGATCCAAGCCTGACGACCGATACGGCATCGGCGGTGCGTGCGGAGAAGGGTCTGCGCCGGCTGCTGCCGGGCCTCGGCGATGTGGGCATCGCAAAAATCTGGGGCGGGGGCATCGACGTCTCTTCTGACCGACTGCCCTTTTTCCGCACCGTGCCAGGAACCCGCATCCATTATGGCTGCGGTTACTCCGGCCACGGCGTCAACCCGACCTATATCGGCGGGCAATGCCTTGCCTCGCTCGTCCTTGGGGCCAAAGACGATTGGGCAGGCTTGCCGCTCTGCACGCGAACGTTGCCTTCGCTCCCGCCCGAGCCATTCCGGGCCGTCGGCGGGCGTTTGGTGCGCTGGGGCATCATCGGTTGCGAAGAGGCAGAGGAGCGCGACCATGTTGCCGGCCCTACCATGCGCGCAGCGGCTGCCATTCCGAAGCTGTTCGGGCTGCGGATCGGGACAAGGTGACATTGAGGTCGAACTCGGCTCCGAAAGGTGACGAACTGCGATGACGCGCTGTCGGCGACAGGTCGGGCGAATCCGCGCCCGTCACAGCAGGGCCCGCAACTCTTCCTTCTTGACCTTGCCGGTGGCCGTCATCGGGAGGGCCTTCACCAGCCGGATTTCGGGCACCTTGTAGCCAGCCATGCGCTCGCGGCACCAGGCCGAGAGCGTGTCTTCGTCCAGCCCCACCGCCTGTTCGCCCAGCGCGATGAAGGCGACCGGCACCTGCCCGCGCTCGGCATCCTCGCGTCCGATCACGCCCGATCCCGCGATGTCGGGATGCTGGCCGAGCATGGCCTCGATCTCGGCCGGGAAGACGCTCATGCCCTTGACCTTGAGCATCTCCTTGCGGCGCCCGAGAAAGTGCAGATAGCCCTGCTCGTCGATGACGCCGATGTCGCCCGTATGCAGGAAGCCGTTGCGGATCGCCTCGGCGCTCGCTTCGGGCTTGTTCCAGTAGCCCTTGAAGAGCGAGGGCGTGCGCACGCAGATTTCGCCGGTCTCGCCCAACGGCATCAGCGCGCCGCTGTCGAAATCGCAGATCTTGAAATCCGTCCCCGGCACCGGCAGCCCGACGAAGACCGGCTGCGACAGGAGATCGAAGTCGCCCTGCTGCATGCCGATGGAGAAGGTGTCCATCGTGTGGGTTTCGGTCATCCCCCAGGCGGCTTCGATCATGTCGGCCCCGGTGAGCGCCCGCCAGCGGGCCCGGAAATCCGGATTGAGCTTCTTCACGAAGGATGAGACGCGCACCTTGCGCAACGAGCTCAGGTCGAAGGAAGGCGTCCGTGGATGGTCGAGGATCTCCACGGCGTTGTCGACCAGAAGATAGGCGAAGCTCGCTTTGTGGCGTTCGACCGCCGTCATGAAGCCCACCGCATCCCAGCGCGCCATCAGAACCACGGTCGCACCCGCCACCAGCGGAAACAGCAGCCCGGTATCCTCGCCGGCGATCCAGAAGATCGGCACGAAATTGAGCACGACATCATCGGGCGACAGCTGGAAACTCGCCGCCAGGGATGTCCCGGCGGTGTAGAGCATGTCGCGCTGGGTGTGGATGCAGCCCTTCGGCATGCCCGTCGTGCCGCCGGTGTAGTTCAGCGCCGCGACCGCATCGAGATCCGGCGCGAAGGCGGGAGCCGGCGCCGTCACCCGGGCCAGGGCCGGCAGCAGGTCGATGGCATCGTCGCAGGCGATTGTCGGCTGCAGCAGCGCCGGCGGCACCGGAAAGCTCGGCTCCGCGGGCAGCATCTCGGCCAGGCTCGTGACGAAGACGGCCTCCACCTGTGTCCGGTCGCGCACCTGCCGGAGCGGCGGCATCAGGCTGTCGAGGCAGAGAAGGGCCCGCGCGCCGGTATCGTTGAGCTCATAGGCGAGTTCGGCCTCGCGAAACATCGGGTTCACGGGCACATGCACCGCGCCGAGCTTGAGGATGCCGAAGAAGGCGAGGATAAACTGCGGGCAGTTCGGCAGGTACACCGCCACCCGGTCTCCCGGCCCCACGCCGTGCTCATGCAGCAGCGCAGCGAAGCGGTCGCTCAGATCGTCCAGTTCGCGATAGCTGATGTCGCGCCCGTAGAAGATGCAGGCCGGTTTTTCGGGCTGGCGCCGCGCCCACTCCCGCAGATGCTCGCTGATGGCGGTCTCGCCGAGAGGATAATGCGGCTCGCGGGCGATGCCGGCAGGCCAGGCCGCGGTCTGAAGCTGACGCAGGCGGTCGAAATAGGCGGCTTCATCGATGGTCATCGTCGGGTCGGCCTGCCTGTCTGCCCCCGTCATGAGGCGCGCCCTCATGATGGTTCTGGCAAGCAGCAAGGGTAGCGGTGGCTTCGCCCAGCGCAAGGCCGGCGCCCGGGCCATCTAACGCCGACCGGCTCCAGCATGGCGTCCCGAAACAAAAAACCTCCGGGGCGCGGACCCCGGAGGCTGTGGTTCGGTCGGGCGCGAGGCTCAGACCAGCGGCGCGGTGGCGCGGTAGGGCTCGGCCTTCTCGTCGAAGCGCGACCAGCCCTCCTGGCGGTACTGGGCGAGACGGGCGTCGCGGTCGATCGGCGTGGCGCCGTCCATGATCGCCTCGGCGGCCGGGGCCTGGGCCTCGCTCGTCTTCACCGAGACAACGCTGCCGCCGCGACGCACGGTCTCGGCGTAGTAGTGGGCCTCCTCCTCGTCGACGCCGGCGCTCATGAAGGAACCGACCAGGCCGCCGGCTGCGGCGCCGGCAACGGCACCCGCCGCCGTGGCGGCGAGCCAGCCCGCCGCGACGACCGGGCCGATGCCGGGAATGGCGAGCATGCCGAGCCCGGCGAGCAGGCCGGCGGCGCCGCCGACGCCGGCGCCGATGCCGGCGCCCTCGGCGGCATTGCTCTCCTCGCCGCGCTCGTTACGGCCGACCAGGCTGATGTCGGATGCCGGGATGCCGGCGGTCTCGAGCTTTTCGACCACCTCGGCGGCGATCGTGTAGCTGTCATAGGAACGGGTGATGGTGCGGGTCATGGGGACCTCCGAAGACGTGTTGAAGACGGGATGGATCAGTTGCGGACGATATTGCCGCGATAGTCGACGGAGACGTTGACCTTGGCGCCGGCATGCATCGCCATGCCCTTCCAGATGCCGTTCTCGTCCTTCTTCAGCTCGGTCACGTTGGAATAGCCGTTCGCCTCGAGCCGGCTCTTGGCCTGGCCTTCGGTGAAGCTGTTGGCGCCGGGCAGCGGCGCATTCTTGTCGGCTTCCGCCTTCGGCGCGGGCATCGGCGAGGTCGTCGAGGTCTGCGCCATGGCGCCAAACGAGGTCGCCGAGACGAGCATCGTCGCGATGAGCAGCTTCTTCATGGGATATCTCCGTGAGCAGGGCGGCATGGGCCGCTGATGCTCAAGGAAACGGCAGGGCACTCGGAAGAGTTCCGGAAATAAACTGGCGCATCGGGGTGGAACCGAGCCGGTCCTCTGCGGTTGGGCGACCAAGGCAACCCCCGGAGAACAGCGATGGCCACCAATCCCAAGCAGTCCACCCCCAAGCCGCTCGACGAGCTGTTCCACGACATGCTCAAGGACGTCTATTACGCGGAGAAGCAGATCCTGAAGGCCCTGCCCAAGATGGCGAAGGCGGCGACGTCGCCCGAGCTGAAGAAGGCCTTCGAGACGCACAAGGCCGAGACCGAAGGCCAGGTCGAGCGCCTCGGCGAGGTCTTCGAGCTGATCGGCAAGGCGCCCCGCGGCAAGACCTGCGACGCCATTCTCGGCATCCTCGACGAGGGCAAGGCCGTGATGGAGGACTACGCCGACAGCCCGGCGCTCGATGCCGGCCTCGTCGCCTCCGCGCAGGCCGTGGAGCATTACGAGATCGCGCGCTACGGCACGCTGAAGGCCTGGGCCGCCCAGCTCGGCCACGCGGATGCGGTCAAGCTGCTCGACGAGACGCTGGCCGAGGAAACCAAGACCGACAAGGCACTGACCCAGCTCGGCGGCCCGGCGAACAAGGCGGCTGTCGCCAAGGCAGCCTGATCGCGGACGTCCAGAAGAGGCCCGCCGCGCGGCACGCGGCGGGCCTCGTTCCGATCGGCGGCCCGAAACGGGCGCGTCCGCTGAGGCTCGGGCGCGAGGCTGGCGGGGTCTGCGTCACGGATGCCGCTTCCGGCAGGCGCGCCGTGTCTGTATGCTCGTCATCATGACCAGTCGTGACGAAGCCGGGATGTCGGAGGCCGACCGGGCGCAGGACGCGGCTGCCTCGCGGCTCGGCATCCTGCTCCTGTGCGGGGCCGCCCTGACGCTGCTGCTGGCAGGGCTCCTGCTCTGGTGGCGCGAGGGCGACCGTCTTTTCACCGATGGCCTCATCGCCGCCATCGTCGCCTGCTTCTGACGGGCACCGCCGTCCGGGCGCCCCTCGCCCTCTATCGGGATACCTGCCGTGAACCGCCGTCTCGTCCTGCCCCTCGTCGTCTTTCTCGTCGGCGCGCTCGCGCTCGCCGCGGCTGCGGTGCTGACCTTCGCGCCCGGCCGGCAGGGCCAGTCCGGCTCTGGCACCGCCAGCGTCGGCGGCCCCTTCACCCTGGTCGCCCAGGACGGGTCGAAGCTGACCGACAAGGATCTGCGCGGCGCGCCCTTCCTGGTCTTCTTCGGCTTCACCCATTGCCCGGACATCTGCCCGACCAAGCTCTTCGAGATCTCGGAGGTGCTGCGTGCCGCCGGGCCGAAGGGCGAGAAGCTGCGCGCGCTCTTCGTCACCGTCGATCCCGAGCGCGACACGCCCGAGATCATGAAGAGCTATCTCGGCTCCTTCGATCCGCGCATCCTCGGCCTGAGCGGCGATCGGCCCGCCATCGACGCGATGATCAAGGCCTACCGGGCCTATGCCCGCAAGGTCCCGCTCCAGGGCGACGACTACACGATGGACCACACCGCGCTGGTCTATCTCATGGGCAAGGATGGCGGCTTCATCGGCGCCTTCAACATCGAGCAGCCGCCGGCGCAGGCGGCGCAGGAATGGCTTCGTCACCTGTAGGCGCACCATTCTCCGGCAGCGGCGCGCGACGCCGCGCCAGGCCATGCGCCGTCTTGTTCCAGGCGAAACGGCGCGCGCGGTATTCGTGCAGCGCCATCCAGGCCGCGACGCAGACCAGCCCGTAATAGAGCGGCAGCAACGGGAGCAGCAGCAGGAGCTTCGGTGAACCGCGCCGCAGCGCCCCCAGCGCCGGCGGCAGGAACAGCGCCACCGCGCCGAACAGCCAGACGCCGACGGCGAGCGCCGAGGTGACGCTGCCGAAGACATGCGTGGGCGCCAGGAGCGAGCCCTCGCGCCAGGCCAGGAAAGCCGCGATCGCAAAGACCGGATAGGCCAGCGCGGTGACGACGGTGCCGAGCCCGAGCGAGAGGAACGCGAAGGTGGCCGGCAGCCCCGCCTCGCGCAGCACCGTCACTGGCGCGCGCGAGTGCGTCACCAGCGTTTGCATGTAGCCCTTGATCCAGCGGGCGCGCTGCTTCAGCCAGGCCCGCAACGTCAGCGGGGCCTCCTCCCGCGTCTGCGAGGGCAGGTCGCCCATGCGGTAGCCGGCCCGCGCCAGCCTGACGCCGAGATCGGCATCCTCGGTCACATTCCACGCATCCCACCCGCCCACGGCCCGCAGCGCGCGCGTGCGGAAATGGTTGGAGGTGCCGCCCAGCATGATCGGCAGGCCCGCCCGCAGCAGCCCGGGGTTCAGCACCTCGAACAGCCCGGCATATTCCAGCGCGAACAGGGCCGGCAGCAGGCCCTCCTCCGGATGGTCGATCACCAGCCGCGCCTGGAGGCAGGCGAGATCCTCCGGCGCGCGCAGGAAGCGCGCCGCCGCCATGCGCAGCTGCTGCGGATCGGGAATGTCCTCGGCGTCGAAGATCGTGAACAGCGTGCCGCGGGCCTCGATCAAGGCGAGGTTCAGCGCCCGCGGCTTGGTCCGCGGTTCCCCGGGCGGCACGATCGTGACCTCAATCTGCGGCGGCAGGGGCAGCCGCGAGAGCGCACTCTGCATGCCCGTGTCATCGGCCTCGATCAGCAGGCGGATGTCGAGCTTCGCCGGCGGATAGTCGAGCTGGTGGAGGGCGCCGAGCATCTGCTCCAGCACCCTTTCCTCGCGGTAGAGCGGGATCGCGACGCTGTAGACCGGCAGCCGGCTGTCGTCGACGCGCCAGCGATGCTGACGCCAGAGATCGGGCAGCGGCTGCTCGATCGCTGCCCCGAGCCGCAGCAGGATCAACCCGAGGAACAGCGGCCCCAGCAGCAGCGCGACCGCAAAGAAGGTCTCGATCGGCGCGACCACGGCGCCTGCGAGCGCGGCGGCTGCGGCCAGAGCGGCCGCAATGCGCTGGCCGCGGCTGGAGCCGGTGCGGGCGCTGTCGCGGGCGAGGCCCGGCAGATCGCGATTGGCGGCGCGCAGCGCGAGCCTCTCGGCATTGGCGTCGCGCAAGGCCGCACTGAAGCGCCGCGGCGTCACCACGGCGACGTCGTCGCGCCGGCGCGGCCCGGCCTCCAGCATGGCGCGCAGAGCCGGTCCCTCGGGAGCCAGGATGAAGCGGAGGCGGCCGAAGGGCTCGTCGAGAACGGGCGCGATGCCGCCGCGCAGGATCGCCGCATGCTCGCCGCCCGGGCGCAGGGCGAAGCGGCCGGCCTGGAAGGGCAGGCCGAGCTCGGCCGCCAGCGCGCGGTAGAAGCCTTCCTCGTCGATCAGCCCGCGGGCGAGAACCTCGCGGGCGGGCTCGGTCCGGTCGCGTTCGGCGCGTCGCGCCACCGTGGCGAGATCGGCCGGCGCGACGCCGTGGCGCGCGAGAAAAGCGATCTCGACCGGCAGCCCGGCCGAGGCCGGCGCCGGCAACTCCGGATGTCTGTCGTGACCGCTGCCCCCCACCGGCCCGGCTCCGCCCAACGCAACGACGAGACTGTCCCGGGCCGGAAGGGCCGGGACAACCCATGGTTGCCGGATCGGGGCGATGAGTCGAGGGGGTGGTCGCGATTTTCCCGCCGAAGCGGGCGTTTTCGCTCACATGCCGCCGAGGATCTCGGCAACCTGCGGGATGTCCTTGTCGCCGCGCCCGCAGAGATTCATCACCATCAGGTGATCCTTGGGCAGGGTCGGGGCGAGTTCGATCACCTTGGCCAGCGCATGGGCCGGCTCCAGCGCGGGGATGATGCCCTCGAGCTTCGAGCAGAGCTGGAAGGCCGAGAGCGCCTCGTCATCGGTGGCGGAGATGTAGGTGACCCGGCCGGTGTCGTGCAGCCAGGCATGCTCCGGGCCGATGCCGGGATAGTCGAGGCCTGCCGATATCGAATGGGCGTCCTTGATCTGCCCGTCCTCGTCCATCAGCAGATAGGTCCGGTTGCCGTGGAGGACTCCGGGCTTGCCGCCGGTCAGCGAGGCCGCGTGCTGCGCGGTCGAGAGGCCGTGGCCGGCCGCCTCGACGCCCCACATCTTGACGCTCGGATCGTCGAGGAAGGGGTGAAACAGGCCGATCGCATTCGAACCGCCACCGATCGCCGCAATCAGCGAGTCCGGCAGGCGGCCTTCCGCCTCCAGCATCTGCTCGCGGGTCTCGCTGCCGATCACCGACTGGAAGTCGCGTACCATCGCGGGATAGGGGTGTGGACCCGCCGCCGTGCCGATGCAGTAGAAGGTCGTCGCGACATTGGTCACCCAGTCGCGCAGCGCCTCGTTCATGGCGTCCTTGAGCGTCTTGGTGCCGGACTGGACGGGCACGACGCTGGCGCCGAGCATCTTCATGCGGAAGACGTTGCTGGCCTGCCGGGCGACGTCGACGGCGCCCATATAGACGATACATTCGAGGCCGAAGCGGGCACAGAGCGTCGCGGTGGCGACACCGTGCTGGCCGGCGCCGGTCTCGGCGATGATGCGCTTCTTGCCCATGCGCCGCGCCAGCAGGATCTGGCCGAGCACGTTGTTCACCTTGTGCGCGCCGGTGTGGTTGAGCTCGTCGCGCTTGAAATAGATCTTCGCGCCGCCGAGGTGCTCGGTCATGCGCTCGGCGAAATAGAGCGGCGAGGGCCGCCCGACATAGTGCTTGAGATAGCTGGCCATGTCGGCCTGGAAGCCGGGATCGACCTTGGCGGCCTCATAGGCCTGCTCCAGCGACAGCACGAGCGGCATCAGCGTCTCGGCGACGAAGCGCCCGCCGAACAGGCCGAAGCGGCCGTTCTCGTCGGGGCCGGAGCGGTAGGTGTTCGGGTTCTGGGGGGCGTTCATGTCCGGCCTGCCTCTGTTGTTGCGGCCGCCGCGGCGCGGGCCGCGACGACGAAATCCCTGATCCGCTCGACATCCTTGACGCCGGGCGCCCGCTCCACCCCGGAGGAGACGTCGACACCCCAGGGCCGTGCCATCGCGATGGCCTGCGCGACATTCGCCGGATCGAGCCCGCCCGATAGCATGAAGGGCGAAGTCCGGTCGAGCGCCGCCAGGATCGACCAGTCGAAGGCGCGCCCGTGCCCGCCGGGATAGGCGGCGTCCTTCGGCGGCTTGGCGTCGAGCAGGATGCGGTCCGCGATGCCGTCATAGGCAGCGAAGGCGGCGAGATCGTGCCGGTCAGCGACGCCGAGCGCCTTGATCGCGCGCAGCCCGGTCGCGGCCCTGAGGGCGCGCACCGCCTCGGGCGTCTCGCGACCATGCAGCTGCAGCCAGTCCGGCCGGACGGCCTCGACGAGTTCCGTCACCTCGCCGATGGCGCGGTCGACGATCAGCGCGACGATCTCGGCACGGCCGCGCGCCCGTGCGGCCAGCACCGCCGCCTCTTTCGGCGGCACGAAGCGCGGGCTCTTCGGATGGAAGACGAGGCCGACCATCTCGACCCCGGCCGCCAGCGCGGCCTCCAGCGTCTCGGGCGTCGAGAGGCCGCAGATCTTGATGGTGAGGGGCTGCGCGGGGACGGACATCCGCCCGGCTTTACACGAAGGTGATCGCCGCCGCACTTGCGACATGATGACGGGCGAAGCAATGCTGGCGTGGCCAGGCGGTGCCGGCGGAGCGAAGCGGCGACAGGGCGGGCGGACTCGATTGTTCGGCAAGGGGCGGCGCGGTTTCACCATTCTCGCGGGGCTGCTGGCGCTGGCCGGCATCACTGCGGCCGTCTTCTATGTCGCCAGCCAGCCGCGGACGCTGCGTCTCGCCGTCGGCCCGCTCGGCTCCGAGGATGCCCGCATGGCTGCGGGCTTCGTCCAGGGCCTGAACCGCGAGAAGGCCCAGATCCGCCTCAGGCTGATCCTGACCGAGGGCTCCGAGGAAAGCGCGCGCAAGGTCGATGCCGGCGATGCCGAGCTCGCCATCGTCCGGCCCGACATCGCCCTGCCGGCCAAGGCGGATACCGCGCTGATCACCCGCCGCTCCTTCCCCTTCCTGATCACGGACAAGGAGAGCGCGATCGGGCGCATCGCCGATCTGCGCGGCAAGCGCGTCGGCGTTGTGCGCAACCCGCCGGGCAACATCGCCCTGCTCAAGCTCGTGCTGGCCCAGTACGAGGTCGGGCCGGAGGATGTGCAGATCGTCGAGCTGACGCCGGACGAAATCGTGCCCGCGGCGAAGGAGCGGCGCATCGATGCCTTTTTCACCGTCAACGCGGTCGGCGCGCGGGCCGGCGGGGACGGGGCCGGGCGCCTGCGCACGGCCTGGGGGGAGGATCCGGTCCTGATCCCGATCCGCGAGGCGGATGCGCTGGCGGCCCGCATCCGCACCATCGAGACCGGCGAGATCGTGCGCGGAGCGCTCGGCGGCGACCCGCCGCGCCCGTCGGAGAACCTGCCGACCATCGCCATCACCTCGCGTCTCGTCGCTTCCCAGGATCTCGACGACGACGTCGTCGGCAATCTGGTCAGCGCGCTGCTGGGGCTGCGCGTGACGCTCGCAGCCGAACTACCACAGATCCAGGGGCTGGAAACGCCGGCCACCGACAAGGATGCGCCGCTGCCGGTCCATAGTGGCGCGGCCGCCTTCATCGATGGCGAGCAGAAGACCTTCTTCGAGCGCTATGGCGACTGGTTCTATCTCGGCGTGATGGCGCTCTCGCTGCTGGGCACCGGCGCGGCCGGCCTGCTCGGGCGCGAGAGCGCGGCCCGGCGCCGGCAGGCGATGCTGGGGCTCGACCGGCTGCTGGCGATCCTGCCGCAGATCCGCGCCACCACGGATGTCGAGGCGCTCGACCGCTACAGGGCCCAGGCCGACGCGATCCTGCTCGAGGTCCTCGGTGATTTCGGGCAGGGCAATCTCGATTCCTCGGCCATCGCCGCCTATCGCCTGGTCTTCGATCAGGTCAGCCGCGCCGTGGTCGAGGCCAAGATCAGGTCGGCCTCCGTCCAGATCTGAGCGCGTCGCGCGGAGCAGTGATTCACCCTGCGCCCGGCTGTCGGGCCGTTCGTGGTTGCTCAAACGTCCGTCAACGTTTATGTGCAGCGCAGCGAATTCCAGTTTCCTCGAGACGGGCTGCGCCGGCAGGGCTTTGATCCTCGCCGGCTTGTGGCCATGACAAAGGCCCTTCCCGCATGTCCATGCGCAATATCGCCATCATCGCTCACGTCGACCACGGCAAGACCACGCTCGTCGACAAGCTGCTGCAGCAGTCGGGCACCTACCGCGACAACCAGCGCGTGATCGAACGGGTGATGGATTCCAACGAGCTGGAGAAGGAGCGCGGCATCACCATCCTCGCCAAGGCGACCTCGGTCGTCTGGAAGGACGTCCGCATCAACATCGTCGACACCCCGGGCCATGCCGATTTCGGCGGCGAGGTCGAGCGCATCCTGAACATGGTCGATTCCGCGATCGTGCTGGTCGATGCCGCCGAGGGCCCGATGCCGCAGACCAAGTTCGTGGTCTCCAAGGCCCTGAAGCTCGGCCTGCGCCCGATCGTGGCGATCAACAAGGTCGACAAGCCCGACGCCCGCGTGACCGAAGTCATCAACGAGGTCTTCGACCTCTTCGCCGCGCTCGACGCCACCGACGAGCAGCTCGATTTCCCGATCCTCTACGGTTCGGGCAAGCAGGGCTGGATGGCCCATGACCCGGCCGGCCCGCAGGACCAGGGCCTCGCTCCGATGTACGACCTCATCCTCAGCCACGTGCCGGAGCCGCGCATCGAGGAAGGGCCCTTCCGTATGCTCGGCACTCTGCTCGAGGCCAATCCCTATCTCGGCCGCATCATCACCGGCCGCGTCGTCTCCGGCACCGCCAAGCCCAACCAGCAGATCAAGGTGCTCTCCGGCGATGGCAGCCTCGTCGAGAGCGGGCGCATCACCAAGATCCTCGCCTTCCGCGGCCTCGAGCGCACGCCGATCGAGGAAGCGATCCCCGGCGACATCGTCTCCATCGCCGGCCTCGTGAAGGGCTCGGTCGCCGACACCTTCTGCGACCCGTCCGTCGAGATCGCGATCAAGGCCCAGCCGATCGACCCGCCGACCGTCTCGATGACCTTCATGGTCAACGACTCGCCGCTGGCGGGCACCGAGGGCGACAAGGTCACCACCCGCGTGATCCGCGACCGCCTGTTCAAGGAGGCCGAGGGCAATGTCGCGCTGAAGATCGAAGAGGCCAAGGACAAGGACAGCTACATCGTCTCCGGCCGCGGCGAACTCCAGCTCGCCATCCTGATCGAGCAGATGCGCCGCGAGGGCTTCGAGCTCGGCGTCTCGCGTCCGCGCGTCGTGCTGAAGCGCGACGACAACGGCCAGCTGCTCGAGCCGATCGAGGAGGTCATCATCGACGTCGACGAGGAGCATTCCGGCGTCGTCGTGCAGAAGATGTCCGAGCGCAAGGCCGACATGCTGGAGATGCGCCCCTCCGGCGGCAATCGCCTGCGCCTGATGTTCCATGCTCCGACGCGTGGCCTCATCGGCTATCAGGGCGAACTCCTGACCGACACCCGCGGCACCGCGATCATGAACCGCCTGTTCCATGACTACATGCCCTACAAGGGCGAGATCGGCGGCCGCCGCAACGGCGTGCTGATCGCGATGGAGACCGGCGAGGCCGTGGCCTATGCGCTCTGGAACCTCGAGGACCGCGGCCCGATGATGATCGAGCCCGGCTGGAAGGTCTATCAGGGCATGATCGTCGGCGAGCACACCCGCGAGAACGATCTCGAGGTGAACGTCCTCAAGGGCAAGAAGCTCACCAACATCCGCACCACCTCGAAGGACGAGGCCGTGCGCCTGACCCCGCCGATCCGCATGACGCTGGAGCGTTCGCTGGCCTGGATCGACGACGACGAGCTGGTCGAGGTCACGCCGAAGTCGATCCGCCTGCGCAAGGCGATCCTCGACCCCAACGAGCGCAAGCGCTCGCAGAAGATGAAGCAGGACGTCGCCTGAACCGGCCGCTCCTGACGAATCCGAAGGGCGGGCCGGAAGGCCCGCCCTTCATCGTTTCGGGTGGGAGCTGCCGCGCTCAGTGGCTCATCAGGATCGGCAGCGTGCATTCGTGCAGCAGCGATTGCGTCACGCCGCCGAGCAGCCATTCGCGCAGGCGCGAGTGCTTGTAGGCGCCGCAGACGATGAGATCGGCCGCGAAGCCGGCGGCCGCCTGGCGGATCTCGGTGGCGACGTCGGCTTCACCCAGCGCGATGTTGCGCACGCTCACCTTGATCCCGTGCCGCGCCAGATGCGGGGCGAGGTCGGTGCCGGGCAACAGGCCGGCGAGATCCTTCTCGCCGGTGACGGTCACGATCTCGACCTCCTCGGCCTCCTGGAGGAAGGGCAGGGCGTCCGCGACGGCGCGGGCCGCCGAAGCGCCGCCGTCCCAGGCGATCACGATGCGCCTGGCGGCGTAGCGCTCGCTGCCCGGCGGCACGATCAGGACCGGGCGGCCGCTGTCGAACAGGGCCGCCTCGATCAGCCCGCGGTCGCGCTGGACCGGATCGGTCTCCATGTCGAGCACCGTGACGTCGTGCACGCGGGCATGGGCGAGCAGCCGGTCGCACAGGCTGGCGAAGACGAGGGACGGGGTCTCGACGGTGCAGACGACGCCGGCGAGGTCGGCCCGGCCCTTGGACTGTTCGGCGAAGGCCTCGGCCAGCTCCTTGATGCGGCGGTTTTCATGCGCGATCAGCTCGGCACCGAAGGCACCGACCAGCGATCCCGGCACCGCATAGCGCATCGAGGCGGCCTCCAGGGTCAGATGAGCGTCGGCGGCCTGCGACAGCGAGATCGCATAGGCGACGGCCGAGCTGTGATTGCCGCGTCCGTCCTCGGTAAAGCCGACGAGAACGCTCTTGATCGAGAGGGGCATGGCGGATCCTCCAGGGGGTTGATGTTGCCGACAGCTTGCCCGAATGCGCGGCCGAACCCTTGCGCTGGATCAATCCTTCGCGCTCCGATTAGTGGAACAGTGCCCTCGTCGGCGATCGACGGAGGAATGGCACCATGCTTCAGCGCATCTCGCTTCATCTGGGGCGCACCCCGGCGCAGCCCGAAGGCAGCAGCCGCGACGGCTACGAGATCACCGCCCCGCTCGATGCCGAGGGCAGGCTCGTCGCGCAGGAATGGCAGGCGTCCCGCGACAAATGCCGCGTGCGGCGTTTCCGTCCCGGCGAGCCCGACCGCCATGGCTGGCTCCTGCACCGGGCCGGCGGCGAGGGCGGCGCGAACTGGGGCATCGACTATGACGATGCCTCCAGCGAGGACGACGAGTTCGGCTACAAGCTGGACCGGCATCGCTTCCAGCTGGGGGAATATGTCTCGATCCGCGAGCAGGATGGCGACTTCCTGCCCTACCGGGTCGTCACCATTCGGCCAGTCGGGGCGTCGGCGGCAGCCGACGCGTCCTGAAGCCGCGTCGCCACGGAGATCGAAAGCCATGTCGACCCCGCTCATGACGGCCCAGCCCCTGGGTATCGGCACGCTGCTCGTGCCGGTGCATCTCGGGGCCGGATGCGAACACACGATCCACTTCGCGGCCAGGCTGGCGAAGGCTCTCTCCTGTCGCCTGATCGGTCTTGGTGCCGACCAGATCGAGCTGCCCTATTACGGGGACAGCGCGGGCATGGTCGATGCCGTGGTGGTCGAGAACGGCCGTGCGGTCCTGCTCGAGGATCTGGCGA
The DNA here is from genome assembly GCF_001713455.1 of Bosea sp. RAC05. Lineage (NCBI taxonomy): Bacteria > Pseudomonadati > Pseudomonadota > Alphaproteobacteria > Hyphomicrobiales > Alloboseaceae > Allobosea > Allobosea sp. RAC05. The sequence continues at coordinate 424,953 of NZ_CP016464.1, forward strand.
AGGCGGAAGCGCTCTTCCGCAGTGCGGCCGACGGCGTCGCGCACGAATGGCGCAGCGCGATCGAGCAGACCCGCGCGTTCCTCCTGACCCAGTCGCGCGCGGCCGATCTCGTCGTCCTCGCACGGCAGGGACCGGGTGATCCGCCACTGGGGCGGATGGGCGTGGCGCCCGGCGACATCGTCATGGAGCTGGGGCGGCCGATCCTGGTGGTGCCGCCGGGTATCGGGACCCTGGCGGCGCGCAGCGTGGTGGTGGCCTGGAAGGACACGCGCGAATCGCGACGCGCCCTGCAGGACGCGCTGCCCTTCCTGGTCCGGGCGGAGATGGTCTCCGTGATCGCGGTCGGTGCCGATCCCGACGACGACGGCGCCCAGGACGCCTGCGGCTATCTCGCGCAATACGGCATCGCCGCCCGCGCGGTGCTGCGGCCGAGGAGCGCCGGCTCGATCGTCGGGGAGATCACAGATCTGGTCCGGCATCAGGGGGCGGATCTGATCGTCGCGGGGGCCTATGGGCATAGCCGCCTGCGCGAATGGATCTTCGGCGGCGTCACCCAGGAGCTGATCCAGGCCACGCCGGTCTGCTGCCTGATGTCCCACTGAACGCCCCGTCTTGCGTTGGGCGCAGCGGTGCAGGCCTCGCTGCGCCCTTGTGACGGCCAGCCGGCTCTGGTCCTCTGGGCTCTTCCCGATCAGGAGAGCCCCATGCAGTTCCGAAATCTCGGCCGCTCTGGCCTGCGCGTCTCCCTCGTCGGCCTCGGCTGCAACAATTTCGGCGGCCGGATCGACGATGCCGCGGCCGCCCGGGTGGTCGATGCCGCGATCGAGCATGGCATCACCCTGTTCGACACCGCCGACATCTATGGCGAGAAGGCGGGCTCGGAGCGTGTGCTCGGCGAGGTCTTGGGCGCGCGCCGCAAGGACATCGTGCTGGCCTCGAAGTTCGGCATGACCATGTTCCACGGTGGGCAGGGTGGCTCGCGCCGCTACATCCTCAGCGCCGTCGAGGAGTCCTTGACGCGGCTGAAGACCGACTGGATCGACCTCTACCAGTTCCACATGCCCGACCCGCTGACCCCGATCGACGAGACGCTGCGCGCACTCGAGGATCTCGTGACTGAAGGAAAGGTCCGCTACACCGGCTGCTCCAACATGCCGGCCTGGCAGGTTGCGGATGCGCACTGGACGGCGCGCGATCTGCGCCTCGCCGGCTTCGCCTCGGCGCAGGACGAATATAGCCTGCTGAAGCGCGGCGCCGAGAAGGATCTGATCCCCGCGCTTCAGCACTACGGCATGGGCCTGCTGCCCTATTTCCCGCTCGCCAACGGCGCCCTCACGGGCAAGTACAAGCGCAACGCCCCCATGCCCGACGGCGCGCGCCTGACCAAGCTGCCCGAGCGTGCCGACCAGATCTTCAGCGATGCGAACTGGACGAAGATCGAGGCGCTGACCGATTTCTGCCAGGCGCGGGGCCGGACGCCGGTGGAACTCGCCTTCTCCTGGCTCGCCGCCCAGCCGGTCGTCTCCAGCGTCATCGCCGGTGCGACCAAGCCCGAGCAGATCGCCGCCAATGTGAAGGCGGCCGACTGGGCGCTGACGGTCGACGACCTCGCCGAGATCGACCGGATCACGGTCTAGGTTTCCTCGGAACCACGCCGTCATCCCGGACAAGCTGCGCAGCAGCGCCGCTCCGGGATCCATCCTAGAGATCCGGAGCCCTCCGATGGATCCCGGGGCAAGCCCGGGATGACGTCGTGATTTTCGGAAATCGCGAGGGCTCTACCGGAACGGCGGCTCGTCGAAGCTGCGCAGCTTGCGCGAATGGATGGTCGAGCCAGCCTTCTTGAGCTTTTCGAGCGCTGCCAGTCCGATCCGCAGGTGCTCGCTGACGGCGCGCTCGTAGAAGGCGTTGGCCGCGCCCGGCAGCTTGATCTCGCCATGCAGCGGTTTGTCGGAGACGCAGAGCAGCGTGCCGTAGGGCACGCGCAGCCTGTAGCCCTGCGCCGCGATCGTGCCCGACTCCATATCGACCGCGATGGCGCGCGAGAGGTTGATCCGCCGGCGCTCCTTGGTCCAGCGCAGCTCCCAGTTGCGGTCGTCCTGCGTCACGACCGTTCCGGTGCGCAGGCGGTTCTTGAGATGGTCGCCCTTCTCGCCCGTCACCTCGGCGGCGGCCTCCTGCAGGGCGACCTGCACCTCGGCCAGGGCGGGGACGGGCACGTCCGGCGGCACCAGCTCGTCGAGGATGCCGTCCTGGCGCAGATAGGCATGGGCGAGGACATAGTCGCCGATGATCTGCGTCTGCCGCAGGCCGCCGCAATGGCCGACCATCAGCCAGCAATGCGGGCGCAGCACGGCCAGATGGTCGGTGATGTTCTTGGCGTTGGAGGGGCCGACGCCGATGTTGATCAGCGTCACGCCCTGCCCGTTCTTGCGCAGCAGGTGATAGGCCGGCATCTGGAAGCGGTGCCAGGGCGCCGACATCACCCGTTCCGCCGCGCTGACATCGATCCCGTCGCGCTCGATCCGCACCCCGCCCGGCGTCACCAGCGCCTGTGCCGTGCCGGCCTCGATCTCGGCCAGCCCCAGCCGCACGAACTGGTCGACATAGCGGTGGTAGTTGGTCAGCAGCACCCAGGGCTGCACCGCCCGCCAGTCGGTGCCGGTGTAGTGCACCAGCCGGCGCAGCGAGTAATCCACCCGCACCGCGTCGAACAGCGAGAGCGGCCGCGGCTGCCCCTCGACGATGTCGAAGGTGCCGTCGGCGATCTCGTCGCCGACCAGCGAGAGCAGCGGCGTCGGGAAATGCCTGGCGAGTTCGGCCGCCGTGACCTTGCCGCGGCCCAGTTCGTCGCCGCCGTCGAGCGCATAGGGGTAGGGAATCTCCTGATCACTGACGCCGGTCTCGATCGTCGCGCCGTATTCCTCGACCAGGGGCTGAAGCTGGTCGAGCAGATAGGCGCGGAACTCGGCCGGCTGCGTGATCGTGGTCGAATAGACGCCGGGCGCCGCGAACTTGGCATAGCCGCGCCGGGTCGCGGCGGGCAGCTGCGACGGCTCATAGGTCACGCGCAGCAGCGGGTAGCGGTAAGCCGCGCGCTCGCCGGGCGTCGGCGCCTGCCCCGTGTCGAAGAAGCGCTGCAGGTCGCGGCGCAGCGCCGCCCGGGCCTCGCCATAGAGATGTTCGAGCCGGTCGATCGCGGCGGCGGGATTTGCGGCTGTCTCGAACGTCATGGGCGGGAGCGTCCTTTCGTTCGCACGAGCTTTAGCCGCGGGCTGCCTCGCGTGACAACTGCCGGCGGCTGACAGGGGCCTCGGCTTGACTCGAAGATCACCGCCCATTACTAAACCGATTAGTTAACTTAAGCCGAGCCCGAGAACGAGGCTACGAGGAGGAGATGCCCATGTTCGCAAAGCCGCAGAAGGAACATGACTGGCTGCAGCAGCTCGTCGGCGAATGGACCTCGGAGATGGACTGTGCCATGGGGCCGGACCAGCCGCGGCAGAAATCCAAGGGCCGGGAAACCGTGCGCTCGCTCGGCGGGCTCTGGACGCTCGGCGAAGGCGAGGGCGAGCTGCCCGACGGCACGACCGGTAGGACCTTGATGACGCTGGGCTTCGACCCCGCGAAGGGCCGCTTCGTCGGCAGCTTCATCGGCTCGATGATGACGCATCACTGGCTCTACGAGGGCACCCTCGACGAAGCCGCCAACGTGCTGACGCTCGAATCCTCGGGCCCGAACATGATGGGCGACGGCGCCATCATCCCCTATCGCGACGTCATCACCCTCGTCTCGCCCGATCACCGCATCCTGGCGTCCTTCATGCCCGACGGCCAAGGCGGCTGGAGCGAGTTCATGACGGCTCAATACCGCCGCATCGCCTGATCGCCAGCTTCCGTCCGCAGGAGAGACCGATGAAGATCGCCCCCTATCTGATGTTCGACGGCAACTGCCGCGAGGCCTTCACCACCTATGAAACCATATTCGGCGGCCGGATCGTCGCCATGATGGACCATCGCGGCACGCCGGCCGAAGCCCATGTCGCTGCGCACTGGGTCGACAAGATCATGCATGCCTGCCTCGAGCTCGACGGCCAGATGCTGATGGCCTCCGACGCCCCGCCCGAGCGCAGCGATGGCCCAATGCGCAGCGTCTCGGTGTCCGTCAACGTCCCCAAGATCGCCGAGGCCGAGCGCCTCTTTGCCGCCCTCTCCGAGGGCGCGATCATCCAGATGCCGATGGAGGAAACCTTCTGGGCGCCCCGCTTCGGCATGCTGCGCGACCGCTTCGGCACGAACTGGATGATCGGCGCCGAGATGCCTGCGGACAGGGCGAACTGCGGGTAGCTCCACCGTCATTGCGAGGAGCGCAGCGACGAAGCAATCCAGGGACGCCGAGCGTGCACTGCTGGATTGCTTCGCTACGCTCGCAATGGCGGGGGGCCTGCCTCCCTACCCCAGCACCGCCCAGGCGAGCAGGCCTGCGATGACCCAGAGCGCCCAGTTGCCCCAGCGGTTGCGCTGCGCCTCGGCGCGGCCGATCGCGGCCACGCTGCGTTCGTCGAGCGAGAAGCCATGGCGCGAGGCGTCCTCGAGCTGGCCGAGCACGCGCTCGGCCCGGGTCACCGTCTCCGGCAGGCGCGACAGGCTTCCCAGCAGGGAACCGGCCCCGCGCCCGGCTTCCTGAACCCGGCCGAGCGGGCCGAGATTCTGCGTGATCCAGTCGCGCACCACCGGCTCGGCCGTGCTCCACATGTCGAGATGCGGATCGAGCGTGCGGGCGACGCCCTCGACCACCACCATGGTCTTCTGCAGCATGACGAGCTCGGTGCGCGTCGCCATGTCGAACATGCCGGTGATCTCGAAGAGCAGCGTCAGCACCTTCGCCATCGAGATCTGGTCGGCGCTCTTGTCGTGGATGGGCTCGCCGACGGCGCGGATCGCCTGGGCGAAATCGGCGACGTCGTGATGAACAGGCACATAGCCGGCCTCGAAATGCACCTCGGCGACGCGGCGGTAATCGCGGGTGATGAAGCCCAGCAGGATCTCGGCGAGGAAGCGCCGCTCTTTCAGGCCGAGCCGCCCCATGATGCCGCCATCGACCGCAACCAGCCGGCCCTGCGCATCGACGAACAGGTTCCCGGGATGCATGTCGGCATGGAAGAAGCCGTCGCGGATTGCATGCTTCAGGAAGGACTGGATGACGATCCGCCCCAGCGCCGGCAGGTCATGGCCGGCGGCCTTCAGTGCCTCGACATCCGACAGCCGGATCCCGTCGATCCACTCGTCGACCAGCATCTCGCGTGCGGTCAGCTGCCAATCGGGCTGGGGCACGCGGAAATCGGCGTCGTCCTTGGTGTTCTCGGCGAATTCCGACAGAGCGGCGGCCTCGAGCCGCAGATCCATCTCCATCGTCACCGAGCGCGCCAGCGTCTCGACCACGCCCGTGAAGCGCAGGCGCCGCGCCTCGGCCGAGCGCCGCTCGGCCAGCTCCGCGCCGAAGCGCATCGCGCCGAGATCACGCTGGAAACGGTCGCGGATGCCCGGCCGCAGCACCTTCACCGCGACCTCGCGGCCATCATTCAGCCGGGCGCGGTGGACCTGAGCAATCGAAGCGGCGGCCACCGGCTCGCCGAAGGCGGCGAAGACCTGCTCGACCGGCCGGCCATGGGCAGCCTCGATGATGGCGCGGGCCTGCGCCATCGGGAAGGGCGGCATCCGGTCCTGCAGGGCCGAGAGGTCGGAGGCGATCTTCATGCCAACCACGTCCGGCCGCGTCGCCAGGAACTGCCCGAACTTCACATAGGACGGACCGAGCCGGGTCAGCGCCGCGGCGAGCCTTGTCGCCGAGGTGCCGGCCTCGTGCCGCTCGATCAGCCGCCCGATCCGGATCAGCCCGCGCGCCAGCGGCGGCAGCACGGAGGGGTCGACCAGGGCGAGCGCCCCCTCGCGCGCCAGAACGAAGCCGACGCGGGCGGTGCGCGCGAGATGGAAGAGCGAGGAGATCATGGGGCAGCCATGAGGGCTGCGGACGGCACGAGGCGCTCCCTCACAGCTTCCAGCCCGAATGCAGCGCCACGACGCCGCCGGTCATGGCTGTGAACTTCGCCCGGCGGAAACCGGCGGCCTCGATCATGCCGGCGAAGGCCTGGGGGCGCGGGAACTTGCGGATCGACTCGACGAGATACTGGTAGGGCTCGGCCTCGCCGGTCACCATCCGCCCCATCGGCGGGATGACGTTGAAGGAATAGGCCTCGTAGACCTTGTCCAGCAGGGGCACGTCGACATGGCTGAATTCGAGGCAGAGGAACCGCCCGCCGCGCTTGAGCACCCGGTAGGCCTCGGCCAGCGCCTTGTCGATGCGCGGCACGTTGCGGATGCCGAAGGCGATCGTATAGGCGTCGAAATGGTTGTCGGGCAGGCCGAGTGCCTCGGCATTGCCCTGCACGAAGGCAATGCGGTCGTCGTCGGGGAAGCGCTTGGCCGCCCGGTCGCGCCCGACGCTCAGCATCTCCGCGTTGATGTCGAGCACCGTGACCTGCGTCTGCGGTCCGCCGGCCTCCAGCACCGAGAAGGCGACGTCGCCGGTCCCGCCGGCCACGTCGAGATGGCGGAAGGGCCGGTCCTTCGGCGGGTTGATGGCGGTCAGCAGCGCGCTCTTCCAGGCCCGGTGCAGCCCCGCCGACATCAGGTCGTTCATCAGATCGTAGCGGCCGGCGACCTTGTGGAAGACGTCGTCGACCTTGGCCTGCTTCTCGGCCAGCGGCACGGTCTCGAAACCGAAATGGGTGGTGTCGGAAGCTGCTGTCACGATCGGTCCGATCCTGTGCAATCTGTCTTGTCTTTGCCTGGGGCGATGCATAGCCAAACGAGCGGGGCTTGTCGCGGCCCCTCTCGACGCAGGCCGACCGGAGAGTGAGTGAAATGCCCGAGCTTCCCGAGGTCGAGACCGTCCGGCGCGGGCTGGAGCCCGCCATGCTGGGCGAGACGCTGCAGCGGGTCGAGCAGAACCGGCCGGATCTGCGCTTTCCGCTGCCGGAGCGTTTCGCCGCGCGCCTCACCGGCCGGCGCGTCGAGGCCCTGTCGCGCCGCGCGAAATATCTGATCGCCGATCTCGACGACGGGCAGGCGCTGATCATGCATCTGGGCATGAGCGGGCGCTTCGTCGTCGAGGCGCCAGGCACCCCGCCGGTCGAGCCGGGGGCCTATTACAACGAGATCGGCCGGCATCTGATCCACGACCATGTCGTCTTCCACATGGGGTCGGGGGCCCGCATCACCTATAACGATGTCCGTCGCTTCGGCTTCATGGATCTCTTGCCGCGCCAGGAGCTTGAGACCTGCAAACACTTCGCCGGCATGGGCATCGAGCCGCTCGGCAACGAGCTTTCCGGCGAGACGCTGGCCCGGCTCTTCGCGGGCAAGTTCGCGCCGCTGAAAGCGGCCCTCCTCGACCAGCGCCTCGTCGCCGGCTTGGGCAATATCTATGTCTGCGAGGCGCTGTTTCGCGCCGGCCTCCATCCTGAGGCCGAGGCCGGCTCGATCGCCACGCCGACCGGCCGGCCGCGCCCCGCGGCGCATGCGCTGGCGCAGATCATCCGCGAGGTTCTGGAGGAGGCGATCCGGTCGGGCGGCTCGACCCTGCGCGACTTCGCCCATGCCGACGGCTCGCTCGGCTATTTCCAGCACCGCTTCAAGGTCTATGACCGCGAGGGGCAGCCCTGCACCGCGCCGGGCTGCGGCAGCCTCGTCACCCGGCTGGTCCAGTCCGGCCGCTCGACCTTCTATTGCGAGACCTGCCAGCCTCGCGCGCCGCGGCGCTGAGACCAAGCGCAGGGCCGGCCTCAGCGCCGGGGCAACTCCGGATATTCCAGCTTCGACACGTCATAGCCGAGCGCGGCGGCGCGCTGGACGAGCTGGCGGCGCAGCGCCGGGCTCATCTTCGGGTCGCGCACGAAGATGTAGAGATAGGTGAAGGTCGGATCGGCCGAGATGAACCAGCTGTAGTCCTGGGCGCGGTCGAGGATCCAGTAGTCGCGCACGATCGGCACGACGCCGAAGAGCGTGTAGGTCACGCGCAGCTTCGCATTGGTGCCGGGGTCGAGGATCTCGCCCGGCCCGCCGATCGTCTTGAGCTCTCCCGCGAGCGTTCCCATCCGGCAGGAATCGAGCACATCGATCCGACCCTGCGCGTCGCGCCTGTAGGCGGTCGTCGCGAAAACGCAGCCATCGGTCAGAGCCATCGGCCGTCGCGCGAATTCATGCCAGAGCCCGGTATAGAGCCGCTCGACCGCGACCGGCTTGGCGGGCTGCGGCGCACTGCTGCTCTGGAGACCCGCTGAAGCACAGCCGGCGAGCAGGAGCCCGGCGAGGAGGGCGATGATCGGGGCGCGCATCAGGGAATCCTCCGGCGGGATCGGTGGCTGTCCCGACAATACGCGCTCGGCCCCCTGCCGGATCCATGACCCCCCTGTGCCGACCGGATGACGCAGTTGGAGGTTCGGTTCTCGTCTCTGAAGCCGCAGGGGAATGCGCTTCCGGAAACGTTATTTCGTCGGCTGATACAATACAGATGTGTGAACATGGCGGCCGGATGAACCGGCTGTTCCCTGCGAGACATCGCTGGTGGCTTCTGTGTAGTTTACTCCACGGACCGCGACACAGATATCGGCGGTGATGGGGGGCGGACAATGAGCTTGAACGTCAATGGCCAGATCATGGCCGACGACATCTTTGCCGTGAAGAAGCTCGATACGCACCGCCCGGTCTATCTCCTGGTCGGCGCGATCGAGAAGATCGTGGTCAAGCGTGACAACACCCCCCAACCCAATGATCCGCGCAACATGGTCCATGCGCTGCGCAACATGCGGGCCGTCGACCGGACGATGGCGACGCGGCCCCTGACGCCGAACGAACTCAGGGAGATCGCCCGCTTCGTCGCAGGCGAGAAGGGCGACGAGAACCCCTTTGGCGGGGGGGATTACACCGCTCTCGACGACCTCGAGAGGGATCTGCAGCCTGCGGGCGGGGTGAGCTGGGTCAAGACGAACTTCTTCGAAGGCCTGATCAATCTGGAAGGCGCGGCCGCCGAGGCGCGTGACAAAGCCAACAAGAGCGGCGTCCGTGCGATCGCGGCGGCGCTGACGGCGCCGGGCGGGCTCGAAAAGCTCGGCGCGATCCTCGCCATCGATGCCTTCAACGGCAATGACGATCGCTTCGACTTCAGCAATCAACCGGTGGTCAACCCGGGGCTGCGCCGCCTGACCAATCCCGGCAATGTGGGGTTGTGTCTGCAGCACAACGTCATGCGGCCCGTCGGCATGGACGCCTATGCCGGCGCGGCCGAATTCCGTTCCCTCGACAAGGCCGGCCAGCCCGACCGCGGATGGTCGGGATACCGTCTCAAGGACGACCAGCGCGGTTGGCGGCAGCGCTTCTGTGAGGAGGTCGCCGCCGACATCGAGACCATGCTGGGGCCGCGCAACCGCAAGATCCTCTTCGCCGCGACCAACCGCCTGCCCAAGAACGCAGGCCAGCGTCTCGCGACCGGCATGGATCAGGGCATCGCGAAGCTCAAGGCGACGCTTCGGACCATCGGCGACCCGCGCCGGGCCCCGCCCGGCCTGATCGGCCGCATGGTCGCACTCGGCTGGGCCAACCCCGCTCCGCCGCCCGGGCTGCCGCGCCGCTAGGCCGCCCGCCCTGCTGGCGCGGCGCGTTCCGTCGACCGCGCCGTGCGATCCTGCGCATGGACCCTGCCTGCGCGCCCGGCTAAACCTCTTGCCCGCAGAGCAGATCCGGGAGGGCGCCATGGCTTACGAGACCATTCTCGTCGAAACGAAGGGCAAGGTCGGGCTCGTCACGCTTAACCGCCCCCAGGCGCTGAACGCGCTGAACGGCCAGCTCATCGCCGAGATCAATTCGGCGCTCGACGGCTTCGAGCGCGACCCCGGCATCGGTTGCATCGTCCTGACCGGCTCGGAGAAGGCCTTCGCCGCCGGCGCCGACATCAAGGAGATGCAGGATCGCACCTATCCGGAGACCTATCTCGACGACAAATTCGCCGACTGGGACCGGATCGGCCAGCGCCGCAAGCCGATCATCGCCGCGGTCGCGGGCTTCGCGCTGGGGGGCGGCTGCGAACTCGCCATGATGTGCGACTTCATCATCGCGGCCGACAATGCGAAATTCGGCCAGCCGGAGATCAATCTCGGCGTCATCCCGGGTGCCGGCGGCACGCAGCGGCTGACCCGCGCGGTCGGCAAGGCCAAGGCGATGGATCTCTGCCTCACCGGCCGGATGATGGACGCCACCGAGGCCGAGCGCGCCGGGCTCGTCGCCCGCATCGTGCCGCTCGCCGATCTGATGACGGAGGTCATGAAGGCCGCCGACTCGATTGCCGCCAAGTCGCTGGCTTCCGTGCTGATGGCCAAGGAGACGGTCAATCGCGCCTTCGAGGTGACGCTGGCCGAAGGCGTGCGCTTCGAGCGCCGGCTCTTCTCCTCGCTCTTCGCCACCCACGACCAGAAGGAAGGCATGGCCGCCTTCGCCGAGAAGCGCAAACCCGCCTTCAAGAACAGCTGAGACCGACATGACCCTCACGATCAAGAGCCCGGACGGTCTCGTCCTGCCGGGATATGCCGATGTCGAGGCCGCCGCCGCGCGGCTCAAGGGCGTCGCCCATCACACGCCCGCGCTGACTTCGCGCACCGCCAATGAGCGCACCGGCGCCAATCTCGTCTTCAAGCCCGAGAACCTGCAGCGCATGGGCGCCTTCAAGTTCCGCGGCGGCTACAACGCCATCGCCGCGCTGTCGCCGGAGCAGAAGAAGGCCGGCGTCGTCGCCTTCTCCTCGGGCAACCACGCCCAGGCCATCGCCTATGCCGGCCGGCTGCTCGGCGTGCCCACGACGATCATCATGCCGCTCGATGCGCCCGTGGCGAAGGTCGCCGCCACCCGCGGCTATGGCGCCGAGGTCGTGACCTATGACCGCTACACCCAGGACCGGCTCGCCATCGGCCGCGAGCTGGCGCAGGCGCGCGGCCTCTCGCTGATCCCGCCTTATGACCATCCCGACGTCATTGCCGGGCAGGGCACGGCCGCCAAGGAGCTGATCGAGGATGCGGGCCCGCTCGACATGCTGCTGGTCTGCCTCGGCGGGGGCGGGCTGCTCGCCGGCTGCGCGCTCGCGGCCAAGGCGCTGAACCCGACCTGCCGCATCTTCGGCGTCGAGCCGGAGGCCGGCAATGACGGCCAGCAATCGCTGCGCTCGGGCAAGATCGTCCGCATCGACGTGCCCAAGACCATCGCCGACGGCGCCCAGACGCCGTTCCTGGGGGACTACACCTTCCCGATCATCCAGGCGCTGGTCGAGGACATCGTCACCGTCAGCGACGCGGCGCTGGTCGATGCGATGCGCTTCTTCGCCGAGCGGATGAAGCTCGTCGTCGAGCCCACCGGTTGCCTCGCCGCCGCCGCGGCCTTCACCGGTGCCGTGCCGGTCGCGGGCCAGCGCGTCGGCGTCATCATCAGCGGCGGCAATGTCGATCTCGGCAGCTATGCGCGCTTCCTCGCGCCCGCCGGCTGAAATCGCCGGCTCCCCAGCAAATGCGCGTTGACGTCGCGCCAGCTTGCGACTATACGCCTCCCACTCGCGACGGCCTGCGCAAGCACTGGCCATCGCTCGCGGATTTCCATCACGGTAGCGATCGTGTTCCGCCGGCATCATGCCAGGCGCCCGGTCGCGATGCAGAAGACGAGGACGTATCCGATGGCCAATACGACGTCGGCCAAGAAGGCGACGCGCAAGATCGAGCGCCGCACCGAGGTCAACAAGGCGCGCCGCTCGCGGATGCGCACCTTCCTGCGCAAGGTCGAGGAGGCGATCGCCTCCGGCGACAAGGGCGCCGCTGCCGAAGCTCTGAAGGCCGCTCAGCCGGAGATCATGCGGGCCGCCCAGAAGGGCATCGTCCACAAGAACACCGCCTCGCGGAAGGTCTCGCGCCTGGCTCATCGGATCGGCGCTCTCGCCTCCTGATCTCGCTCGCGCGAGCGTTCGAATTCGACCCTGAAAAGCCCGGCCTCGTGCCGGGCTTTTTCGTTGGATCGATGCCGGCTTGTTGCGCTTCTGCCACATCGGAACGATCGTCGAAAACGCCCCCGCGGCAAGGCGATTCCGCAACGTTTCCGACCCTTTACGGGCTTGACTCTATCTACCCTTTGAGGGCGCGGAATTGGCCTTGCGGCCCCCTGGAGCCGCGCAGGGAAAGCGCTGATTTCTCAAGCTGTTAGCGGGCAAAGCATCGCGCCTTCGGGAATCGCGGCGACTCCGGGGCACTCGATCCGGCATGCGAAAAAAAAAGAATCGCGGGCCCGACTGCCCCGTCCGAATGAAGAAAATCTTAAGTTCCCCAACCAATTGCGAGCCGGCTGCCGGTTGGTCAGTAGGGCCCGTCCGGGGGGTGACTCTCGGGCATCGCGAAGAGGACGTATTGCCCCCCTTCGAGAGCGCCCTGTAAGGTCTTTTTCAACGCCGGACGGACAGCGATGGCCACCCGGTGTTTCCACAAGATGAACGCTCTTTGGCTCGCGACCCGGAGGTTGGAGGATGCGGCTCTTTGTCTTCTGAGATTGAGATGAAGTGCGGTTTCGTCCTGCGACGAGCCTTGAAAGCGTAATCGATCAGATTGGATCGGGGGAAGCCCGCGGACGGTCACGTTTGCGGGAACCCTGAGCCATGACCGGAAAGAACAGCTCCGGTCCGGTTCGCCTCGCGGCGGACGGATCAGGCGCGGGCATGACTGAAGAAATGGGGCAGACGATGTTCGAGCGGCGGCGGATGGACGAAACGGTGGAGGTTGTGTCGGCGTTGAGCGTGGTGGTTGCGGTGGAGCAGGCCCGGCCGGTGGAGCGGGAGGCGGTCGCGTTGCAGGCGAGTTCGGCCGAGGCCTGGGACCGGGTGCGGCGGCGCCTGCGGGCCGAGCTCGGCGAGGATGTGTTCTCGAGCTGGTTTGCGCGCGTCGAGCTCGGCAACATCGTCGACGGCGTGGCCTATCTCACTGTCCCGACACGCTTCCTCAAGAGCTGGCTGGAGGCGCATTATGCCGAGCGGCTGCGGGTCAACTGCATGGCCGAACTGCCGGGCCTCAACGGCATCATTCTGTCGGTGCGCCCGGTCTCCCGCGAGCTGATGCAGCAGCCGGCCGAGATCGTGCCGCTGCGCGGTCGCCAGCCGGCGCCGGCCCCCGCCGCCGAGCCCAAGCCCGTTCAGCCCGGCGCGGCCCCGGCCGAGGCCGGCGAGCGCGATCTCGTCGACGCCTGTGGCACAAGCCTCGACCGGCGCATGAACTTCCAGGCGTTCATCGTCGGCAAGTCCAACCAGCTCGCCTTCGCCGCCGCCGAGCGCATCGCGGCGGCCCCGGCCGGCAGCAGCCCCTACAATCCGCTCTACATCCATGCCGGTGTCGGCCTCGGCAAGACGCATCTCCTGCAGGCGATCGCCCAGGAGGCGCGCAGCCAGGGCAAGCGCGTCGCTTATTTCACCGCCGACCGCTTCATGTACGGCTTCGTCGCCGCGCTGAAGTCGCAGACCGCGCTCGCCTTCAAGGAGAAGCTGCGGGGCATCGACCTCCTCGTCGTGGACGATGTCCAGTTCATCCAGGGCAAGTCGATCCAGCAGGAGTTCGGTCACACGATCAACGCGCTGATCGATGCCGGCAAGCAGATCGTCGTCGCCGGCGACCGCATGGCGAATGATCTGGAGGCGCTGGACGAACGCATCCGCTCGCGGCTCGGCGGCGGCCTCGTGGTCGAGGTCGGCGATCTCGACGAGGCGCTGCGTGCGAAGATTCTCGGGAACCGGCTGGAGACCCTGCAGGCGGCCCATCCGAACTTTCAGGTCCATCCGGACGTGATCGCCTATGTCGCGCGCGTCGTCGCCACCAATGGCCGCGATCTCGATGGCGCCGCCAACCGTCTGCTCGCCCATGCGACGCTGTCGGGCCAGCCGGTCTCGCTCGAGACGGCGGAGGCTGCGATCCGCGATCTGGTGCGCACCCGCGAGCCGCGCCGCGTCAAGATCGAGGACATCCAGAAGCTCGTCGCGACCCGCTACAATGTCAGCCGGGCCGACATCCTCTCCGAGCGCCGTACGGCCGCCGTGGTCAAGCCGCGCCAGATCGCGATGTATCTGGCCAAGGCGCTGACGCCGCGCTCCCTGCCGGAGATCGGGCGTCGCTTCGGCGGGCGCGATCACACCACGGTGCTGCATGCGGTCCGCAAGATCGAGAAGGCGATCGCTGAGGATCGCTCGCTGCATGACGAGGTCGATCTCCTCAAGCGCATGCTGCAGGAGTAAGGCGCCCGCTACCGGCTTTCGCAGCGCGTCATTTTGGCTGTGGTTGCCGGCGCGGTGCCCTTGCGCCCTGCGCTGGCCTCCGGCAATGTCGCGGGCCATTCATGAGGCTCGCGCATTCGCTGCGGGCGCAGAGACGCCAGAAGACTGAAAATGAAGGTCACTGTCGAACGCTCCACCCTGCTGAAGTCGCTTGGCCATGTGCATCGCGTCGTGGAGCGCCGGAACACGATCCCGATCCTGTCGAACCTGCTGCTGAGCGGGACGGAGGCGGGGCTGAAGCTGAAGGCGACCGATCTCGACATCGAGGTGGTCGAGACGGTCGCGGCCGACGTGCCCGAGCCGGGCGCCACCACGGTTCCCGCTCACACCCTCTACGACATCGTCCGCAAGCTCCCCGACGGGGCCCAGGTCTCGCTCGAGACCACCGGCGACACCGGGCTCGTCCTGCGCTCGGGCCGCTCGCGCTTCCAGCTCCAGACCCTGCCCGAGAGCGATTTCCCCGACATTACCGCCGGCGAGATGGCGCACAGCTTCAGGCTGCCGGCCGGCGAGTTCAAGCGCCTGATCGACAAGACCCAGTTCGCGATCTCGACCGAGGAGACGCGCTACTATCTCAACGGCATCTATCTCCACACCATCGATGTCGACGGCCGCCCGATGCTGCGTGCGGTGGCGACCGACGGCCACCGCCTCGCCCGCGTCGACACCGCCGCGCCGCAGGGCTCGGTCGGCATGCCCGGCGTGATCGTGCCGCGCAAGGCTGTCGCCGAGATCCAGAAGCTGCTGGAGGACGGCGAGAGCGAGGTCACGATCGAGCTCTCCGCCACCAAGATCCGGGTCGCCACCGCCGCGGTGGTGCTGACCTCGAAGCTGATCGACGGCACCTTCCCCGATTATCAGCGCGTCATCCCGAGCGGCAACGACAAGCGTCTGACCGTCGACAAGGGCGATTTCGCCGCCTCCGTCGATCGCGTCTCGACGATCTCGTCGGAGCGTGGTCGCGCCGTGAAGCTTTCCATGGCCGATGGCCGGATGACGCTCTCGGTCACCAACCCCGATTCCGGCTCGGCGACCGAGGAGATCGAGGTCGACTATGATTCGAGCCCGCTCGATATCGGCTTCAACGCGCGCTACCTGATGGACATCGCCGCCCAGCTCGACGGCGACACCGCCCTGCTCAAGCTGGCCGATCCGGGCTCGCCGACGGTCATCCAGGATCGCGAGGGGGCTTCCGCGCTCTATGTGCTGATGCCGATGCGCGTCTAGGCGTTCTCCCGCCGTGGCCGCCGTCGCGCGCCTGATCCTGCAGGATTTCCGCTCCTACGAGGCCCTCGATCTCACGGTCGGGGGCCAAATCGTTGCGCTCGTCGGAGAGAACGGCGCAGGCAAGACCAACATCCTCGAGGCCCTCTCGCTCTTCACGCCGGGCCGCGGCCTGCGCCGGGCCGACCTCGCGGAGATGGCCCGCCAGGAGGGTGAGGGCGCTTTCGCCGTCTCGGTGGCATTGGCGCAGGACGGGGCCCGGCTCGGGGTTGGGCTGGGTCCGGCCGACATGGAGGGCAAGCGCGCGCGCCTCGCCCGCATCGACGGCGTGTCCGCGGGCTCGGCGCTCGCCTTCAGCGAGCACCTGCGCGTCGTCTGGCTGACGCCGGATCTCGACGGGCTGTTCCGCGGAGCCGCCGGCGACCGCCGCCGCTTCCTCGACCGGCTGGTGCTGGCGGTCGACCCCGCCCATGCGACCCGCTCGAACGCGCTCGAACGCGCACTGCGCTCGCGCAACCGCATCCTCGAGGAGAGCCCGCACCAGACGCAGTGGCTCGATGCGGTCGAGCGCGAGATCGCCGAACTCGGCGTCGCGGTGGCCGCCGCCCGCGCCGAGACGGTGGCGAGGCTTTCGGCCATCATCGCCGAGAGCCGCGACGAGGCCTCGCCCTTCCCCCATGCCGGAATCGCGCTCTCGGGCGAGATCGACCTCCTGGTCGCGCGCCACGCCGCTCTCGACGCGGAGGATGGCTATCGCGACCTGCTGCGCCAGGGCCGGGCCCGCGACCGCGCCGCCGGGCGCACGCTCGCCGGCCCGCAGACCTCCGATCTCGAGGTCCGCCACGGTCCCAAGAACATCCCCGCCGGCCAGGGCTCGACCGGCGAGCAGAAGGCGCTGCTGATCGGCCTCGTCCTGGCCCATGCGCGGCTGGTCGCGGCGATGAGCGGGCTTAAACCCCTCGTCCTGCTCGACGAGATCGCCGCCCATCTCGATCCGCGCCGCCGGGCGGCGCTCTATGAGGGCCTGATGGCGCTCGGTTGCCAGGTCTGGATGACAGGCGCCGACCCGACGTTGTTTACCGATCTGCCGGCGGGGTCGCAGCGGCTCGCCGTCACCGCCGGCCGGATCGAGGATCTCGCCTGAAGCGTGCAAGTCCCGGCGGACGCGGCGTCATGGTTGATCGGCGGTTAACCATTTTATGCCAGTGATCGCGGCCATGCAGCCTTCACGGACGATGTTTTCGGCGTCGGAGAAGGAGATCGCGAGCCGCTTGCTGGCCGTGCTCTCCCCGCATTTCGGCGCGTCGATCGACCAGCTCCAGGGCATCCAGACAGGGCTCGACAAGCGCGAGAGGGATCCCGAACTCCGGCAGGACGAGCTGACCAAGTACAGGCTGCTGTTCGGGCTGGAATTCGGCGAGGCATACATCGCCGCCAAGCAGCGCATCGTGGCCCGGGCCAACCGCAACGGCATCGAGCTGTCGGACTATCCGCTGTTCTTCCTGGCCGATTTCTCGCACTTCCTGCCCGTCATCGTCGCGAAGTGGAAACGCCGCTGGGGCAAGGTCGACACGGCCTTGCAGGTCTTCGCCAAGCTGATGCTGACCGACATGAGCTATTCGATCGCGCAGTTCGACGGGGCGATCGAGGCCCGCACCGCGGATCGGCTCCGGCAGGTCGAGCAGGCCTTTCGCAACGGCATCGCCGAGCGGATCTCCGCCATCGAGCTCAGCCTGGGCGATGTCTCGGGCTTTTCGACGCAGATGTCGGCCAAGGCCGGCCAGACCCTGCGCGCCGTGGCCGAAACCCAGCGGCGGCCCGAGCAGGTGGCCGCATCAGTGATGGAGATTGTCGCCGCCACCCGCTCCTTCGGCGCCTCCTGCGCGGACATCTCGGTCGAAACCGCGCAGTCGAGCCGGGCCGCCGACCAGGCAGAGGCCGGTTGCGAGGGGATCGCCGGCAATGTCGCCATGCTGCGCCAGGCGAACAGCCGCATCGGCCATGTCGTCGAGCTGATCCGCAGCCTCGCGGCGCAGACCAATCTGCTTGCCCTCAACGCGACCATCGAGGCGGCCCGGGCCGGAGAGGCGGGCCGCGGCTTCGCCGTGGTCGCCGCCGAGGTCAAGTCGCTCGCGACCGCGACCAATCAGGCGACCGAGACCATCCGGCAGGGCATCGAGGAGGTCGTTACGGCGAGCCAGGCGATCGACGAGGCCGTCGGCCAGCTGGCCCAGACCGTCCTGGCCATGCAGACGAGCGCTCGCCTCGTCGCGGCGTCGACGGCCGATCAGCATGGCCGCATCGAACTGGTCGCGGCACAGGCCGAGACGTCGTCGCTCGGCGTCGATGCGATCGCCCGCCATGCGGCGCTCGTCGAGGGTCTGGCCGGCGAGGCCGCCACGCTGGCGACGCAGACCGATGATCGGGTCCAGGCCGCTCTGGGCCGCGCTCAGGAACTGGAACGCTCGATCGCCGGGTTCCTCGGCGAGATCGCCCAGGTTCGCGCCGAGCGCAACGGGCCGGTCATCCGCGACGCGGGCTGAGCGGCCGGCGGGACTGGCCATCGGGGCGCGCCTCGGGCAAACCCTCTCCATGCCGCAGCCCTTCGAATCAGACGCCCGCGCGATCCTCAAATCCGTCTTCGGCTATGATGATTTCCGCCCGGGCCAATGGGAGGTGATCGAGGCCGCGCTCGCGGGCCGCGATGTCTTCGCTGTGATGCCGACGGGCTCGGGCAAGTCGATGTGCTACCAGCTCCCCGCGCTGGTCGCGGGCGGTCTGACGCTCGTGGTTTCGCCCCTGATTGCATTGATGCGCGACCAGGTCGGGCAGTTGACGCGGGCGGGCGTCGCGGCCGCCTCGCTGAACTCGATGAACAGCGAAAGCGAGGCGGCCGAGGCCTGGGACAAGCTCAATTCAGGCGAGTTGCGCCTGCTCTTCGTCTCGCCCGAGCGGCTGGCGGGGGAAGGGCTGGTCGGCCGGCTGCGTCGTCTCGGCGTGACGCGGCTGGCCATCGACGAAGCCCATTGCGTCTCGCAATGGGGTCATGATTTCCGGCCCGAATACCGGCTGCTCGCCAAGACGCGCGAGGCGCTGGGCGGCGTGCCGGTGACGGCGCTGACCGCGACAGCCGACCGGCAGACGCGCGAGGACATCGCCCAGCAGCTCTTTCCGCGGCCGCCGCATCTGGTGGTGCATTCCTTCGACCGGCCGAACCTCAAGCTCGCCTTCGCACCCAAGGACCAGCCGCGCCGCCAGATCGACGAGTTCCTGCGCAGCCACCGCGGCGGCTCGGGCATCGTCTACTGCTCGTCGCGCGGCCGCACCGAAAAGCTTGCCGAAGGCTTGCGCGAGAAGGGCTGGAATGCGCTGGCCTATCATGCCGGCATGGAGCAGGGGCTGCGCAACCGCAACCAGGACATCTTCCTGCAGGAGGATGGCGTCGTGGTCTGCGCCACCATCGCTTTCGGCATGGGCATCAACAAGCCCGATGTCCGCTTCGTCGTCCATGCCGACATGCCGGGTTCGATCGAGAGCTACTACCAGGAGATCGGCCGGGCCGGGCGCGACGGGCTGCCGGCCGACACGCTGACGCTCTATGGCATCGACGACATGGCGCTGCGCCGCCGCCAGATCGACGAGAAGGCGATCGACGACGAGCGCCGCCGCATCGAGCACAAGCGCCTCAACGCCATGATCGAGCTGTGCGAATCCGCGCTCTGCCGCCGCAGCGCGCTGCTCTCTTATTTCGGCGAGGAGACGCAAAGCTGCCGGCATGGCAAGGCGCCGATCCGCTGCGATCTCTGCGGGGCGGATGCGCCCGAACTGACGGATGCCACGCTCGATGCGCGCAAGCTGCTCTCGGCCGTCGCCCGCTCGGGCCAGCGCTTCGGTGCCGCCCATCTCGCCGACATCCTGACGGGCACCGCGACCGACGCCATCCGCCGCCAGAACCATGATGGGCTGAAGACCTTCGGCGTCGGCCAGGACAAGCCCAAGAGCGCCTGGACGGCGCTGACCCGCAAGCTCTTCGCCGCGGGCGCGCTCGCCGAAGCCAGCGTCGAGCATGGCGGCTTCTGCCTGACGGGGAAGGGCGAGGACATCCTGTTCGGGCGCGAGGCGATCGCGCTGCGGGCCGACCCCTTCGCCGACCGTCGCAGCCGCCGCTCCGGGCGCGAGCAGGCCCGTGCCGACGGCCTCGACGAGGGCACTGCCGGGCTGTTCGAGCATCTGCGGCAGCTGCGCCTCTCCCTGGCGAGGGAAGAGGGCGTGGCCGCCTACATCATCTTCACCGATCGCACGCTGATCGCGATGGCGAGAGCCCGGCCGGTGGGGCTGGAGGAGATGCGCGCCATCGAGGGCGTCGGCGAGCGCAAGCTGGCCCAGTATGGCGAGGCCTTTCTGGAGGCGATCGCCGCCTTCCACCCTTGATCCGGGCCGCCCCACGCGTGTACGCGCGCACACGCGTGAAAAAGCCGCACTCGGGCGCTATAGTCGCGCCAACGAATCAAGATCACTGCGGGCGCCGCGCGCCCGCTGAAGGACGACGACATGAGCGATGCTGCCCGCGACCTTGAAGACGCCGCTTACGGCGCCGATTCCATCAAGGTTCTCAAAGGCTTGGATGCGGTGCGCAAGCGCCCGGGCATGTATATCGGCGACACCGATGACGGCTCGGGCCTGCATCACATGGTCTACGAGGTCGTCGACAACGCGATCGACGAGGCGCTCGCCGGCCATGCCGATCTCGTCACGGTGACGCTGAACGCCGAAGGATCGGTCACCGTGACCGACAACGGGCGCGGTATCCCCACCAATATTCACACCGAAGAGGGCATCTCGGCGGCCGAGGTCATCATGACCCAGCTCCATGCCGGCGGTAAGTTCGACCAGAATTCCTACAAGGTCTCGGGCGGCCTCCACGGCGTCGGCGTCTCCGTGGTGAATGCGCTCTCGGTTTCGCTGAAGCTGCGGATCTGGCGCGGCGGCAACGAGCACTTCATGGAGTTCCGCCATGGCGATGCGGTCGCGCCGCTCGCGGTCGTCGGGCCGGCCGGCGACAAGCGCGGCACGGAGGTGACCTTCACCCCGTCCCAAGAAACCTTCACGATGATCGAGTTCGACTACAAGACGCTCGAACATCGCCTGCGCGAGCTCGCCTTCCTCAACTCCGGCGTCCGCATCGTGCTGACCGATGCGCGCCGCGCCGAGGTGGTGCGCGAGGAGCTGATGTATGAGGGCGGCGTCGAGGCCTTCGTGCGCTATCTCGACCGCGCCAAGACACCGGTCGTCTCCGCCCCGATCATGCTGTCGGCGGAGAAGGACGGCATCACCGTCGACGTCGCGCTCTGGTGGAACGACAGCTACCACGAGAACGTGCTCTGCTTCACCAACAACATCCCGCAGCGCGACGGCGGCACCCACCTCGCCGGTTTCCGCGCCGCGCTGACGCGCCAGGTCACCGGCTATGCCGAAAGCTCCGGCATCTCCAAGAAGGAGAAGGTCTCGCTCACCGGCGACGATTGCCGCGAGGGGCTGACCGCGATCGTCTCGGTCAAGGTCCCGGATCCGAAGTTCTCCTCCCAGACCAAGGACAAGCTGGTCTCCTCCGAGGTGCGCCCGGTCGTCGAGAACGTCGTCAACCAGGCGCTCGCGACCTGGCTCGAGGAAAACCCCAACGAGGCCAAGATCATCGTCGGCAAGGTCGCCGAGGCTGCGGCTGCCCGCGAGGCCGCCCGCAAGGCCCGCGACCTGACCCGCCGCAAGGGCGCGCTCGACATCGCCTCGCTGCCGGGCAAGCTGGCGGACTGCCAGGAGCGCGACCCGGCCAAGTCCGAACTCTTCATCGTCGAGGGTGACTCGGCCGGCGGCTCCGCCAAGCAGGGCCGCGCGCGTGAATACCAGGCGGTGCTCCCGCTGCGCGGCAAGATCCTCAACGTCGAGCGCGCGCGCTTTGACAAGATGCTCTCCTCCGACCAGGTCGGCACGCTGATCACGGCGCTCGGCGCCGGCATCGGCCGCGAGGAGTTCAACATCGAGAAGCTGCGCTACCACAAGATCATCATCATGACCGACGCGGACGTGGACGGCTCCCACATCCGCACCCTGCTGCTGACCTTCTTCTACCGGCAGATGCCGGAGGTGATCGAGCGCGGCCATCTCTTCATCGCCCAGCCGCCGCTCTACAAGGCGGCCCGCGGCAAGAGCCATGTCTACCTCAAGGACGAGCGCGCGCTGGAGGACTACCTCGTCGAGACCGCGCTCGATGGCGCCGTCTTCAAGACCGGCATGGCCGGGGGCGGGAGCGTCGTCGAGCGTGGCGGTTCCGATCTGCGCGGGCTGATCGAGGAGGCGCGCGGCATCCGCTTCACGCTGGGACAGCTGCATTCGCGCTATGACCGGCGGGTCGTCGAGCAGATGGCGATCGCGGGCGCGCTGCGTCCGGTCTCCGAGGAGAACGAGGCGCAGGCCCAGGCTGCCGCGGTGAAGGTCGCCGCCCGTCTCGACGCGATCTCCGACGAGCTCGAGCGGGGCTGGGAGGGCAAGGTCGCCGAGGGCGGCTTCCAGTTCTCGCGCATGGTGCGCGGCGTCAAGCAGGTCGCGACCGTCGATGCCGGTCTGCTCGCCAGCGCGGAGGCGCGCAAGCTCGATGCCGCGTCGGTCTCGCTCCAGGAGGCCTATTCGCGGCCCGGCGTCCTCAGCCGCAAGGGCGACGACCATGCCGTCAACGGGCCGACCGGGCTGTTCGAAGCCATCACCGCGATCGGCAAGAAGGGCGTCACGCTGCAGCGCTACAAAGGCCTGGGCGAGATGAACCCGGAACAGCTCTGGGAGACCACGCTGGATCGCGACGTCCGCTCGCTGCTGCGGGTTAAGAACGACCAGAACGACGAGGCCGACGATCTCTTCGTCAAGCTGATGGGCGATGTCGTCGAGCCGCGCCGCGAATTCATCCAGACCAACGCGCTGAACGCGACCGTGGATACCTGAGGGCGGATCCTGTCCGGGCGTGACAGGGTCGCTCTGCCGCTTCGGTCGGGAGACGGGCAGTCGGCATCCGTGCCCAACCGGAAGGTGATGCGACCGGACAACATCGGGTCCGGCGCGACGGGGCGCGGAAGCGACATGAACGGAGCCGATCGAGCGGGATGAAGACCTGGCTCGCCTTGGGCGTCAGCCCGGCGACGGTTCGCTCCGGCCCGGCATCCCGTTGAGCGTCCGGCGAAAATCCTGAGGCGATCCGCCCTCCCAGCGCCGGAAGGCCCGGTTGAAATGGGCCGCGTCGGAGTAGCCCAGTTCCATGGCGACGGCGGTCACGCTGGCACGGGGCCGCGCGAGAAGCACCCGCGCCTTCGCCCTCCGGCAGTCGTCGACCAGGGTTTCGTAGTCGGTGCCGTCATCGGCCAGGCGCCTCTGGACCGTGCGTGCCGACTGGCCGAGGATCTCGGCCGCCTGCCGGAGTGTCGCGGGCCCGTCCGGCAGGCTGGACCGGATGATGCGGTCCACGGCGGTCCGGGTCTCACTCGCCCCGAGCCGGACGGTTCCGACCTTGGCTGCAGCGTTCGATGGACCTGGGATGTCGCCAGCGAAGTGGGCCGCTCGGAGCGGGCTGGCGAGAGCCGCGCGCTGCATGTGGATCCGGACCTGCGAGCCGCTGCCGAACGCGACGGGAGCCTGGAACCAGTCCTCATAGGCCGTGCGACGGCCCTTGCAGGCATGGGGAAAGACCACTCTGTCAGGCACCCAGTCGGCGCCGAGGAGATGGCGCAGCATGAAGACATGGAAGGCAGCCGCGCCCTCGTAGAGCAGCCAGGCCGTCTCGTCGTCGCCGATCAGCCCGTGGATCATGACGGCGTCCGGGCCCTGCTTGAGAAACTGCAGCGTGACATGCGACTGCAAGGTCGGCATCGCGGCGATGTGGGCCTGCAGGCAGGCCTCGGCGGAATGGCCGGCGGCCAGGGCATGCCCGATCGGGCCGAGCTTTGCTGCGTCCGCGCTGCCACCGAGCGCGAGCCCGAGTTCGGCGACACCCAGATGCCGTGCGGCCAGTGCGAGGGCGTGATGGATCTGGGCGCGTGGCACGATCCGCCCGGTTTCGACATCCTCGACACTGAGGCCGGCCCGGTTCAGGACCCGTTCCGGGGCCTCCCCAACGGCCGCGAGATGCCCCGGGAGCATGTGCAGAAGGGTCGCCCGGGCGGCCGCGCGTGACATGATGCTCTCCGACGACCGTCGACGAACAGAAAACCCGCTCCTTCCGTCGGGAAGGAGCGAGTCCACATCATGCCGATGCTGCGTGGCGTCGCAATTCGAAACTTGTGACCCGTTCGATCCACGCTGGCGCAGCAGCGTCAGTCGCCCTGGGTGAAGAAGGCATCGTCATTGGGGAAGACGGGGCCGGGCGCATGCCGCCCGAGATAGGATCTGAAGGTCTCCTGGAAGAACAGGGAGGGCTTCATCTCCTTGGAGAGGTCGTCGATCCGCTTCTGCAGCGCTGCAACCAGCGGCGCGTTCTCCGCAGCCAGATTGGTCGTCTCGCCGGGGTCTTTCGCGATGTTGTAGAGCTCGACCTTCGTCGGCAGGGTCGCGCGCAGGTTCAGCTTCCAGTCGCCCTGACGCAGGGCAGCCCTGAACATCTCGACATTGTAGACGATCTCCGTCCGCGGCGAGGGCGCGCCCTGGCTGAGCGTCTGCCAGACATCGACGCCGTCGAGCGGCTTTGTACCCGACAGCGACGCACCGGCGCGTCCTGCCAGGGTGGGCAGCATGTCGACGACATGCATCGGCTGATCGACCTTGCCGGGCTTGATCCGGCCGGGCCAGTTCGCGAGCGCGACCGCGCGCGTGCCGCCTTCGTCCAGCGAGCCCTTGCCGTTGCGGAGCGGCGTGTTGCGGGCCGGCAGCTGGCCCTTCGTCTCGATCTGACCTGCGAAGGTCGCCGAGGTGACGCCGCCATTGTCGCTGTGGAAGATCACCAGCGTGTCCTCCCGCATGCCCTTGCGCGAGAGTTCGGCCAGCACGGCGCCGATCTGCTCGTCCATGGCATTGATCATCGCCGCATAGGTCCGGCGGTTCGGATCGGCAATCGACGCAAACCGGTCGACATACGCCTTGGGCGCCTGGAAGGGCGTGTGGGGCGCCGTGAAGGCGAGATACATGAACAGCGGCTTGGCCGGATCATGCTGCCGGATATGGCGGACCGCATCCTTCCCGAGCAGGGTGGTCACATAGCCGGGCTCGTCGAGCTTGCGGTTGTTGCGATACCAGTCGGTGACGCCGTGCACCTTGTGGGTGTTGTAGTCGATCTCGCCGATCAGCGCGCCATACTGGTAGTCGAACCCGCGCTGCTTCGGCCAGAGCTTGCGGTCGGCGTGGCCGAGATGCCATTTGCCGATGATCGCGGTGCTGTAGCCCGCTTCCTTCAGGATCTGCGGCAGCAGCTTCTCGTCGAGCGGAATGCCATAGCTCTGCTCGGGCAGGATGACGAAGCTCTGCAGCCCGTAGCGCATCGGGTAGCGCCCGGTCATGAGAGCCGCCCGCGTCGGCGTGCACATCGGCTGGACGTAGAACTGCTGCAGCTCGGCGCCCTCGCGGGCCAACTGGTCGATCGTCGGTGTCGCGATCTCCGGGCTGCGGAAGCCGACATCGGCAAAGCCGAGATCGTCCGCGATGATGTAGAGGATATGGGGCTTCCTGGCGGTCTGCGCGTGCGCGGCGATGGGCGCCAGCAGGGCCAGGGCCAGACAGGCGAGGCGAAGCGGAGAACAGATCATGGCGGTGTCCTTGACGGTGCGGCAGCGTCAGAAGCGCGAGGTCAGTCCGAGGACCGGGCCCTGCTGGAGCGCGTCGAAGATGAAGTTCCCGTTGCGGTAATCGACCTTCATCGCGCGATAACCGGCGAAGGCGGACCAGCGCTCGTCGATGACGTATCCGACGCCCCCGAACACGTCCCATTCGTAGCGGGAGGCTCCCTTCCCGACGAAGCCGATGGTCGTCAGATACCAGGAGGGCGTCAGATTGAGCCGGAACCGGGCGCCGATGACGGCGTCCGCCCATTGCTCGCTCTCGCTCAGCTTGAGGGTGCCGGGCAGCAGCTGGACACGCAGCGTGTTCCGGGTGGAGAAGCCGCGCACGCCGGCGAAGCCGTCGAGGCTGTAGCGGTCGGTGTCCACGAACCGGTAGCCGACGGCCGCCAGACCGATGAAAGAGGCGCTGTCGACCTTGACGCCGGCCGGGACGCCCGCCGGGTACACGGTCTTGTTCGGCGAGATCTTCGACGCGATGATATCCAAGAACAGCAGATAGCGCCCGTAGCCGATTTCGCCGGCGCCCATGATGCCGCCGTCGAAATTCTTCATGACCTGATCGAAGCCGATATCGACCTTGACCGTCGGCAGCGGCGGCAGGGTCCGCATCCGGCCCTCGAGGCCGGTGGCCCAGAGATAGGCCGCGCCCTTGAACGTCAGCGCCGGCGCGAGCGGCACGGCAGCCACCGGTTCCTGACGGGGCGAGGGGATATCGGCTGCGCGGGCCGCGAGGGTGGTCCCGACCAGAACGGCGGCGGCGAGCGCGCCGCGCAGGAGGGCGTTGAAGCTTGTCATGGCTGCCTCGGCGCGACGCAGTAATTCCAGTAGCCGCGGGTCTTGCTGGAATCGCTCCAGAACCAGCAGAGTTCGGGTGACGGCGCCTTGGGCACCGCATTGACGGCGGCGACCGTCACGATCGCGCCGATGGTCACCCCGGCGACGACGCTGCCCCAGTACCAGGGCCGTACGGCCGGAACCGGCCTGACCGGAGCCACGACGACCGTGCGCCGGACGGTGCGCACCGGCGGTCGCCGGACGGCTGCGCCGGGAGGCGTCCGGATGACAGCCGTCGCGGCCTCGGCCTCGAGCAGCGGGGCGAGGGGCTCCAGAGGTCCGCAGACCGCGAGGGCGGCGAGGAGTGTGACGGCGGAGCGGCGAAAGAAGCGATCGGGGCCCATCGGCAGGCGTGGTTCCGGGTGGCAGTCAGGGGTGTTGACGCTACCCGCTGATGCCCCCTTCGCGATTGCCATTTCGCGCCAGTCTGACGCTGAGGCAGCCGCTCTCCCGCCCCGGCTGATCCGTCAGCGGGATGAGAGGCAGTCCGCCCTGTTCAAGGATCTGTCTCGCGCTGGGTGCCAGTGGCGCTGTCTCGCCCCATGGCTCGCCCCGGTCCTGTCCGCCTTCAACCTGTCCGCGATCCGCCTTCACGGAGATCGCGCCAGCGCCGTGCGATTCCCGTGAAGGTGGGCCGGCTCGCCCTCAGGCGGCGCGCCTTGCGCCGCCATGCTGCGGGTAGCCGCGCGACAGGCCGGTGTCCGGCCCGGTCTTGAAGGCGGCGACGAGGTCGTTGAGCTGGGCGATCTTGCCCGAGAGCGAGCCGGCCGAGGCCGCGCTCTGTTCCGACAGCGCCGCGTTCTGCTGGGTCATCTCGTCGAGATGCGCGACGGCCTGGCTCATCTCGTCGATGCCGCTGGCCTGTTCGCCGGAAGCCGCCGAGATTTCCGCGATGGTGGCCGCGACCTTCTCGGAGGCTGCCAGAATCTGGCTGAGCTGTTCGCCGGCCTGACGGACGAGCTTGACGCCCTCGCCGACCTCGCTGTTCGACGAGGAGATCAGCGCCGAGATGTCCTTGGCGGCCTCGCTCGAACGCTGCGCCAGGGTCCGGACCTCCGAGGCGACGACCGCGAAGCCCTTGCCGGCATCGCCGGCCCGCGCCGCTTCCACCGCCGCGTTCAGCGCCAGCAGATTGGTCTGGAAGGCGATGTCGTCGATGACGCGGATGATGTCCGAGATCTTGGTCGAGGCGCTCTCGATGCGGGCCATGGCGTCGACCGCCTGGCCGGCGATGGCGCCGCCGGTCTGCGCCGCCTGCATCGCATCATTGGCGACGTTGGCCGCCTGGCGCGACGCGTGCGCGGTCGCCTTGACCGAAGCCGCGAGCTGCTCGGTCGTCGCCGCCGTCTCCTCCAGGCTCGATGCCTGCTCCTCGGTGCGCTTCGACAGATCGTCCGCGCCCATGTTGATCTCGCGGGCGGCCAGTCCGACATCGGCTGAGGTGACCTGGATCGTCTTGACCGTCGAGGACAGCCGGTCGACCGTGTCGTTGATCGCGCCCTTGAGATCGGCGAAGCGGCCGCGATAGGCGGTGTCGACCCGATGGGTCAGGTCGCCCGCCGCGATCGCCTGCAGCGCGTCGGAGAACTCGCTGGTGGCGCCGTCGACCACGGCGTTGATCTCGTTGATGCCGGCGACGAGCTTCTGCATCTGCTCGTCGGCATGGTCGATCTGCAGCCGCGCCGAGAAGTCGCCCGCGGCGGCCGCTGCCACGACCTCGCCGACATCCGACACTACCGCTTCCATCGACTGCGCCCGGGCCAGGCGCGCCGCTGCCGCTGCGCGCTCCTGCTCTTCCAGATCGCGCATCTTCACCAGATTGTCGCGGAACACCGCCAGCGCGGACGCCATGGCGCCGATCTCGTCCCGGCGCGTGATCGACGGCAGCGCCGTCGAGAGATCGCCCTCGGCCAGCCGCGTCATCGACGTCGTCATCTGGGCGAGCGGGTTGGTGACGCGGGAGCGCACGACGATGTAGCCGGCCACGGCGATCGCGAGGCTGGCGACCAGGACGGCGACGTATTTGGCGATCGCCAGGAATGCGTCCTGTGCGGCTGCGTTGGCGCGCTCGACGGCCTGGTCGAGGGCGGTGCTGGCCACGGCCGCGATCGTTTCCAGAGCAGGCACGATCTGACCGCGCCACTGATCGACGGTCATGTCGGGCTTCCCGCCCGAGGTCGTCAGCGCCGTCACCCTCTCACGCATCTGGTGGATCGGGCCGGTGAAATAGGCCGCATGGGCACGGGCGACGGCGGTCTTGATCGCCGGATCGGTATGGGCGGTGTCCGTCATATCGCGCAGCGCCCGCCAGGTCGCCAGCGCGCTCGCATCGTTGCTCAGGACAAGCGGCGTCTCCTTGGCCTCGAAGGTGCGCTGTTGGGCAGCGATCGTGTTGATCATCACGGCTGAGGTGCCGCCATAGGTCCGCGTCGTCCAGGCGAGGGCGCGGGCCATCACCAGTTCTGTCAGGGCCGGATTAAGGGCGCGGATCTCGCTGTCGACCGCGAGGGAGGCCTTGTTGAGGACCTGCAGGAACGTCTCGCCGACGCTCATGACCCGGTCCGGCAGCTTCTTGTCACGGTTCTCGAGCGGCAGCTTGAGATCCTTCTCGACATCGGCCCGGACCGCCCGGTTGTCGTTGTAGATCGCCGCGAGTTCGCTCTGCACCGCAGCCAGTGTCGGCCGCCCCGCGGCGGCGAAGGTCGCCATGGCCGACGTCATCGCCTCATCGACGACTTTCCGACGCTGCAGGAAGCTGTCGATCGAGGACTGGTTTTTGTCATTGGTCAGGATGACGGCACTCTGCATCGAGGCGCGTTCGAGCCGCCAGGCCCCGAGCGCGTCGAACAGATTCTTGTTCAGGCCCGCCAGGCCGACCACCTGTTGGGCGACGCCATACTGGGTCACCGCGGACCAGATGCCCTGCAGTGCGAGCCCGCTGCTCACCAAGGCCATCGCGCAGACCAGCCCGATCAGGACCGTCCTGATCGACGCTTTGCCAGGAACTTTCGTCATCACTTCCCCCGAAGCGGTGGCCGCGTAGAGCAGGGCGGCGTTAACCTAAGGTAATTGTTGAATCTTGATGGAAACTTTCCCGGCCGAAACCGCCCCACCTCACCGGGGGGCGGCTCGCCCTCAGGCGGCGCGCCTTGCGCCGCCATGCTGCGGGTAGGCGCGCGACACGCCCGCGTCCGGCCCGGTCTTGAAGGCGGCGACGAGGTCGTTGAGCTGGGCGATCTTGCCCGAGAGCGAGCCGGCCGAAGCCGCGCTCTGTTCCGACAGAGCCGCGTTCTGCTGGGTCATCTCGTCGAGATGGGCCACCGCCTGGCTCATCTCGTCGATGCCGCTCGCCTGCTCGCCCGAGGCGGCGGAGATCTCCGCGATCGTCGAGGCCACCTTCCTTGACGCGCTGAGGATCTGCTCCAGCGCCTCGCCGGCCTGGCGGACGAGCTTCACGCCCTCGCCGACCTCGCTGTTGGAGGACGAGATCAGCGCCGAGATGTCCTTGGCCGCCGAGCTCGACCGCTGGGCGAGCGTGCGGACCTCGGAGGCGACGACCGCGAAGCCCTTGCCGGCGTCGCCGGCCCGGGCGGCCTCGACGGCTGCGTTGAGGGCCAGCAGATTGGTCTGGAAGGCGATGTCGTCGATGACGCGGATGATGTCGGCGATCTTGGTCGAGGCGGTCTCGATGCGGGCCATGGCGTCGACGGCCTGGCCGGCGATGGCGCCGCCGTTCTGGGCGGCTTCCATCGCTTCCGTCGCGATCGCGGCGGCCTGGCGCGAGGCCTGGGCGGTGGCCTTGACCGAGGCCGCGAGCTCTTCGGTCGTCGCCGCGGTTTCCTCGAGGCTCGAGGCCTGATCCTCGGTGCGCTTGGAGAGGTCGTCAGCGCCCATGTTGATTTCGCGCGCCGCCAGCCCGACATCGGCCGAGGTCAGCTGGATGGTCTTGACCGTCGAGGACAGCCGGTCGACCGTGTCGTTGATCGCGCCCTTCAGATCGGCGAAGCGGCCGCGATAGGCGGTGTCGACCCGGTGGGTCAGGTCGCCGGCCGCGATCGCCTGCAGCACCTCGGAAAACTCGCTGGTGGCGCCGTTGACGACGGCATTGATCTCGTTGATTCCCGACACCAGATCGCCGAGCGGACCGCCGACGTCGCCCACGCTCGCGCGCCCGGAGAAGTCGCCGTTCTGGGCGGCACTGACGATCACCGACACCTCGCCGAGCAGCCTCTGGACATTCGCGGCCTGCTGGCTGTCGGCCAGCATGGCGAGTTCGCGGTCGCGCCGGCTGGCCTCCAGCGACAGGGCGTTTTCGCGATAGGCTTCCAGCGCGCCGCTGAGCGCACCGATCTCGTCAGGCGAGGCCGGGGCGGGGATGGGCTGCGAGAAGTCGCCGGCCTGCATCACGTCGAGGGCCGATTTCAGCGCCACGACGGGCTTGGCGATACGGTTCTGGACCCCGCGCCAGCTCACCACGCAGAGGGCGAGAAGCAGGCCGAGCAGCACGCCGATCACCGCCAGCCGCGTCCAGGCCTGGTCGAGCTTCGCCTGTGTCGCGGTGGCCATGTCGTCGAGCGACTGCGTGATCGCCGACAGCATCGAGGTGAAGGGGCCGTTGCAGAGCCTCGTCCAGTCTTCCGCCGAGATCAGCGGCGCCGTGCCCTGGCCGAGCTTGGCCGAAAGCGAGTCCATCGTCTTGTTGGCCGCGTCCATCTCGCTGCCCATGACGCCGATCTTGCGCACGAGTTCGGCGCTGACGCCGCTGCGCTCGCCCATCTGCCGCAATTGCTGCATGCTGGCCTCGGAGACGCCGCGCAGCTCGCCCAGCCTGCGGATCTGGGCCGGTTCGAGGGCCTTGCCCGAGGCCATGTGCGGCCGCAGCACCGAGCACTGGATGCCGTAGAAGGACCGGGTGCGCCAGCCGGTCGACTTGAAGTTCTGCAGGTCGGCCATGACGGGGTCTGACATGCGCACGGCCAGCGAGGTGGCGTCCGCCGCCTTCACCAGCGCACTCTCGATGTCGCCGACGCCGTTGTACCAGGGCATCGTCGCCTGCAGGCTGCGCTGCGCCTTCGGCTTGGCCGCCTCGGCGCGGAGATCCGCGAACTTGGCGTCGGTCGCCCTCTGCTGCTGCGCCACGGCATCGGCCAGGGCGGCGCGGTCGGCCAGCGAGGTGGCGTTCAGCCGCGCGACGGCCTCGTCGAGGTCTTTCCGGTTCGCCTGTTCGACCTTGGCGATGATCGGCGCGGGATCATCCGCCGCCTGGATCGCGGTCTGGGCCTGTCCGCGATTGGCACGGATGCTGTTGCCGGCGATGAGGAGCGCCTTGTCGGCCTCCACCAAAGTCGCCAGACGCATGTTCTCCCGGACTTCGTCGAAGGACTGGCTCGCCATGTAGCCCAGCGCGCCGACGCCTGGAATGCACAGGCAGGCCATCGTGGCGACGAGGTAGTTCTTGATCGAGGCGGGGAACAGCTGCACGGGCACCATCCTGGTCGCTGCGGCAGGGCACAGGTTTCCCACCACCCTTTCGCCGAAAATCCTGGCCCGGAGCTTGCGTCGCAATCATTAAAATTGTCTTGGACCGGCAAAGGTTTTGATAACCTTACGGAATTCGGCGGCTCCCGCGCCGTCAGCCGGCGCCGAAGACCGACCAGCCGGTGGCGTCGGCGAGGCGTTCCAGGGCCAGCGTTCCCAGCTGCGAATTGCCGTTGGCGTTGAGCCCCGGCGACCAGACGGCGATCGAGGCCCGCCCCGGCGCGACGGCGAGGATGCCGCCTCCCACGCCTGACTTGCCCGGCAGCCCGACCCGGAAGGCGAAGTCGCCGGAGGCGTCGTAATGGCCGCAGGTCAGCATCAGCGCGTTGATGCGCCTGGCGCGGCGGGCCGGCACCACGCGCATCCCGCCGCGCTCGAGCAGGCCGCCATGCATCAGATAGCGTCCGGCCATGGCGAGCTGCAGGCAGCTCATCGCGATGGCGCATTGGTGGAAATAGACGCCGAGCGTCAGTTCCGGGGCGTGGCGGATATTGCCGAAGGCCTTCATGTAGCTGGCGAGCGCGATGTTGCGGAAGCCGGTGGCCTGTTCGGCGCGGGCGACGGCCTCGTCGATCGCGATGGTCTCGTCGTCGGCGAGATGGCGGACGAACCGCAGCAATTCCCCGATGGCGATCCGGGGCGCATGGCCGGCCAGGTTCACGTCGGCGACGACGAGGGCGCCCGCATTGATGAACGGGTTGCGCGGGATGCCCTGCTCGCGTTCGAGCTGGACGATCGAGTTGAACGACGTGCCCGAAGGCTCCCGCCCGACCCGCTGCCAGAGGGCCTCGCCGATCTTGCCGAGCGCGAGCGTCAGCGCGAAGACCTTCGAGATGCTCTGGATCGAGAACGGCTCGAGCGCATCGCCGGCCATGTGGACGGCGCCATCGGCGGTCACGACGCAGAGGCCGAAGCGCTTGGGATCGATGGCGGCGAGCGGCGCGATATAGGTCGCGACCTCGCCCCGTTCGGTCAGGGTCGCCATCTCGTCGGCGATGTCGACGACGAGCCGCGCCAGATCCATCACGCTGTTGGTTCTCCGCCCGCGGGCGCAGCAAGCCCGAGCGGCTGGCTTCGGTCAAGCTCATGGAGGGCGTTGCGCGCCGGCGCGCTTGCGCCGATCATCCTCTGGGTGATCCGAAACGCGGGGAGAGGGCCATGCAGGCGAGGCTCGGCGTCATGGTCTGTCTGGCCGCCCAGGGCTGGTGCCTCGCTTCGGCCGGCGCGCGCCCGCTCGCAGAGGAACTGCCGCCCACGCGTGCCGCCTGCTGGGAGCGCCGCTATGACGAGGCGCACCTCGCCGCCCACCCGCAGCAGAAGGTCGCCCGGATTCGTCTGGTCCACCTGCCCGACACCTGGCGGGCCGAGCCTTCGCGCGGCATCTACGTGGCGCTCTATATCAATCTTCGACGCCGGGTGAACGCCGGGGCGGGGTACGATTATCAGCTCGGAGGCTTCTGCCGGCCGCGCGGGCAGGGGTTGCGCTGCGTCCCGGAATGGGAGGCGGGGAGCTGGCGGCTGGTGCAGGGCCCGCGGGGCACGCTCGACATTCGCAATGGCGACATCGTCGCCAACCCCAATCCCTATGACGCGGAGGAGATCGCCGATGGCGCGGTCGCGATCCCCGCGCGGCCCGACGACCGCGTCTGGCGGCTTGCGCCCGCGACCGGGGAATGCCGGATCGAGTGAAGCTGGAACGGCAGGCCCGAGTGCGCCCTCAGGCGACGGTTGACAGCGGTGCCGCCTGAGGGAGCAGGCGGCTGGCGGCTTCGCGCGGCAGCGGCGCGATCACGCAGCGCGACTTGCCGTCGGACTTGGCCTGGTAGAGCGCCGAGTCGGCCGCGCTCATCAGGCTTTCGAGATCGAGCCCGTGATCGGGCGCGCGGGCAATGCCGATCGAAGCCCCGACCGTGACCCGGACCTGGTCGTCCAGAGAATAGGGTTGCGAGAGCTCGCGCACGAGCCGGTCTCCCAGCCGCTTCAGGGGGCCGCCGCCGACCTGCTCCGACAGCACGATGAATTCGTCGCCACCGATGCGGGCGACGAGGTCGCCGGCGCGCACCAGCCGGCGCAGGCGGTCGGAGACGAGCTGGAGAAGCCGGTCTCCCGCCTTGTGACCATGGGTATCGTTGATGGTCTTGAAGCCGTCGAGATCGAGATAGACCACCGCCAGCGGCCTCGTGCCGTCATAGCGCGCCAGGCTGGCCTTGAGCGCCTGGTTGAGCCCGACGCGGTTCGGCAGGCCGGTGAGCAGGTCGTGCTTGGCCTGGAAGGCGTGTTCGCGTTCCGCCTGCATGGTCGCGACCAGCATGCTGTTGAGGCCGAAGGCCGCCCGGGACATGCTGTAGATGAAGAAGGGCAGCTGCACGAAGCCGATCAGCAGGATCGGCTCGCCCAGGAACGGCGTCGCGAAGGTGCAGGGGCCCAATGTCAGGGCGATCATCACCCCGGCCATGCGGGGGGCGCCGAAATTGCGGAAGCACACGCCGCCGACCATCGCCGTCGCGCTGAGGCAGACCAGGGTCGCCGAGACCCAGTCGCCGCTGGTCAGGCTGATGAAGGCCCCGAAGCCGATGCCGGCGGCCCAGGCGACGCCGAGCAGGATGTAGAGGTCGGTCGGCGTCGGCTCGTGCCGTGCGGCCCGACGCCGGGCGATCAGAAGGACCACGAGCCGGGCCGAGCAGCAGAGGATATCGAAGACGCACCACAGGATGAACGGCCAGGTGGGGATCCGGATCGCGACTAGCAGCGACACCGCGACGGTGTTGAAGAGGCCGGCGATGAAGATCGGCATCGTCCCGAACAGGCCGGCGACGAGCGCGTACCGGATCTCCATCGGCACGTCGGGGCCCGTATCGGCCAGCCAGCGGGTCAGGCGCCAGCGTGGCAGGCTGAACCGCGGTGTCTCGCCAGTCATGTGCCAGGCCCTTCGCGACGGCCCGGATGGCCGACGCCTCGCCCGCCCGCTGTTAGCAGGGAAGCGTTACCAACGGGTGTGTGTTTGGCGGCGGCCCGGCTGCGGCGGTGCCGAACCGGCGTCGTGACGGGCTGCCGTCAACCCGGCTGGCGGTAGACCCAGACGCGAGCCGGCGGGATGTTCCGCAGAACCCAGTCGGAGACGAAGGCCTTAAGCCCCGAGCCCTTGCGCGGCACCGGCGAGACCACCGAATAGGTAAACTGGATGAAGGGCGCGCCGTCGATCAGCAGCGTGAAGGCCTCTTTCGCCAGGGCGCTGCGCATGGCCGGCGGCTGGTTGAACAGGGGCAGGCTGGAGACGACGGCGATCGCCTTGTCGTTCAGATGGCCCGCCAGCGTCTTCGACAGGGCATAGGCGTCCCCCTCGATCACGGTGGCGCGCGGGAAGCGTTTCCGCAGCAGGGCGCAGAAATCGGGGCTGTACTCGACCAGGATCAGCCGCTCCTCGGCGATGCCGCGCTCGATCAGGGCCTCGGTGACAGGACCCGTTCCGGGGCCGATCTCGATCACCGGTCCCGGCAGAGCGGGATCGACGAAGGACGCCATGCGCCGCGCCAGGGCGGGGCTCGAGGGCGTGACGGAACCCGTCCGCGACGGGTTGTCGATCCAGGACTTGATGAAGCGCGCTTCGTCGCCGAGCTTGGCGCGCGCCTCGCTCACCCGCGAGCGCAGCTTTTCGGTGTGGCTGCGGACCTCGTCCTCGACCTTGTAACGAACGGTGGCGACCTTCAGCCGGGCCTGGGCCACGCTGTCCACCAGATCGGCGGCCGTCACGCGCATTTCATCCTCGATTCGCGCGGCGACGCGGGACTGCCCGATCCGGGCTGCCAGCGAAGGCCCCTGCAGGGGGCGGCGTGACGAGGGGAGCGACATGAAACCTCTGACGCCGGACCGAAGGCCAGACCATGGGGGGAATGAGACGTTACCTGCGCGACATATGGGGTCAAGTGCATGTGTGCGCCAAGAACTTTCGCAGACGCACCCGCCGCCCCGCCCGCGGGCGTGTTGCCGAGGTGCCTGCGCCCTGGATCGGGAGGCGCGATGCGGCCCCCGCGTTTCAGATCAGCGGCCGCGGCGCCACCTCGCGCTCGTAGAGCAGCGCCATGCGTGAGGTCAGGCGCGGGTTCAAGAGCGTCAGGCGCCCTTCACGGGTGGAAAAGAGGCCGGCCTTGCGCAGCCGCGACCAGGTCTTGCTGGTATGGACCAGCGACAGCCCCAGCGCGTCGGCGAGCTGCTGCTGGGAGAGCGGAAACCGGAAGCTGCCGTCGCTGACGAGACCCAGCGTCTCGGCCCGCCGGTACAGCGAGATCACCAGCGCCGCGATGCGTTCGCCGGCGTTGCGCTGGCCGACCGAGGTCAGGTTCTGGTCGATCAGGCTTTCCTCGCGCGAGCCGAGCCAGGCGACTTCATAGGCCATCGCCGGCATGTGCACGAACAGGTCCCAGACGCGCTTGCGCGGGAAGACGCAGAGCTCGACCTCCGTCAGCGCCTCGATGCCGTGCTGGGCGGCGCTGAGCAGCGACGCCTGCAGGCCCACGAGATCGCCCGGCAGGAGGAAATTCAGGATCTGGCGCCGCCCGTCGGGCAGGAGCTGGTAACGGAAGGCCCAGCCTGAGAACAGCGTGTAGAGTTCGGCATCCTCCTGGCCTGGATGGATGATGTCGGCGCCGGCCGGCAGATGGCGATGCTCGATCTTCATCGACTGGATGAAGCGGATTTCATCGTCCGACTTGTCCTTGAACGCAGGCTTCGCCCGCAGCGGACAGGCCATGCAGGGCACGCTGTTGCGGCCGTTCGAGGGGGCGCTCTCCGTCATGGTCCCGTCGGTTCTCCTGCTTCGGAGCGGGTGCCGGGGCGGCACCATCGCTTTCTCCATAGCAAGCCGTTCGCTTTTGTCATGAGCGGATGATGCGGAACCCTCGCCGCTCCCGAACGTTAGCGAAGACCGCCTTGCGCCGGGCGCGGTGCGGGCGGGCCACGGCGTCGCCGCAGCCTTTACGCCCGTTTCCGAGAGATCGATCCCATGTCAGACCAGCCGCGCCTTCCCAGGCGGTCGCGCATGCGCCGCTTCTTTGCCGCGGCGCTGCCGTTCTGGAGCGGCGAAACGAAGCTCCGCGCCTGGGTGCTGACGATCCTGGTCCTGTCCTTCGTCGCCGCCCAGATCGGCACGGCGGTGGCGGTGAACACCTGGAGCCGCATCTTCTTCGATGCGCTCGAGCGGCGCGACAGCGCCGCCGCCTGGCACATCGCGACCTGGCTGCCGCTGCTCGTGGCGGTGTCGGCACTGACCCTGTCGGCGCTGGTGATCAGCCGCATGCTGCTGCAGATGCGCTGGCGCGAATACCTGACCCGGCGCCTGGCGGGCTGGTGGATCGCCGACCAGCGCTATTACCGCCTGCAGTTCGTGGCCAAGGAACAGGCGGCGCCGGAATACCGCATCGCGGAGGATGTCAGGCTCGCCATCGAGCCGCTGGTCGAGTTTGCGATCGGGCTGATCAGTGCCGCCGTCACGGCGGCGACCTTCGCTGCGATCCTGTGGCATGTCGCGGGCTCGGCACGGTTCACCCTGGCCGGGACGGAGATCGTCATTCCCAGCTATATGGCCCTGGCCGCGATCGGCTACGCCACCGTCGCCTCGCTGGCGGCCTATGTCGCGGGGCGGCCGCTGGTGGCCAGGATCGCCGCCAAGAACGAGGCGGAAGCTCAGTTTCGTGCCGAGATGACCCGTCTGCGCGAGAATGCCGAGAGCATCGCGCTGATCCGCGGCGACTCCGACGAGCGCGACTCGGTCGGCGAGAATTACGGCCGAGTCGTCGCCGCCTGGCTGCGGGTGATCCGGCAGCAGGGGGTGATCGCGATCGTCCTGAACACCAATGGCGCGCTGTTCCCGATCGTTCCGCTGCTGCTGATCGCGCCGAAATATCTGTCGGGAGACGTCTCCCTGGGGGCGGTGATGCAGGTGGTGGCCGCCTTCAGTGCGGTCCAGGCCGCGCTGATCTGGTTCGTCGACAACTTCGTGCGCCTCGCCGAATGGTTCGCCTCCGTCACCCGCGTCGACGAGCTCCAGGAAGCGCTGGAGGGTCTCGACATCGCCACCGTGATGGAGGACGAGACCCGCATCACCCTGAAGGAGAGCGAGGACGGCGCGATCCACCTCGAGCGGCTCTCGATCGCCCACAGCAACGGCCGGGCGGTGATCACCGACGCCTCCATCGTGATCGGGCTGGGCGAGAAGGTGCTGATCGTCGGAGAGAGCGGCACCGGCAAGAGCACGCTGATCCGCGCGCTCGCCGGCCTCTGGCCCTGGGGCTCGGGCTCCATCGCGGTGCCGCGCGGCAAGTCGATCGCCTTCGTGCCGCAGAAGCCCTATCTCCCGATGGGCGATCTGCGCACGATCCTGCTCTATCCCGAGGCCGACAAGCCGGTTCCCGACGAGATCGTCGTCGCGGCGCTGCGGCGCTGCGGGCTGGGCTATCTCGCCCGCCGCCTCGACGACGAGGACAAATGGGACCGCACCCTCTCCGGCGGCGAGCGCCAGCGGGTCGCCTTCGCGCGGCTCGTCATCCGCAGGCCCGACATCATCATCATGGACGAGGCGACGTCGGCCCTCGATGAGGACAGCCAGAACCATCTTCTCGGCCTGTTCGACGCGGAACTGGCGCAGGCGACGTTGATCAGCGTCGGACATCGGCCGGGGCTGGAGGACTATCACGACCGCAAGATCACGCTCGAAAAGCGGCTGGCCGGCGCGCATCTCACCTCGCGCCGTCTCGGCAAGTCGCTGTGGCGGCTGTTCCGCAACCGCAACGCGGCCAATGACGCCACGGTCTGATCGCCGTCGCTCGCGCCGATGTGATGACGAAGTATCCGCCGCCGGGTGCCGAAATGGAACCGGCCCGACCTCGCCGCGTTAACAATCAGGAAGCCGGATGTTGTTGTCCGGTCGAGGCGTCGGGAGAGACAGATGTTGAACAACAGCTTTGCCCCCATCAAGCGCGCCGGCCTTTTCTTCGGATTCATGGGGGCCGCGGTCCTCGCCCTCACGCTCGGCTCCGGCTTTCAGGAGACCAACGTCAACAGTTTTGCGGCGATCGCGCAGGCCAGGCTCGACCGCCAGATGCCGTCCGGTGTTCGCCTCGCGGCGGCCGATCCCGCCCAGCGGACGGTCGGTGTGACGAAGCGGGCCATCGGCGGCGCCCAGCAGGCGCTGGCGCCATCGGCCGATCGCACGGTTCTGCGCTGACGTAAGGAAATCAGGGCTGCTGCGGGAACTCGCGCCGCCCTGCCGCGTTTGATCACCGGCACTTCCCTCGTGTCTCACTCAAGAGCCGCCTTCGGGCGGCTTGTTTTTTGGATCGGCAGACCGCTCCTGCACGGGCGCAGGGCGCAGCAGGACGCGACGATGTATCTCCGCATTCGACATTCGACGACCTACCGCTATGGCGGGCCGGTGGCGTTCGGGCCGCATCGCCTGATGCTGCGACCGCGCGACAGCTTCGACCTGCGGGTCGTCGACACCGCCCTGACCATCTCGCCACGGGCCCGTCTGCGCTGGATGCACGACGCCTATGGCAACTCCGTCGCCATCGCCAACTTCGACGCGCCCGCCAACAAGCTCGACATCGTCAGCGAGCTGGTCGTGCAGCGCTTCGGCTCTGCGTTGCCGCGAACCGAGCTCGAGGCGGCGGCCGCGATGACGGGGGTCGTCTACACCGATGGCGAGCGCGCCGTCCTGCAGCCTTATCTCGACCTCGCGGCGGCTGATCCCGACCATGTGCTCGACCAGTGGCTGGCGGATTTTCGCAACCGCATCGGGCAGGGCTCCGGCCACCTCCTGCGCGATCTCGCCCACGCCATCCATGCCGGGTTGAGCTACGCCCTGCGCTATGACGAGGGAACCCAGCACCCTGCCGACACGCTGCGCCTCCAGGCGGGATCCTGCCGCGACTACGCCTGGCTGTTCATCGAGCTGGCCCGCCGCATGGGCTTCGCCGCGCGCTTCGTCACCGGCTACATCCACGACCGCACGCCCAACGCGGCCGGGCTGGTCTCCACCGTGGGCCTGACCCATGCCTGGGCCGATGTCTTCATCCCGGGCGATGGCTGGGTCGAATTCGATCCCACCAACGACCTCGTCGCGGACCGGCAGCTGCTGCGGGTGGCGGTGGCCCGCGTGCCGGAGGACGCCTCGCCCGTTGCGGGCAGTTTCACCGGCCTGACAGGGTCTTTCCTGGGCCTGGGCGTCGG
This sequence comes from Bosea sp. RAC05, assembly GCF_001713455.1. Classification (NCBI taxonomy): domain Bacteria; kingdom Pseudomonadati; phylum Pseudomonadota; class Alphaproteobacteria; order Hyphomicrobiales; family Alloboseaceae; genus Allobosea; species Allobosea sp. RAC05. Next base: position 464,973 of record NZ_CP016464.1, read on the forward strand.
CGTGACCATCGAGGCCATCGACGCCCCGGCCTGAATTTCCGCAGGACGGTCGCCTTTCCCCTACGACACGTGCCGGATGCGCCAGCTCCCCAGCCGGCGGCCCTCGGGCTGAGCGGACTGGACCGCCTCGATCTGGGCCACCAGTCCGGCGAACATCTTCGGCGGCGCGCTCGGCGCGATGTCGCGGTCGGCTTCCAGCGCGACCTCGAGCGTCGTTTCGTCGATGTCGCGCACGATGATCGTCAGGCTGACCCCCGGCGTGCTCCTGAGGACCCGCGAGGCGACGTCGACCACGAGGAAGCCGAGCGGGATGATCCGATCGACGGAGAGGGTGGCATCGGTGTCGAGGCGGCTCGCGACCCATTGGTCGCGCGTCCGGATGAGGTTGGTGATCATCGTCACCACGTCCTCGACGAACAGGTCGACTCGGACCGGCTGCATCTCGCCGTCGGCGAGCGTGAAACGATAGGCCGCCGACAGCACATGGACCCGCGTTTCGGCGTCGGCCAGGGCGAGCCTGGCCTCGTCGCGGTAGTCCCGCTTGGTCAGCCCGATATAGCTCTGGACCACCTGGAGGCTGTTCTTCACGCGGTGGTGGAGCTCGCGCACCAGGAAGCGGTTGTCGTCGAGCGCCGTCTGCAGCCGCCGCTGGCGAACCTCCTGCTCGTCGATCATCGTGTTGAAGGCTTCGGCGACGCTGCGGATGTCGCTGGGCATGTCCGGTGCGATGACGGCCCGCGCATGGGGCTCGGTCGAGCGGGCGCGCGCCGTGGCTTCGATGCCGCGCAGCCAGTGCACGCAATGGCGGTCGATCGCCCGCAGATAGACGAGGCAGAGCAGGATCAGCGTCAGGATCGGCGCGATCAGCAGGGCGAGAAACTGCATCCGCGCGGCCCGTTCGGGGGCATTGCCGAAGCTCGCGACGACATAGAGATCGGGCGCCGTCACCAGCCGCGCGGCGTAGGCGCGCATCTGGCCCCCGCGGCTGCGCGCCTCCCAGCGCCCGTCCTCGACCGGAAAGCGGTCGGCTTCCGGCAGCCAGGACAGATCGTCGGGATTGGGCTCGCGGCGATGCATGATCACGGCCTCGCCCCGCGAGACCAGTGCGACGTTGACGCCGTCGCTTGTGCCGCCGAGTTCGAAGACCTGGTCGAGCAGGTCTGGGTCGGCCAGGAGCATCGCCTCCCGCAGGGCCGCGTCGGTCTCCATGCGGACCTGGGTGACGAGCCGCTCGGCTCCGCCGATGTTGACCTGGTCGAAACGGGCCGGAGGAAGCTGGATCCGGGTGCGGGTGGGCGAGCGCGGCAGCGATGCCTGCTGGGCGGCCAGCGCGGCCACCGAAGCCTCTGTCAGCGCGGGATCGACCGAGGCGAAGCAGGTCCGGCCGTCGGCGAGGACAATCCGAACCGCCTGGTAGCCGGGAATGCGCAGCAGCGTCTCCGCAACCGCCGCTCCGCACTCCGCGCCGGCGATGCCGTCTTTGGCGATCAGCGACCCCGAGGCGACGAGCGCGCGCAGCGCCCCGCGGTGCCAGACCCGCGTCCGCACCGCGAAATCGTCAGCGGTGCGCGACTGCGAGAGTTCGATCGCCGCAACCACGGTCCGGTAGGTGGTCACGGCCGCCAGCGCCGTGAGGCAGGCAATCGGCAGCGCGATCGCCACGAGCAGGGCGAGCAGCCGTCCCCGGACCGTGGGGAAGCGCGCGAGACGCATCAGCTTCCGACGATTTCGCTACTGACCCTTTGGATCGCGGCCGCGCTTCGGCGGTCCGGCCCGAGATCGTCGAGGCTGCCGATCGACAGCAGTTCGGCGAGCTTCGTCCGCGCGCGGTTCACCCGGCTCTTGATCGTGCCGATGGCGACGCCGCAGATCTCGGCAGTCTCCTCATAGGATAGGCCGGTCGCACCGACCATGATGAGCACCTCGCGCTGCTCCTCCGGCAGCTTGGCCAGCGCCTTGCGGAAGTCGGCCAGGTCGAGATGGCTCTCCTGATTGCCATGCGTCGCCATGCGCTCGGCATAGGTGCCCTCGCTGTCCTGCACCTCGCGGCCGCGCTTGCGATAGAGCGAGTAGTAGGTGTTGCGCAGGATGGTGAAGAGCCAGGCGCGCAGGCTGGTTCCGGGCTCGAACTTGTCGGAATTGCCCCAGGCCTTCAGCAGCGTGTCCTGGACGAGATCGTCGGCCAGCTGGATCGACCCCGACAGCGAGGCCGCAAAGGCGCGCAGATTGGGAATTTCCTTGATGAGGCCGTCCTTGAATTCAGTTGAGCTCATCGGTTGATGCTCCGGCAGCGCGACGTTCGGTTGCCTCGAGCTGAGCGAGCAGCACCAGAAACTTGTCGGGTACGGGGGCGTTCACGATGTCGTCGTAATGCGCTTTGAGGGAGCGGCCGATCGATTCCTGCACGCGCGGATCGAGCATGACCTCGGCATCGGCGTCCGCGCCGTCCTCCGGCGCGGCCATGGCTGAATCGACATTGCTCATCTCGGCCCTCGTGCGATGCGCGCGCCTGCTTTTCCAGCAAGTCGCGCCTATACGTCAACACCTCCGGCGGATGCCCCCAGATGGCGATTCCGACACGGATAGTCCCCTTAAACAGGCGATCTCACGAAAGGTTCCGCCGTTTTTCAAAAATAAATCGCTTGTCATCGCGACGGCGGCGGTGCTCATTTCCGGCACATTTACAGAGGACATCTCTATGTCGATTGCCAAGGAAATTGCGCCGCATCTGCCCTATCTGCGCCGATTCGCCCGCGCCTTGACCGGGACCCAGGCCAGCGGCGACGCCTATGTCGTCGCCATGCTCGAAGCGCTCGTGCTCGACCCGTCTGCTTTCCCGCGTGACCTCAATCCCCGCATCGGCCTCTACCGCACCTTCCTGACGCTGTGGTCGTCGGTCGGGCTCAATACGGCGGACCCGTCTGCGCCCGTCACCCTCGGCCGCACCGCCGTCGAGCGCAATCTCGAAGCGCTGACGCCGCGGCCGCGCCAGGCCTTCCTGCTGCGCACGGTCGAAGGCTTCTCGATCGAGGAGGTCGGGGCCATCATGGGCGTGGCCGCCGCCGAGGCGGCCGTCCTCGTCCAGACGGCGGGTCAGGAGATCGCGGAGCAGGTCGCGACCGACGTGCTGATCATCGAGGACGAGCCGATCATCGCGCTCGACATCGAGACCATGGTCGAGGAGCTCGGCCACACCGTCACCGGCGTCGCCCGAACGCAGCGCGAGGCGATCGCGCTCGTCGCCAAGAAGCGCCCCGGTCTCGTCCTGGCGGACATCCAGCTCGCCGACGGCAGCTCGGGACTCGACGCGGTCAACGAGATCCTCGCCACCATCGACGTGCCGGTGATCTTCATTACCGCCTATCCGGAGCGCCTGCTCACCGGCGACCGGCCCGAGCCCGCCTTCCTGATCACCAAGCCCTTCCAGCCGGAAGCGGTGAAGGCCGCCATCAGCCAGGCCCTGTTCTTCGACCGTCGCGCCGGCCGCAAGGCGGCCTGACCACCCTCTCCGCCCCGTCTTCCAGCCCGCGGTGCCCCGGTGCCGCGGGCTTTTCCATGCCGAAGGCCCGCGCGACGCGCAGGCTGACGAGTGGCCCGTGGCCCCCGCCCCATCCGTCCATCGCGCGGAACATCCCGTCCGGACCGGCGTTGCCCGCCCAGCGGACACCGGTCGGCCCGGTCGTCCACGAGACGGGAGGATGAGGCATGGTGATGACCTGTATCGCCGCGATCATCGGCGCATCGTCGCTTAGCGTCGCGCTGTTCGGCGGCATCGTTCCCCTCGGCGCGACGGTCGAGGAGGTCCTGTCGCTCGCGCTCGCGGGAACGACCGCGCTCGCCGTCGCGAGCGCCGCTGCGTTGGACATCTGATCATTTTTGCCGGTCGCAGCAGCAGCCTGCGCCGCCGCGCGGGGTTCGCGGTCCTCGGGCTGGCCATGAGCCTGGCTGCGGCCCAGGCACAGCAGCCGCGCCCCGTCCTGCCGCCGCCGCGACCATCCGACGTGGCGCCCGGTGCCGCGCCCGCCGACAGCCGCCCGCCGGTGCCCGACCCTGCCGGTCCGCCCTCCTCCTGCGTCGCGGCGCTGACGGCTCGGCACGGTGCCGACCTGCGTGTGACGCCTCGTCCGGCGAGTCCCGACGGTGCCTGTCTCGTGGTCGACCCCGTCGAGATCGCGGCGCTCTCGGTGGGGGAAGGCCCCGGCCGCCGCCGCATCGAACTCCAGCCGCCGGCGATCCTCAGCTGCGAGATGGCGGGTGTGGTCGCGCAATGGCTGGAAACCACCGTCCAGCCCCTCGCCAAAGGCCATTTCGGCCGCGATCTGGTGGCTCTGCGGGTCGGCGGCGGGTATGAGTGCCGCCATCGCAACCGGGGCGCCGGGGGCCCCCTCAGCGAGCACGCCACGGGCCGAGCGCTCGACATCTTCGGCTTCGAGATCGGCGAGGCTCCGGCCCGGCTTTCGGTCTCCGTCACGCCTTCAGGGGATCATCAGGCTTTTCTGGCGGCGATCCGGCAATCCGCCTGCGGGGCTTTCGCCACGGCGCTGGGCCCGGGGTCCGACGCCGCGCATGCCGACCATCTCCATGTCGACATCAAGCCCCGTGGCTCGCCCGCCGGTCGCTTCTGTCAGTAGGCCTCCGCAACCGCGGCGGCGAGGTCCCTGGACTTTGTTGCGGCGAGCGCGCCGGGCGCCTGCGCCGGGCCGGGCCATGCGCCCGGGCGCGCCCGACGGGCTGCGCCGGAACGCCGCGCCGCCAGGATGTCGAGTGCCAGCTCGCGCTCGAAGCCTTGCAAAATCAGGGATTCCAGCTCCCAGAACGGGGCCGCTGGCAAGGCTTCGCCGCCGAGGGAGACGACAAACGGCGGTGCCTGATCCTGACTCACGACTGACGGCCCTTCATGATTCATGGCAGATACAACGCAGCAGAGATTGACCCGTTCCAGCTTGCGCGGAACTGTGCCCTCGGTGGGGCGTTTGGTGGACACCTTCATGTCAGGAGCTTCCCGATGATCACGCGGCCTTCGAAGCCGATCCTTGCTGCTATTGTCGCGGCAGCCGGCCTTCTGGTTTCCGGCTTGGCCGCATCCGCCCAGTCCGGATCGCCGGCGGGGCGCCTGAGGTGCAACGTCGGGGCCGGTCTTGGCCAAGTCGTCACCTCGCAGCGGCCGATGAACTGTACCTTCACGCCGCGCCGCGGGCCGGCGCAGCGCTATGTCGGCATCGTCCGCAATTTCGGCATCGATCTCGGGAAGAACCGCGCCACCACGATGTCGTGGCGCGTCTACGGGCCCTATGCACGCGCTCCCCTGGGGGCGCTGTCGGGTCGCTATGTCGGCGCGACGGCCGGAGCCTCTGTCGGGGTCGGCGGCAGCGCCAACCTGCTGGTCGGCGGCAACAACAACGAGGTCACCCTTCAGCCGCTGTCGCTTCAGGGTTCGCGCGGGATCAACGCGGCGCTCGGCGTGACCGGGTTCGAATTGTCGCTGGTCGAGCCGGGCCGGGGCCGTTGACCCCGGGGCGACCATCCCGGGGAACCCGGCTCACCGCAGGGTGACGGTTTGCTAACCGTATCCGTTCAAATTGACGCGGATTTGAACGACGTCATGGGTGCCGGGGGCCGAAGTCCGGAACATGGACAAGGCTCTGCCGTTGTCCTCCCATGATCGTCAGTGTTCACAGAGTAAAGGAGGCGCGGGAGTCATGACCGATATCCGCATCCTGATCGTCGAGGATGATCCGTTCATCGCGATGGACATCGAATCCGCCGTGGCCGAGCAGTTCGGCCCCGCCGCCGAATTGATCGTCGTCGACTCGGTTTCGCAGGCCCAGCGCGCGGCGACCGCGGCCGAACTGTCCTGCGCCCTGCTCGACATCGACGTCGTCGGCGGCAAGACCTTCGAGGTCGCCGCCAACCTGCTGCAGAGGGGTACACCCTTCGCCTTCGTCTCGGGCTCGACGCCCGGCGACGTGCCGGAGCCGCTCCGCAACGTGCGCTTCCTGCGCAAGCCCTTCTCGACCCGCGACATCACCAGCTTCGTCTCCGCCGCGGTGGCCCAGCCCGCCAAGGGCTGACGCACCGCGTCGACGAAGGGATGTTATCGAGCCGCCGGTTTCCGGCGGCTTTTTTCGTGTCAGCCCTGCCCGGGCACCAGCGCCAGCCGGTTGCCCCAGGGGTCGTCGATGGCGGCGCCCGTCGTGGTCTCGCGGCCCCCGGCCTCGAGCATGCGGCGGCGCATCATGGCCAGGTCGGTGGCGTCACGGGCGACGATTTCGAAGGCGGCGAGCCCCGCCTCGCCCGGCTGCCGCGGCCCGGCGCCACGGCTGCTCCAGACATTGCCGGCGATGTGATGGTGATAGCCGCCGCTCGCCAGGAAGCTGGCGCCGGGATAACGGACCATCAGCTCGAAGCCGAGCGCACCCGCATAGAAGGCCTCGGCCGCGGCGGTATCGCCGACACGCAGATGGATGTGCCCCATCCGGGTCCCCGCTGGCATGCCGGCATAGCGGCCGCCGCGCGCTTCGGCGAGGAGGGCCTGCAGATCGAGCCGCTCCGTCGCCATCCGGATCGCGCCGTCGCGCCGTGGCCAGTCGGCGCGCGGCCGGTCGCGATAGATCTCGATGCCGTTGCCTTCCGGGTCCGCCAGATAGAGCGCCTCGCTGACCAGGTGGTCGGAGGCGCCCTCGAGCGGCAGCCGGATCGCGGCGGCATGGGCGAGCCAGTCGGCGAGATCGGCCCGCGCGGGCAGCAGGATGGCGAGATGGAACAGGCCGGCCGCCGAGGCCGGCCGGGTCGCGCCACGTTCGAGCCGCACGAGAACCTCGCCGTCGATGCCGAGGTCCGATGCATCCGCGGTCTCGGCGATGACGCCAAGCCCGATGCTGTCGCGGTAGAACGCCGTGAGCCCAGGCAGGTCGGTCACGCGCAGCGTCACCGTGCCGATGTGGAAGGGGGCCTGTAACGCCTCCAGGGCGGGCCTCGACAGATCAGCGACCGCGGCCATGGCCGTCTCCTCTTCGCTTTGCGGCCGGGATGCGCCGCCGGTGCAGAGATGGCGCTTGCGCCGCCGCTTGTCTCCAGTGCGGGCTGCAAGCATCGGATTGCAGCCCCGCAACCTGCCCCTTCTCAGCCGCGGGCCGGGTCGGCCCGGTCGATCGCGAAATGGCTGAACCAGGGGGCCTCGACCCCGCCGATCAGCGCCCCCATCAGACGCGAGGCGAGATAGCTGAAGGTGATGCCGTTGCCGCCATAGCCATAGGCCGCCACCAGCCGGGGATGGCCGGGAACGCGCCCGATCAGCGGCAGCCCGTCCTGTGTCTGGCCGAAGGCACCCGACCAGGCATGCCCGAGGGTCGGCGCCGCTCCGGGCACCAGGGCCTGCAGCCTGGCGAGGAGCGCCGCCGTCTTCTGCGGCCCGGCCGCCTCGCGGTGGTCCGGATCGTCGTCATCCTCGTCCTCGCCGCCGATGATGATGCGCCCGTCGACCGTGGTGCGGCAGTAGACGTAATCCTCCGAGGCCTCCCAGACGAGGGCGGGGCCGGGCCAGAGCACCTCGCTCGCCTGCGGCAGCGTCGCGATCGCCCAGCTCGACGCGACCCGGTGCAGCTCGCTGTGCACGCAGTCGGGCATGACATAGCCCGTCGCCAGCACCACATGGCTCGCCTCGATGGTGCGGCCGCAGCCGAGCGTCACCGCGGCGCTGCCGGCGGTGGAGTCGAACGCGACCGCCTCGCCGCGGATCAGCTTGGCGCCGCGCGTTGCCGCGACCTGCAAAAGGGCATGGCAGAGGCTGAGCGGGTCGCCCTCGGCGGAACCGGGTGAAACGATCGCGGCGGCCCGGTCGAAGCCGTAATGGCCGAGCAGCGTCGCATGGTCGAGCAGCTGTCCCGGCAGGCCGGCCCTGCTGCGCAGGGCGCATTCCTCTTGCAGCTCGCGCGGGCCGATGTCGCCGGCGGCGAGATAGACGGTGTCGCGCGGGTGGAAGGCGCTGCCGAGCCCGAGCGTGGCGACGCTCTCGATCAGCCCCTCCACCGCCTTGAAGCTGCGCCGGTAGACATCGGCCGCCTTGTCGAAGCCGTAGAGCTCCGCGAGTCGGCGCAGCGGCAGGTCGATCTCCCATTGCAGCATCGCGGTGCTGGCGGCCGTGCTGCCGAAGCCCTCGCGCTCCCGGTCGACGATGATCACGTCATGGCCGAGGCCGGTCAGGTGTTCGGCCGCGAGCGCGCCGGTGATGCCGCCGCCGATGATCGCGACGTCGCAGCGCGTGTCCGAATCGAGGCCGATGCTGGCCGGCCGGGGCGGCCCGGACAGCCAGGGGCTGGCCCCGCTGCGCAGGTCTTCGTGGCGTGTGCTGGCGGGGTCGAGCATGGCGGGGTTCCGGTTCCGGAAGCGGCGCCGTGGCGACCGACCGTTGGGGCGGGGTGAAAGGGAGAGTCTGACTAGCCGGCGGCGGGCGGCCCGATCCGGTCCGCCATCGTGGCGCCGCGATGTCCCAGCGGCTTGGGCCGGCCGGTCGTCGTGTCATGGGCCGTCTGGTGCTCGAGCTCCGCGTTGAACTCCGCGCCGGCGAGCACGATCATGGCCGAGAGCCAGAGCCAGGTCATGAACACCACCACCGTGGCGAGCGAGCCATAGGTCGCCGTGTAGTTGCCGAGCGTGCCGACATACCAGGAGAAGGCCCAGGAGGCGCCGGCCCAGAGCAGAGCAGCGGCGACGGCGCCGGGCATGACCCAGACGAAGCGCGCCCGTTCCCGGCTCGGGCCGAGCCAATACAGCGCTGCGATGGCGAGCGTCGCCATCAGGAAGAAGGCGGGCCAGCGCACCAGCCGGATCAACCGCTCCAGCTCGAAGGCGAAGGGAAACAGCGCCGTCACCACGGGCAGGCTGGCGATGGCGGTGAGCGCCGCCACCAGCAGCACGACGCCGCTGATCGTCGTCCCCAGCGAGATCAGGTTGAGCTTGATGAAGCTGCGCTTCTCCTGCTCGCGATAGATGATGTTGAGCGCATCGAAGACGGCCTTCACCGCCGCATTGGCCGACCAGGCCGCGACCGCGAAGGAGATCAGGAAGGTCATCGACAGGACCTGCACGTCCTGCCCGGCGAGCCGCATCGCCTGTTCGTGGATGAGTTCGCGGGCCGCCTGCGGGAACACCGTCGTCACCACGTCGAGCTGCTCGGCGATCGTCGCGGGGTCGGTGAGGTAGCGGTAGATCGTCACCAGCAGCGAGAGCGCCGGCACCATCGACAGCAGCGTGAAGAAGGCCACCGCACCGGCGAGCGAACTGATCCGGTTGTCGGCGACATTGGCCGCGAAGCGCAGCATCACGTCCTTCCAGCCGAGCCAGGTCATCTGCCAGGGGGTCTGGGCCATGCGCCCGCGCGCGGCTTCGCGGCTGCGGCGCGACAGCCGGCGGGTCACCGCTTCGGCGACATAGCCGAGCGCGACGCCCGCACCGGCGGCACCCGTGATCCGTTTCAGAAGGGACATGCAGGACGCTCCACTGCCGCATCGTCGCAGCGGCAGCACCGCCTAGCAACGGCGCGCCCGCGCGAAGGTTCCGGGCCCATCCGCGTGCGGCGCGGAGTTAGCCGCTCGTTAACCTTAATGCTTTCTGATCATCCCGACAGCCGCTCGCCCCGCGGCCGGTCCCCGTTTCGTAAAAGCGTTGAGGCTGCGATGACGATGCACAAGAAAGCGGCTCTCGCCGGCCTGGCGGCCCTCTGCGGCGCCTGGCTGTCGCTCGCGCCCGTGCTGGCGGCCGACATGCCTTCCTCCCGCAAGCTGCCGCCGGCCCCGGCCCTGCCGGCCTTCTACTCCTGGACGGGCGTCTATCTCGGCGTGCAGGCCGGGGTTGCCTGGGGCCAGGAGAAGACGAGGCTGTCCGACACGCTCGGCCGGGCCTTCAACGGGGCGGCCTTCCGCCAGAGCTCGGATTCGGCGCTCGGCGGCGGCCATGCCGGCTTCAACTATCAGGCGGGCAGCCTGGTCTTCGGCATCGAGGGCGATGTCGAGGCGCTGGATGGTGGCGAGACGCTGGTCGCGCCCGGCATCTCGGCAAGGGTGACGCGCGACTGGCAGGCCTCGCTGCGCGGGCGCGCCGGCTTCGCGCTCGACCGCTTCATGATCTACGCCACCGGCGGTGCCGCCTTCACCGAGTTCAACTATCACCTCGTTGGCGCCGCTGCAGCCGCGCCCGAGACGATCGACCGGTCGCGGACCGGCTGGACGGCCGGCGCGGGCGTGGCCTTCGCCTATACCGACAACCTGATCCTCGGCGCGGAATACCGCTACACGGATTTCGGCAAGGTCGGCCAGACCGCCCGCGGCCCGCTGCTGGGGCTGACGGTCCGGCAGGAGCCGACCTTCCACACGCTGCGCGCCAGCGTCGCCTACAAGTTCTGACCGGAACCCGTCGTCAGAAGCCGGTGCGCTGGCGGATCGCGGCGGCCAACGTGCCGTCGTCGAGATAGTCGAGCTCGCCGCCCACGGGCACGCCATGGGCAAGCCTCGTCACCTTGAGCGGCAGATGCGCCAAGAGATCGGTGATGAAATGCGCCGTGGTCTGGCCATCGACCGTGGCGCTCAGCGCCAGGATGATTTCCTTCACCGCCGGGTCGGAGGCGCGCGCCACCAGCGCATCGAGCGACAGATGCTCGGGCCGCACCCCGTCCAGCGCCGAGAGCACGCCGCCGAGAACATGATAGCGCCCGGGCACCGCGCCGGAGCGCTCCAGCGCCCAGAGATCGGAGATGTCGGCGACGACGACGATCAGCCCGTCGTCGCGGCGCGGGTCGCGGCAGAGCCCGCAGGGGTCGCTGGTGTCGACATTGCCGCAGGTCGAGCAGACCACGATCTTCTCCCGCGCCACGGCCATCGCCTCGGCGAGCGGGCCGAGCAGCGCCTCGCGCTTCTTGACCAGATGCAGCGCCGCGCGGCGGGCCGAGCGGGGCCCTAGGCCCGGCAGCTTGGCCAAGAGCTGGATCAGCCGCTCGATCTCGGGGCCGGCGATGGCGCGGGACATGGGATCAGTCTCTCGCGATCGCTCAATCAAACCCGCTCCGTCATCCCGGGCAAGCGCAGCGCAGACCCGGGATCCATCCTAGAGCGCTTCCGCCCTTCGATGGATCCCGGAGCTCCGCTTCGCTCCATCCGGGATGACGGGGAGGATGATGGCACCGTCAAAACAGCTTCATCCCCGGCGGAATCGGCAGGCCCTTGGTGATCTCGGCCATGCGCTCCTGCATCACGCGCTCGGCGCGGGTGCGGGCGTCGGCGCAAGCGGCCACGACCAGATCCTCGAGGATCTCGCGCTCCTCGGCCACCATCAGGGACGGGTCGATCTTCACCGCCTTGAGCGCGCCCTTGGCCGTCATCGTCACCGTGACCATGCCGCCGCCGGCCGCGCCCTCGACCTCGATGGTGTCGAGCTCGGCCTGCACATTGGCCATCTTCTGCTGCATCTCCTGCGCCTGCTTCATCAGGCCCATGATGTCGCGCATCGGGTCGTCTCCCTGTAATCGGTCAGAAATCAACGCCGTCGAAGTCGGGCTCCGCATCGTCGAAGAGCGGCTCCCCGTCGGGCAGGTACTCATCGGCCGGAGGCGTCGCCTCCGCGCGATCGGACTCGGCCGCGCGGGGGTCGCGCACGTCGACGATGCGCGCACCGGGAAAACGCTCCAGCACCGCTTTGACAGCCGGGTGCGAGGCGGCGTCGCTTTCGCGCTGGCCCTTGGCGGCCTCGGCCTGCTCGCGCAGGGTCGCGCCGCCTTCGCCGTTGACCACCGCGACCATCCAGGTCTGGCCGGTCCATTCCTTCAGCCGGCGCGAGAGATCGGTCGCGATCGTGCGCGAACTGCCGCTGGCGAGCGAAAACTCGATCCGCCCCTGCTCGAAGCGCACAGGGCGGACATCGCGCTCCAGCGCGAGCTTCAGCGTGATGTCGCGGTTCTGCGAGGCCAGCGCCACGACATCCTCGAGCGAGGCCACCGTCACGGCCGGCAGGGCCTGGGCGCGCGGGGCCGGCGCCATCATGGGGGCGGGGTTGGCGCTCGCCAGCACGGGACGCGCCGCCAGCGCCGTGTTGCCGCCGCCCGATGGCGGCCGCGGCGCGGAGGAGGTCGCCTGGCCTCCGACCGCGCCCGAGCCGTCACGCAGCATCCGCAGCGCCTCGTCGGGGGTCGGCAGGTCGGCCGCGTGCGCCAGGCGCACCAGCACCATCTCGGCGGCCATGATCGGCCGGTCGGCCTGCTTCACCTCACTGAGGCCCTTCAGCAGCATCTGCCAGGTGCGGGCGAGAATGCGGATCGACAGGCGCTGGGCGAAATCGCCGCCGCGCACGCGCTCCGCCTGGGACAGCCCATTATCCTTGACCGCGTCGGGCACGAGCTTCAGCCGCGTCACCAGATGGGTGAATTCGGCGAGGTCGGAGAGGACGACGGTCGGGTCGGCGCCGGCATCGTACTGGCCGCGCAGTTCGCCCAGCGCCGTGGCGATGTCGCCCTTCATCACCGCCTCGAACAGGTCGATGACGCGGGCCCGGTCGGCGAGACCGAGCATCGAGCGGACATCCTCGAGCGTGATCGTGCCGGCCGCATGGGCGATGGCCTGGTCGAGGATCGAGAGCGAGTCGCGCACCGAGCCCTCGGCGGCGCGCGCGATCGCGGCCAGCGCCTCGTCCTCGGCCGCGACATTCTCGGTCCGGCAGATACCGGCGAGGTGCGTCACCAGGAGGCTCGCATCGACGCGGCGCAGGTCGAAGCGCTGGCAGCGCGACAGCACGGTCACCGGGACCTTGCGGATCTCCGTCGTCGCGAAGATGAAGCGCGCATGCGGCGGCGGCTCTTCCAGCGTCTTCAGGAAGGCGTTGAAGGCCCCCGTCGAGAGCATGTGCACCTCGTCGACGATGTAGACCTTGTAGCGCGCCGAGACGGGGGCGTAGCGCACCGCGTCGTTGATCTGGCGGATGTTGTCGACGCCGTTGTTGGAGGCGGCGTCGATCTCCTGCACGTCGATGTGCCGGCCCTCGATGATCTCCCGGCAATGGACGCCGAACTCGCGCAGGTCGGTCGTCGGAGCGCCGCCGCCATCGGCCGTCTGGTAGTTCAATGCCCGGGCGAGGATGCGGGCGGTCGTGGTCTTGCCGACGCCGCGCACGCCCGTCAGCATCCAGGCCTGAGGAATGCGCCCGGCGGCGAAGGCGTTGGTGAGCGTGCGCACCATCGCGTCCTGGCCGATCAGGTCGCCGAAATGCGCCGGGCGGTATTTGCGGGCGAGCACGCGATAGGGCGTCGCCACCGTCGGCGGTGCCGGCGCGGGATCGAAGCCGGCGAAGCCCGGCTCGTCGGCCGGGGGCGCTGCGTTGCTGTCGTCGCTCATCGGTCTGGTTTGGCGGTTCGCCGCGCGAGGGTCAACGCCCGTTTCGATGCGGCGTCCGCACCCTGAGGCAGTGACCTCGCGGGGCCTGTCGCGACGGTGGGAGGCTGGACGAAGACCCGTTCGGTCTCGTTAGGGCTGCTTCCTTCCGGACCTGACCCGGTTGGCGAGTGAGACGTCCCTCGCCAACCTCCCGCCCGCTATATCGGGGATAAGCCCGGCGAGTGCAAGCGCGCCTTCGGCATTGACTTGGACCGGGCCATCCGTCATAAGCCCGCCACTTGCGCAACCCTCGGGGCGGCGCGGAACCATTCGCATGCAGGCTCGGTCGGCCACGCTTTCTCAGGAAAGCTGCGGCCACTGTGCCGACGAGCCCCGGAGACGGACGATGAAGAGAACCTATCAACCCAGCAAGCTGGTCCGCAAGCGCCGCCACGGCTACCGCGCCCGCATGGCGACGGCCGGCGGCCGCAAGGTCATCGCCGCTCGTCGCGCTCATGGCCGCAAGAAGCTCTCGGCCTGAGTGACCGGCGCGTGACAGCCGCGCGCCGCATCCGCGAGCGTTTTTTCCGGAAGACTGGCCAATCGCCATGCGCCTCGCCCGTCTGACGCAACGCAAGCAATTCCTGGCGGCGGCCGATCGAGGCCGCCGTTTTCGTTCGTCCGCCTTCACCGTCCAGGTTCTCGACGGGCCGCAGCGCGCGGCCGGCGAGCAGCCTGAGCCGGATGGCCTGCGTCTCGGCCTCACCGCCTCGCGCAAGGTCGGCAACGCCGTCATCCGCAACCGCATCCGGCGGCGTCTGCGCGCGGCGGCCGAAAAGGCGTTCGAGGCACAGTCCGGCCGGCCCTGCGACATCGTGGTCGTGGCGCGGCCGGAGACGCTGACCGCCGATTTCGACATGCTGGTGAACGAGCTTGCGGTCGCGGTCGAGCGGGCGCGCCCGCAGGGCCAGGGGCGCAGGCCGCGCCCGGCCCCGGGTCCCGCGGCCGGCAAGACGCGGGGCAAGGGCGGCGATCGCCCGCCCGGCCCCCAGAACGACTGAATCCCCCGAGCCCGACGCGGCGTCAGCGAGATCTGTTTCCGATCATGATGAAAGAAGACAACCGCAACCTGCTTCTGGCGATCACGCTCTCCGTGGTCGTGCTGTTCGGCTGGCAGTACTTCTACGGCGTGCCGCAGATGGAAAAGCAGAAGCAGCTCGCGCAGCAGAACCAGCAGGCGCAGAGCCAGACGGCACCGGTGCCCGCACCGGGCAGCGCGCCGGCTCCGGCCGCCGTGCCCGGCCAGACCGTGGCGCCCGCCGTCGCCCCCGCGACCGGGGTGGCCCTGACCCGCGACCAGGCCCTGGCGCAGAGCCCGCGCGTGCGCATCGAGACGCCGAAGATCGCGGGCTCGATCGCCCTGACCGGCGCGCGCCTCGACGACGTCTCGCTCAAGGCCTACCGCGAGACGGTCGATCCCAACAGCCCGATCATCGTCCTGCTTTCGCCGCTCGGCGGGCCCAACGGCTACTATTCCGATTTCGGCTGGGTCGCGGGCCCCGGCGCCGCGGTTTCGCTGCCGAACGCCAGCACCGTCTGGACCGCCGACGCCCAGGTCCTGACGCCGGCCAAGCCGCTGACCCTGACCTGGGACAATGGCCAGGGCCTGCTCTTCCGGCGCATCGTCACCATCGACGACAACGCGATGTTCCAGGTCAAGGACGAGGTCGAGAACAAGGGTGCCGCCGCCGTCACGCTG
The DNA here is from genome assembly GCF_001713455.1 of Bosea sp. RAC05. Taxonomy (NCBI): domain Bacteria; kingdom Pseudomonadati; phylum Pseudomonadota; class Alphaproteobacteria; order Hyphomicrobiales; family Alloboseaceae; genus Allobosea; species Allobosea sp. RAC05. The sequence continues at coordinate 480,084 of NZ_CP016464.1, forward strand.
TTCCCCTATGCCCAGGTCGTCCGCCATGGCCGGCCGCCGACGCTCGGCTACTATGTTCTGCATGAAGGCCTGATCGGCGTCCTCGGTGAGCAGGGCCTGCAGGAGTTCACCTACGACCATGTCGACAAGGAGCCGCTGCTCGCGCCGGGCACCAATGGCCGCGTCTGGAAGGACGTCACCGGCGGCTTCGTCGGCATCACCGACAAATACTGGGCGGCGACCGTCGTTCCCGACCAGTCGCGCAAATATGACGGCCGCTTCTCCTCGGTGCAGACCGGCGCGGCACGCACCTACCAAGCCGATTTCCTCGCCGAGGCCGTGACGCTGGCGCCCGGCGCCAGCGCGACGAGCACGGCCAAGCTTTTCGCCGGCGCCAAGGAAGTCGCCGCCATCAACGGCTATGAGCAGAATCTCGGCATCAAGCGCTTCGACCTGCTGATCGACTGGGGCTGGTTCTACTTCATCACCAAGCCGATGTTCTTCCTGCTCGACTGGATCTACAAGCATGTCGGCAATTTCGGCATCGCCATCCTGATCGTCACGATGATCCTGAAGGGCGTCTTCTTCCCGCTCGCGAGCAAGTCCTACGCCTCGATGGCCAAGATGAAGGCGCTGCAGCCGGAAATGCTGGCGCTGCGCGAGCGCTATGCCGACGACAAGATGAAGCAGCAGCAGGCGCTGATGGAGCTGTACAAGACCCAGAAGATCAACCCGCTGGCCGGCTGCTGGCCGGTGCTGGTGCAGATCCCGGTGTTCTTCGCGCTCTACAAGATCCTGTTCATCACCATCGAGATGCGGCATGCGCCGTTCTTCGGCTGGATCCGCGACCTCGCGGCGCCGGACCCGACCTCGATCTTCAACCTGTTCGGCCTGCTGCCTTTCGCCGTGCCGGCCTTCCTGCTGATCGGCGCCTGGCCGATCCTGATGGGCATCACGATGTTCATCCAGATGAAGATGAACCCGGAGCCGCCGGACCCGATCCAGAAGATGATGTTCACCTGGATGCCGGTGTTCTTCACCTTCCTGCTCGGCTCGTTCCCGGCCGGCCTGGTGATCTACTGGACCTGGAACAACCTGCTCTCGGTGCTGCAGCAGGGCTACATCATGCGGAAGTTCGGGGTGAAGATCGAGCTCTTCGACAACATCAAGGCGATGTTCGGCAAGAAGCCCGATCCCGCCGCGGCCGCCGCGCCCACCCCGGGCAAGCCTGCCAACAGCAACAAGAAGTGACGGGCGAGGGCGGGGATTTCCCCGCCCTTTGCCTTTGGTGCCGATGCCGCTTCCCGATCCCCTCACGCGCCATCCCGTCCCCGGCTGGAAGGGCACCGCCTTCCTGAAGGCGATCGTCGATCACCCGCTGATCGAGGTCGGCGACTACAGCTACTATGACGACTCGCGCGGCCCCGAGCATTTCGTCGCCCGCTGCGTGCGCTACCATTTCGAGGATGTCGGGGACCGGCTGGTGATCGGCCGCTTCGTCGCGATCGCCCAGGGCGCGCAGTTCGTGATGAACGGGGCCAACCATCCCACTGGCGGCTTCTCGACCTATCCCTTCGCCCTCTTCGACGTCGAAGGCGCTCCGCCGCGTGCGCAGTGGCCGGGGCGCGGCGACATGGTCATCGGCCACGACGTCTGGATCGGCCGGGAGGCCGTGATCATGCCCGGCGTCACCATCGGTGACGGGGCGATCATCGGCACACGCGCGCAGGTGGTGAAGGACGTTCCGCCCTATGCGGTGGTCGCCGGCAATCCCGGCCGCGTCATGCGCATGCGCTTTCCCGCCGACGTCATCACCGAGCTGCTTGCGATCCGCTGGTGGGACTGGGACGCAGGGAAGATCGCCCGCAATATCGCCGCGATCGCGGGCGCCGACATCGACGCGCTGCGTCGGGCCGTGTAGGCGTAACGCCATGACGACCAGCGCCACCACCCCCTTCACCGACGACGAGATCGAATCCGCCCGCAAGCTCTTCGAGGGCCCCTGGGATTTCGTCTGGGCCTCGACCCATATCGACGACCTGCCGCCCATGGTCGGCCAGGAGATCGCCTTTGCCGGCCGCTCCAATGTCGGCAAGTCGAGCCTGATCAACGCGGTGACCCGCCGCAACGCGCTGGCGCGGACCTCGCACACGCCGGGCCGCACGCAGCAGCTCAATTTCTTCCGCCAGGTCGGCGCGGACGAGCGGCTGACGATCGTCGACATGCCCGGCTACGGCTATGCCGCCGTCGGCCGGGCCAAGGTCGCCGCCTGGACCAACCTGATCCACAACTACCTGCGCGGGCGGCCCAATCTGATGCGGGTCTATCTGCTGATCGATGCCCGCCATGGTCTCAAGGACGTCGACAACGCCGTCCTCGAGACGCTCGACAAGGCGGCGATGTCCTACCAGGTCGTGCTGACAAAGGGCGATGCGCTCAAGAAGAGCGACCAGCAGTTCATGTGCGAGGCGACTTATGACGAGATCAAGCGCCGCCCGGCCGCCTTCCCCGAAGTGCTCCTGACCTCGAGCGAGACCGGCCTGGGCATCCCGGAACTGCGCGCCGCCGTCGGGCGTGTGCTGGCGGAGAGGGGCTGAGCCTCTGCCCGAAGGCGAAGGCCACCAAATCTTTACATCGGCCATGCAGGATGCCCGGCGTGCCGCGGCGACGGCCGGGGCATGACGACCCGGTGCCCCGGCTGGCTGGGGGCCTTCATGACGATCCTGAACCGCATCCGTTCGTTGGCCGTGCTGCTGGCGACGACCTTGGTCGTTGCGGGGCCGGCCTCGGCCCAGCAGGCCTCTCCGGCCCCGGGTCAGACCGCGCCGGTCAGGGTGGCGTCGGGCGTCCAGTACGAGCTGATCGCGCGCTGGGATGTCGCCCGGCTCAACCAGATCCTGACCACCGACACGCCGAAATTCGCCGGGATCACCGTCAGCTACACCCCGGCGCGCAACGCCGTGAAGCTCTACCGCGTCACCTATCCGTCGGTGGTGCCCGAGCAGGGCAACCGGCCGATCTCGGCCACCGGGCTCCTCGCGGTGCCCGACACGGCGGAGACCGTCTTCCCGATGGTCTCCTACCAGCACGGCACGGTCTACGGAAAGGAACAGGTCCCCTCCTTCCCCGAGCAATCACCCGAGACGCAGCTGATGATCGCCCAGTTCGCGGGCCAGGGCTATCTCGTCACCGGCGCCGACTATTTCGGCATGGGCGCCTCGAAGGAGCCGGAGGGCTACCTCGTCAAGGGCAGCCACCAGCAGGCGACCTACGACATGGTCCTGGCCAGCCGCGCCGTGCTCGCCGATCTCAAGCTGTCGGACAGCAAGCTCTTCCTTAGCGGCTGGTCGCAGGGCGGCTTCGTCACGCTCGCCATGCTGGAGAAACTCGAGGCCGTCGGCATGCCGGTCAAGGCCGCGACCACCGCCAGCGCCCCGGCCGACGCCTTCGCCGCCTTCAACGGCTTCCTGAACTTCCCGCGCAAGATCGACGCGAGCTGGATCACGACGATCTTCATGCTGAACGTGTTCTCCTTCGAGAACTATCACAACATCCCCGGCCTCGCCCGTTCGCTCCTGACCGACGAGACCTACGAGATTTCGCGCAAGGCCTATTATCGCGAACCCTTCGATCCGGCCGCCGTGCCGACCGATCTGCGCAAGCTGATCCGGCCGGAGTATTTCGAAGCCCAGTTCTTCGCCAACTCGGCCTATGGCCGGCTCGTGGCTGAGACCAGCGCCTATCGCTGGGTGATCAAGACCCCGGTGCGGACCTATTACGGGCTGACCGACGAGGCGATCCGCATCGAGATCGGCCAGTTGCCGATGACCTATCAAAAGGCGATCGGCAACGACAAGGTCGAGGCCGTCCCGACCGGCGACACCAGCCATCGCGGCACCTTCGCCACGGCCGTGCCGCAGTGGAAGGCCTGGTTCGACGCGCAGTGAGGCGACGAGACGGGTTCCATGAGAGGATCGCGACCCACCCGTCTGCCGGCCCCTTTCCTCAAGCGCGTCTGGCTCGATGACGCGCACGCGTACGACCGGGCCGCCTATCCCTTCTGCCTGCCGCTGTTTGCCAAGGGCTTCGAACTGAGCTTCGACCGCGCGATCACGATTATCGTCGGCGAGAACGGCACGGGTAAATCCACGTTGCTGGAAGGCATCGCCGCGCTCGCCGGCTACGACGAGGCGGGCGGCGGCAAGGGCTACCGCCCGGTTGATCACAGCCGCGCCGTCGAGGCGATGGGCGGCTCGCTCGGTGGCGCTCTGCGCGCGAGCTGGCTGCCCAAGATCACCAGCGGCTGGTTCTTCCGGGCCGAGAGCTTTTTCTCGGTGGCGCGCTATCTCGACGAGGCGGCGTTGGACGATCCCATGAGGCCGCCGCCCCCGGACTTTCTGTCCCATTCCCACGGCGAGGGTTTTCTGCGCTTCTTCGAGGAGCGCTGCAGGCGGCAGGGCTTCTTCATCTTCGACGAGCCGGAATCGGCACTGTCGCCGGCCCGTCAGATGACGTTCCTCAGGCTGTTGCAGCAGATCGAGCGGGCGGGGCACACACAGGTGATCATGGCGACCCATTCTCCGATGCTGATGGCGTTTCCCGGAGCGCGCCTGCTCGGCCTGTCGAAGTACGGGCTGGATCCCATCGCGCTGGAGGACACCGCCCATTTCCGCATCATGCGTGAGTTTTGTGCCGATCCCGCCGGGTTCGTCGAACTCGCGATCGAGGATTGAGATGACCGCCGCCAGGATCCATCTCGTTCTCGCCGCCCTGATGGGGCTGGCCGGCGTCGCGCTGCTCGCCGCCGCCGCCCATGTCACGGGCACGACCAACGTCCAGACCGCCGGCCAGATGCTGCTGTTCCATGCCTCGCTGGTCTTCGGCGCCACCGCCGCTCGCAAGGCCGGCTTCCTCTCCGATCTCATGGCGCGCATCGCGCTTTCGCTGATCGTCGCGGGCGTGGCGCTCTTCGCGGCCGATCTGTCGCGACGCGGGTTTGCCGGCGAGGCGCTGTTCCCGCGCGCCGCGCCGATCGGCGGCTTCGGGATGCTGGGCGGCTGGCTGCTGCTGGCGCTGTCGGCGCTGTTCGCGAAGCGGAGCTGACGCTTCCTCCCCACCCGATTGTCCGCTAGAAGCCGCACCCGGCGCGGAAGCCTGGCGCGCCGTCGCGGAGCCTCGACCGATGATCAATCCCGCCGCCCATCTGACGCCGTCGCAATCGGCCGACCTGCTGGTCCAGGCGCTGCCGCACATGCAGCGCTACGACCAGGAGATCATCGTGATCAAATATGGCGGCAACGCCATGGGCGATGCTGCGACCGCCGAGGACTTCGCCGAGGACATCGTCCTGCTCGAGCAGTCCGGCCTGAAGCCGGTCGTCTGCCATGGCGGCGGCCCGCAGATCGCGGCGATGCTGAAGAAGCTCGGCATCCAGTCGGAGTTCAAGCAGGGCCTGCGCGTCACCGACGCGGCGACCGTCGACGTCGTCGAGATGGTCCTGGCCGGTTCGGTCAACAAGGAGATCGTCGGCTACATTTCGCGCGAGGGCGGCAAGGCGATAGGCCTGTGCGGCAAGGACGGCAACATGGTCACCGCCCGCAAGGTGACCCGCACCATCGTCGATCCCGATTCCAAGATCGAGGAGGTGCTCGATCTCGGCTTCGTCGGCGAGCCGGAGAAGGTCGATACCTCGGTGCTCGATTCGGTGCTCAAGGCCGAGTTGATTCCGGTTCTCGCCCCGGTCTGCGCGGCGGCCGACGGCCAGACCTACAATGTCAACGCCGACACCTTCGCGGGCGCCATCGCGGGCGCGCTGAACGCCAAGCGTCTGCTGCTCTTGACCGACGTGCCCGGCGTCCTGACCAAGGACAAGGTGCTGATCCCCGAACTGACGGTCGAGGAATGCCGCCGCCTGATCGCCGACGGCACCATCTCCGGCGGCATGATCCCGAAGATCGAGACCTGCATCTACGCGCTCGAAAAGGGCGTCGAGGCGGTGGTCATCCTCGACGGCAAGGTGCCGCATGCGGTGCTGATCGAGCTCTTCACCGACACCGGCTCGGGCACGATCATCCGGCGTTAAGGCCTTTCTCGTCATGGTCGGGCTTGTCCCGACCATCCACGTCTTCCATGTGTCGAGCGCTACGACCAAGACGTGGATGCTCGCCACAAGGGCGAGCATGACGCGTGCGTCCGAACGGCGCCCCGCGTTAACCGCTAGCAGAACTCTTGCATGTCAGGCTCGGCTCGCCACATGAGTCCGTCCTATGAACACGCACGCTGCCATTCCCGTTGCGACCCCTCCGCTTCAGCGGGAGGCCTTCGCGCATGTCGACCACTGGGTGTTCGACCTCGACAACACGCTCTACTCGCATGAGTGCCAGGTCTGGCCGCAGGTCAATCAGCGGATCACCCTGTTCCTGCAGGAGCTGTTCGGCCTCGATGGCCTCTCCTCGCATGCCCTGCGGAACTACTATTACCATCGCTATGGCACGACCCTGAACGGCCTGATGGTCGAGCATGGCGTCGAGCCCGACGATTTCCTCGACTTCGCCCATGACGTCGACCTCAGCCTGCTCGAGCCCGATCCGGCCCTGGGCGCGGCGATCGCGGCCCTGCCCGGCCGGAAGCTGATCCTGACCAACGGGTCGGTCGCCCATGCCCGCAACGTCGCCGGCAAGCTCGGCATCATCGAGCATTTCGAGGATGTCTTCGACATCGTCGCGGCGGGCTTCACGCCCAAGCCGGAACGCTCGACCTATGAACTGTTCCTCGCCAAGCATGCCGTCGATCCCGGCCGCGCCGCGATGTTCGAGGACATCGAGAAGAACCTGCTGGTCCCCAGCGCCATGGGCATGAAGACGGTCCTGATCATCCCGCAGACGCCCGATCCGTTTCGCGAAGCCTGGGAGCAGGCGGCGGTCGAGGCCGGCCATGTCCACCATGTGACATCAGATCTGACGGGCTTCCTGACGCCACTGGCCCGCGGATAGTCCGCGCTCGCCAGCCCCCGCCGGTTGTACGAGAGATTCCTTCTCCTTTACGGGCCGGCCACAGGATGATACGCCGATGGTTCGTTAAAACGAACGCTTCGGAGTTTCTATCATGTCGGCAAACCCGGGCGACGTCGCCGGCCTTCATCCCGAGACGCGTCTCGTCCATGCCGGCACGCTGCGCTCGCAGTTCGGCGAGACCTCCGAGGCGCTCTTCCTGACCCAGGGCCATGTCTATGACAGCGCCGAGCAGGCCGAGGCACGCTTCCTGAACAAGGATCCGGGCTTCCAGTACGCCCGCTTCTCGAACCCCACCGTCGCCATGCTGGAGGCCCGCATGGCCGCCTTCGAGGGGGCGGAAGCCTGCCGCGCGACCGCGACCGGCATGGCCGCCGTCACCGCCGCGATCATGGGGCAGGTGCGCCAGGGCGACCATGTCGTGGCGGCCCGGGCCCTGTTCGGCTCCTGCCGCTATGTCGTCGAGGAGCATCTGCCGCGCTATGGCGTGACCTCGACGCTGGTCGACGGCACCGACCTCGTGGCCTGGCGCGAGGCCGTGACGCCGCAGACCAAGGTGTTCTTCCTCGAGAGCCCGTCCAACCCGACGCTCGAGGTCATCGACATCGCGGCCGTTGCCGCGCTGGCCAAGGAGGTCGGTGCGACGCTCGTCGTCGACAACGTCTTCGCCACGCCGCTCTACCAGCGCCCGCTGCAACTCGGCGCCGATTGCGTGGTCTACTCGGCGACCAAGCACATCGACGGGCAGGGCCGCTGTCTGGGCGGGCTGATCCTCGCCTCGCAGGCCTTCATCGAGACCCATGTCCAGACCTTCCTGCGCCAGACCGGCCCGGCGATCTCGCCCTTCAACGCCTGGGTGATGCTGAAGGCGCTGGAGACCCTGCCGCTGCGCGTGCGCCAGCAGGCGCACAATGCCGCGATCGTGGCGGAATGGCTCGCCGGCCGCCCCGGCCTGTCGCGCGTCATCTTTCCGGGCGCGAAGAACCATCCGCAGGCCGAGATCATCGCCCGCCAGATGACCGGCCCGTCGACGCTGGTCGCCTTCGAGGTGGACGGCGGCAAGGAGGCCGCCTTCCGCTTTCTGAATGGGCTGAAGCTGATCCGCATCTCCAACAATCTCGGCGACGCCAAGAGCCTGATCGTTCACCCCGCGACGACGACGCATCAGCGCTTCAGCCCCGAGATCCGGGCGAGCATGGGCATCTCGGACGGGCTGATCCGCCTCTCCGTCGGCCTGGAGCATGCCGACGATCTCGTCGCCGATCTGGAGCGGGCGCTCGCGGGGGTGTGAGCACCAAGTGCAAAGCGTCATTCTCGGGTCTGCGCCCGAGCATGACGAGCCTGGCCTCGGCCATGGCCTTCCCGCCGGCCTCCTGCTAAAGCCTCGCGCATTGTCCGATCAACGAGGCCGTCATGCGTTCTGGCGAAGTGAAGCGCCGCACCAACGAAACCGACATCGCCGTCTCGCTCGTGCTCGATGGCACGGGCAAGGCCGAGATCTCGTCCGGCGTCGGCTTCTTCGACCATATGCTCGACCTCTTCGCCCGCCATTCGCTGATCGACCTGAAGGTCGCGGTGACCGGCGACACCCATATCGACGACCATCACTCGGTCGAGGACACCGGTATCGCGCTGGGCGAGGCCCTGCGGCAGGCGCTCGGCGACAAGAAGGGCATCCGCCGCTATGCCGACATCCATCTGCCGATGGACGAGACGCTGACGCGCGTCGCCGTCGATGTCTCGGGCCGGCCCTTCCTGGTCTTCCGGACGCGCTTCGAGGCGCAGAAGATCGGCACCTTCGACACGGAACTGGTGCGAGAGTTCTTCCAGGCCTTCGCAATGAACGCCGGCATCACCCTGCATGTCGAAACGCTCTATGGCGACAACGCCCACCACATCGCCGAGAGCTGCTTCAAGGGGCTGGCGCGCGCGCTGCGCCACGCTCTCGAGGTCGATCCGCGCGAGGGCGGTCGCGTGCCCTCCACCAAGGGCGCGCTCTGAAAGGCTCGCATCATGGCATTCTACACGGTGATGATTCCGCCGCCGGGCTCGGGCGGCGCGCGTGACGAGATCGAACGGGCGCGGCTTTTGCCCGAGACCTTCACTTGGCCGGCCTTCATCTTCGGCGGGCTCTGGCTCCTGGGCCAGCGGCTCTGGCTCGCGACGCTGATCTATGCGCTGGTCTGGGCGGCGCTGCTCTATGCCGGCAGCCGACTCGGGCTGGTGACCGGCGCGGTGATGATCTCGCACTGGACGATCGCGCTCTTCCTCGGGCTGGAAGGCCAGAACCTCATCGCGCGCAAGCTGGCGCGCCAGGGCTGGCGTCTCTCCGACGTCGTCGAGGCCCGCGACCTCCTCGAGGCCGAGCGTCGCTATTTCGAGCGGGCGCTCGCGGAGGCTCCCGCGCAGGCGCGCCTCGCCGCCTCATCGCCCGCCCGCCAGCCGCCGGCGGGGCCGGTGCCGGTCATCGGCCTCTTCCCCGAGGCGCAGGGCCGATGAGCCAGTCCGTCGTCATCGTCGATTACGGTTCGGGCAACCTGCACTCCGCCGCCAAGGCCTTCGAGCGCGCGGCCGCCGAATCGGGGATCGCCTCGACCATTTCCGTCAGCAGCGATCCCACCGTGGTCCGCGCCGCCGACCGGATCGTGCTGCCCGGCGTCGGCGCCTTCGCCGATTGCCGCCGCGGGCTCGATGCGGTGCCGGGCATGGTCGCGGCGCTGGAGGAGGCGGTTCAGGGCAAGGGCCGGCCCTTCCTCGGCATCTGCGTCGGCATGCAGCTTCTGGCCTCGCGTGGCCTGGAATACACCGTGACCGAAGGGCTCGGCTGGATCGCCGGCGACGTCACGCTGATCGTGCCGCAGGGCGAAGGCCTCAAGATCCCACATATGGGCTGGAACACGCTGGAGACCCGCCGCGCGCATCCGCTGCTGGCCGGCATCGAGACCGGTCCTTCCGGTCTGCACGCCTATTTCGTCCATTCCTATGCGCTGGCCGCCACTCATCCCGGGCAGGTGATCGCCGTCACCGACCATGGCGGGCCCGTCACGGCCATGGTCGGGCGCGACAACATCGCCGGCACCCAGTTCCACCCGGAGAAGAGCCAGACGCTCGGGCTCCGGCTGCTCGCCAATTTTCTGAGATGGAAGCCGTGATCCTCTTCCCCGCCATCGATCTCAAGCACGGCCAGTGCGTGCGCCTGAAGCAGGGCGACATGGACCAAGCGACGGTCTTCAACGACGATCCCGCTGCACAGGGCGCCGCCTTCGAGGCGCAGGGCTTCCAGTGGCTCCATGTCGTCGATCTCGACGGCGCCTTCGCCGGCAAGCCGATGAATGCGGCCGCGGTCGAGGCCATCTTGGCGCGGGTCGCTTTCCCCGTGCAGCTCGGTGGCGGCATCCGCGACATGAAGACGGTCGAGGGCTGGCTCGCCAAGGGCATCCGCCGCGTCATCATCGGCACCGCCGCGGTGCGCGATCCCGGCTTCGTCCGCGAGGCGGCGAAGGCCTTTCCGGGACAGGTCGCGGTCGGCATCGATGCGCGCGACGGCTTCGTCGCCGTCGAAGGCTGGGCCGAGACCTCGACGCTGGCGGCCGCCGATCTCGGGCGGCGCTTCGAGGATGCCGGCGTGGCGGCGATCGTCTACACCGACATCGCCCGCGACGGCATGCTTCAGGGCATCAACTGGGAGGGCACGATCGGCCTCGCCCAGGCGCTGACCATCCCCGTCATCGCCTCGGGAGGCCTGGCCTCGATGACCGATATCGAGCGGTTGATGGCGCCCGACGCCGCGATCCTCGAAGGCGCCATCACCGGCCGCGCGCTCTATGACGGCCGCATCGACCCGACCGCCGCGCTGGAGCGGCTGGCGCGCGCCGCCTGAGCGCAGCCGCCATCAGAGCATCGGCAGCGAGGACGGCTTACGCCCCAGCGGAAAGGCCGCACCGATCCGTGCCAGCTCGTCCTCCGTCAGCGTGAGCCGCAGCGCGCCGGCATTGTCCTCGACATGGCCCTGCGTCCCGGCCTTGGGGATCGCGAAGACACTGGCACGGCGGGTCAGGAAGGCGAGCGCGACCTGCCGCGGGCTGGCGCCATGGGCCGTGGCGACCTCCGCCAGAAGCTTGCCGCCCGGGCTGCCCGCCGCCGGGAAACCGTCATGCCCGAACGGGCTGTAGGCGGTCACCGCGACGCCGTGGCGCTCGCACCACGGGATCACCGCATGCTCGATCGCGCGTTCGCGGAGGTGATAGAGCACCTGGTTGCAGGCGATCTTGCCCGGCCCCGCCACCTCGAGCGCCTCGGCCAGATCGTCCTCGTCGAAATTGCTGACGCCCCAGGAGAGGATCTTGCCCTCGCTTTTAAGCGCCTCGAAGGCGGCGAAGGTCTCCGCCAGCGGATGCGGCCCGCGCCAGTGCAGCAGGTAGCAATCCAGCCGGTCGGTCTTGAGATGGCGCAGCGAGCGCTCGCAGGCGGCGCGCACGCCGGCCTTCGAGGCATGGTGCGGCAGCACCTTCGAGACGAGGAAGACCTCCTCGCGCCGGCCGGTGATCGCCTCGCCGATGATCGCCTCCGAACGCCCGTCGCCATACATCTCGGCGGTGTCGAGATGGGTCAGGCCGAGATCGAGCCCGCGCCGCAGCGCCACGACGGCCTCATTGCGATCACCGCGCTCGATATACCAGCTGCCCTGGCCGATGGCGGGCACATCGCGGCCGGTGGGTCCGAAGGGACGAGTCGCCATGGCAGTCTCCCTGAGGCCTCAAACCGGCAGCGTTCCGTTCGCCGAAAGCACCTCACCCGCGAGATAGAGCGAACCGCAGATCAGGATGCGCGGCGGGGCCGACCAGTCGCGCGCCGCGATCTCGCGCAGCGCCTGCTCGACGGAGCCCGCGACCTCGGCGGTGAGACCGGCCGAGCGGGCGAGTCCCGCCACCTCCTCGGCCGGACGGGCGGCGAGATTGTTCTGCAGCGGGACGGCAAACAGCATCTGCGCCAGTCCCTTGAAATGGCGCAGCGTCGCGCCCGCATCCTTGGTCGAGAGCAGGCCGGCGATCATCACCAGCGGGGCGGGGTTGCGGTCGGCGAGATCGGCCATCGCCTGAGCGAGCACGCGGCCGCCATCGGGGTTGTGGCCGCCATCGAGCCAGAGTTCGGCCCGGCCGGGCACCAGTTCGACGAGCTTGCCGCGCGCGATGCGCTGCAGCCGCGCCGGCCAGTCGGCATTCAGCATGCCCTGTTCGAAGGCGGAACTCGGCAGGCCGCCATATCCGGCCGCGCGCAGGGCTGCGATCGCGGTGCCGGCATTGACGTGCTGGTGGCGGCCCGCGAGCTTCGGCAATGGCAGATCGAGGAGCCCGTCGCCATCCTCGTAGACCAGCCGGCCGCCGGCCTCGTGGACCGAGAAATCCTGCGCTCCGATCAGAATCTTCGCGGCGCCGACCCGCTCGGCCACCGCTTCGAGCACGGCCGTCGGCTCGGGCTCCTGCGGGGCGATGACGGCCGGTGCACCGCGCTTGAAGATGCCGGCCTTCTCGCCCGCGATCTTGGTGACGGTGTCGCCGAGATATTCGGCATGATCGAGCGAGACCGGCGTCACCACCGTGCAGGCCGGGTTGGCGATGACATTGGTGGCGTCGAAGCGCCCGCCGAGGCCGACCTCGAGCAGCACGACATCGGCCTGGTGCTCGGCGAAGAGCAGGAAGGCGACGGTGGTGGTGATCTCGAAAAAGGTGATCGCGTCGCCGGCATTGGCGCGCTCGCAGCGCTCCAGCGCCTCGACCAGCACCGCCTCATCGACGAAGCGGCCGCCGCCGGGAGCCCCCAGCCGGATGCGCTCATGGAAGCGCACGAGGTGCGGCGAGGTGTAGACATGGACGGACAGGCCCGCCGCTTCCAGGATCGCCCGCATGAAGGCGATGGTCGAGCCCTTGCCGTTGGTGCCGGCGACATGGATCACCGGCGGCAGGCGCTTCTGCGGATCGCCGAGCCGCTCGAGTAGCGTCAGGATGCGCCCGAGCGAGAGGTCGATCAGCTTGGGATGCAGCGCCAGCAGCCGCGCGAGAACCGTATCGGACGACCCCATGATCCCGACCGCCGCCTCAGACGGCTTCGGCGACCGGTGCGGCGGGCACCGCAGGCTTGACGTCCTGGCCCGCGGCCGGCTGCTTCGTCAGCAGGCGGCCGAGGCGGGCGAGCGTCTCCGGCAGGTCGTGGCGGTGCACCACCATGTCGACCATGCCGTGATCCTTGAGATATTCCGCGCGCTGGAAGCCCTCGGGCAGCTTCTCGCGGATCGTCTGTTCGATCACGCGCGGCCCGGCGAAGCCGATCAGCGCGCCGGGCTCAGCGATGTGGATGTCGCCGAGCATCGCGTAGGAGGCGGTGACGCCGCCCGTGGTCGGGTTGGTCAGCACGACGATATAGGGCAGGCCGGCCTTGCGCAGCATGCGGATGGCGACCGTGGTGCGCGGCAGCTGCATCAGGGACAGGATCCCCTCCTGCATGCGTGCCCCGCCCGAGGCGGCGAAGACGACATAGGGCGTCTTCTTCTCGATCGCGGTCTGCGCGCCCTTGATGAAGGCTTCCCCGGCGGCCATACCGAGAGAACCGCCCATGAAGTGGAAATCCTGCACCGCGATGGTCAGGGCGAAACCCTTGACCCGGCCATAGCCGACTTTGAAGGCGTCCGCCGCGCCGGTCTTGGCGCGGGCGTCCTTCAGCCGGTCGATATAGCGCTTCTCGTCGCGAAACTTCAGCGGATCGGTCGCGACCTCGGGCAGCGGCACGTCGAGCCACTTGCCCTCGTCGAAGGTCAGCTTCAGCCGGTCCTGCGCGGTGACGCGCAGATGGTGGTCGGAGCCGGGGATGACGAAGCCGTTGGCCTCGACATCCTTGTGGAAGACCATCTGCCCGGAATCGGGGCACTTGATCCAGAGATTCTCCGGGCTCTCGCGCTTGAACAGCGTCTTGATGCGCGGCCGGACGACTTCGGAAATCCAGTTCATGGATCAGTCCCTGACGGTTGGGGCGCGGACAACGGGCGAGGCCGGTGGCCTCAGGCCGCCGCCTTCGCGGCCGAGCGGATGCCCGCCGCCAATTCCGACACCAGCGAGGTGACAGCCGAAACGGTCTTTTCCGTGGCCTTGCCATCGGCATCGAGCGAGAGGCGCACGCGCTCGACCAGTGCCGACCCGACGACGACGCCGTCGGCGCCCCGCGCGATGGTCTCGGCATCCTGCGCCGTCTTCACGCCGAAGCCGACCGCGACCGGCAGGTCGGTGTGCCGCTTGATCCGCGCCACGGCATCGCCGACCGCGTCGTAATTGGTGATCGCGCCGCCGGTCACGCCGGTCATCGAGACGTAGTAGACGAAGCCCGAGGTGTTCTGCAGCACCTTCGGCAGGCGCCGGTCGTCGGTCGTCGGCGTCGCCAGGCGGATGAAGCTGACGCCCGCCGCCAGCGCCGGCAGGCAGAGCTCGGTGTCTTCCTCCGGCGGCAGATCGACGACGATGAGACCGTCGACGCCCGCAGCGCGCGCATCCTGCAGGAAGCGCTCGACGCCATAGACATAGATCGGATTGTAGTAGCCCATCAGCACGATCGGGGTGTCGTGCCCGGCGCCCCGGAATTCCGCGACCATCGCCAGCGTCTTCTTCAGCGTCTGGCCGGCCTTCAGCGCGCGCTGCCCGGCGAGCTGGACGGGGATGCCGTCGGCCATCGGGTCGGTGAAGGGCACGCCGAGCTCGATGATGTCGGCGCCGGCCGCGGGCAGGGCGGTCAGGATTGCGGCCGAGGTGGCGAGGTCGGGGTCGCCCGCGGTGACGAAGGTCACGAGGGCGGCGCGGCCCTCGGACGCGCAGGCCTGGAAACGAGCCTGGATGCGAGCCTGGCCGGTGGCGGTCTGGGTATCGGTCATGGGCTGAGCGGTTAGCATGACGCGCGCGGGCTGGCGAGAGGGTTGCGCTTGCGCGCGATGGCGGGCTGCGTCACATCCCACCGGTCATGCGCGCCTTCGACACGCCCCTCCCGATCGACGCCGTCCTCGGCGATCTCGCGGCCGCCCTGCGCAACCGGCCTAACGCCGTGCTCGTCGCGCCGCCCGGCGCCGGCAAGACCACGCGCGTGCCGCTCGCCCTGCTCGACGAACCCTGGGCGAAGGGCGGCAAGCTGATCGTGCTGGAGCCGCGCCGGCTGGCGGCGCGCGGCGCGGCCTCCCGCATGGCGCAGACGCTGGGCGAGCGCGTCGGCGAGACCGTCGGCCTGCGCGTCCGGCTGGGCTCGAAGATCGGTCCGAAGACGCGCATCGAAGTGGTCACCGAGGGGGTCTTCGCCCGCATGATCCTCGACGATCCGGCGCTGGAGGGCATCGCCGCCGTGCTGTTCGACGAGTTCCACGAGCGCTCGCTCGACGCCGATTTCGGGCTGGCGCTGGCGCTCGATGCGCAAGGAGGCCTGCGCGAGGATCTGCGGATCCTGGTGATGTCGGCGACGCTGGACGGGGCGCGCGTCGCCAGATTGCTCGGCGAGGCGCCGGTGATCGAGAGCCAGGGCCGCGCCTTCCCGGTCGAGACGCGCTATCTCGGCCGCGAGCCGCTGAAGCGCATCGAGGACCAGGTCGCCGACGCCGTGCTGCGAGCGCTCGCCGAACAGCCGGGCTCGCAGCTCGTCTTCCTGCCCGGACAGGGCGAGATCAGGCGGGTCGAGGAACGCCTGCGCGAGCGCATCCGCGACAGGGATGTCGAGATCGCGCCGCTTTATGGTGCACTCGACCAGGCCGAGCAGGATCGCGCCGTGCTGCCGGCGCCGGCCGGGCGCCGCAAGGTCGTGCTGGCCACCGCCATCGCCGAGACCTCGCTGACGATCGAGGGCGTCAGGATGGTGATCGATTCAGGGCTCGCCCGCGTTCCCCTCTACGAGCCCGATCTCGGCGTGACCCGGCTGGAGACGCGCCGTGCAAGCCGCGCGGCCTGCGACCAGCGTCGCGGCCGCGCCGGCCGCACCGAACCCGGCATCTGCTACCGGCTCTGGGAGGAAGCCGGCAACGGCGCGCTGGAGGCCTTCGCCCGCCCCGAAATCCTTTCCGCCGATCTCGCCCCGCTGCTGCTCGACTGCGCCGCCTGGGGCGTGTCGGACCCCACCAGCCTCTCCTTCCTCGACCCGCCCCCAGTGCCGGCCCTGAAGGAGGCGCGCAGCCTTCTGAGCAGCATTGGCGCGCTGGATGGCGACGGCCGGATCACGCCGGAAGGCCGCACCCTTCAGACCCTGCCGCTGCCGCCGCGCCTCGCGCGCATGGTCGTGGTGGCGGCGCGCTTCGGACAGGCCGCCGCGGCTGCCCAGATCGCGGCCCTTCTGGTCGAGCGCGGCCTGGGCGGCGATGCGATCGACCTGTCGGAGCGGCTCGACCGGCTGGAGCGTGAGAGAGGCGGCCGCGCCGCCGATATGCGCCGCCTCGCCGAGGGCTGGGCCCGTGCCGCCGAGCGGGCCGCAGGTCCATCCGGCCCCCGCGAAGCCCTCTCCGTCGGGCTCCTCCTCGCCTTCGCCTATCCCGAGCGGGTCGCCAGGGCACGCAGCGCCGGTTCGGGGCAGTATCTCCTCGCCAATGGCCGCGGCGCGACGCTGGAGGCGGCCCAGCGCCTCGCCCGCGAGACGCATCTCGTGATCGCGGAGATGACCGGCGCGGCCCAGCAGGCGCGCATCCTCTCGGCCGCGCCCTTCACGGAAGCCGACATCGCCTGGCTCGTCGCCGAGGGACTCTCGCCCTTCGCGATCGAGGACCGCAGCGAGACGACCTTCGACCGGACCGCCCGTGCGCTGCGCGTGCGGGCGGTGAGGCGCTACGGCGCCCTCAGCCTCGCCGAGAGGCCGCTGCCGGCCGAGCCGACGCTGGCGAATGCGACCGTCCTGGCGGACGGCATCGCCGCGCTCGGCATCGGCCTGCTGCCCTGGACGAGGGCGCAGCGGCAGTTACGCGAGCGCGTCGGGTTTCTGCGACGGGCCGCGGCGGAGGCCGGCGCGACGGATGCCTGGCCCGATCTCTCGGATGAGGGGCTGGCCTCCGATGCCGCCCTCTGGCTCGCGCCTCACCTGATCGGGCGGGCTTCGCTGGCGGCGATCGATCCGGGCGATCTCGACGGAGCGCTGGCGGAGCTCTTGCCCTGGGAGCTGAAGCGCAGACTCGAGGCCGAGGCACCGACCCATTTCACCGCGCCGACCGGCTCCAGCCTCGCCGTCGACTACGGCGCGGAGGCCGGCCCGACCATTTCGGTCCGCGTGCAGGAACTCTTCGGGCTGTCGAAGCATCCGGCGCTCGCCGGCGGGCGGGTGCCGCTGGTGCTGGAACTGCTCTCGCCCGGCCATAAGCCGGTGCAGATCACGCGCGACCTGCCGGGCTTCTGGCGCGGCTCCTGGGCGGCGGTCAAATCGGAGATGAAAGGCCGCTACCCGCGCCATCCCTGGCCCGACGACCCTGCTGCCGCCCCGCCGACGACGCGGGCCAAGCCGCGCGGGACATGAAGGATCGGCCGTCATTCTCGGGCGAAGCGAAGCGCAGACCCGAGAATCTCGAGAAGGAAGGGCGCTCGATGCTCGGGTTAAGCCCGAGCATGACGGCTCGGAGGCTCCTCAATTCCCCATCCGGTCGCGCCACTGCCGCTCGCCGGCCAGGCAGGTGGCGTTGCTGCCGGTCGACTGGGCTTTCTGGACCAGCGCCTCGCTCTCGCGCGGAATCTCCGCGATCTCGCGGATCAGCTTGGTGCGCGTCGCGTCGACGAACTGGTGGCGCTCGCGGATCGGGATGACGAAGGCGCCCGGTCCCGTGACGACGCAGTCCTTGTAGTAGAGGTCGAGATTGTCGAGGTCGAAATAGCTCGCCTGCTTCAGCATGACCGGCAGGCCGTTGATGGAGATGCCCTTGGCGGCGGCTTCGTCGCGCGCGACGGTCACGGGGCGTCCGTCATTGTTGGCGCCGTCTCCGGAGATGTCGATCACCTTGCGCAGCGGCACCACGTTCGCCTGCTCGATCAGCTGGACCCCGAGGTCGATCGCGGCCGAGATCGAGGTGCGTCGCCCGCGCCGCGTCTGGGCTTCGCCGAGTTCCTCCGCGAAGGCGATGGCCGAGGCGGGCGTATCGATGATCGTCCAGGGCTTGACGATGTGCTGGAAGTGCCCGCCCGCCCATTCGAAATAGGTCACGGCGATCTTGCCGATCGCTCCCTTGGCGATGGCATCGTGCAGCGGCTTGGAGCGGAAGGCCTCGATATAGCCGTTGCGCTGCAGGGCGAGCTCGTCGAGATCCATCGAGAACGAGACGTCGACCGCCAGCACCAGCGCGACATCGACCTCTTCGGCGGGGGCGGCCGCCGATTGGGCATGGGCCGCGGCCGGGAGCACTGCCGCAGCCAGACTCAAGAGACCGCACAGCCAACGCCGCATCGCCACCTCCGTCATCTCATCGTGACGGAACTGTGCGCCTGCTTTCGATTCGTTCCAAGCCTTAAAGGCGGGCGGTCACCGCTCCGTGAGAAGGCTCTGGGCTGTGGCTCGCCGCCGCTCGACGATCGCGATGGCGGCTGCGAGTGCTTCCTCGATCGTCAGGGCTGAGGTGTCGAGGATGACGGCGTCCTCCGCCGCTTTGAGCGGCGCGTCGCTGCGTCCCGAGTCGCGGGCATCGCGCCGGCGGATATCGGCGAGGATCCCGTCGAAGGTGGCACTTTCGCCGCGCCCGGCCAGCTCCTTCTGCCGTCGTGCGGCGCGGACCTCGGGCGTGGCCGTGACGAAGAGCTTCGCCGGAGCGTCGGGGCAGATCACGGTACCGATGTCGCGCCCGTCCAGCACCGCGCCGCCCGCCTGCGCAGCGAAGCGCCGCTGCCGCTCGACCAGCCCGCTGCGCACGGCCGGCATCGCCGCCACGACCGAGGCGGCCTCGCCGATCTCGCGGCCGCGCAAAGCCTCCTCGGCGAAGGCGCCTTCGTCGAAGCGGGACACGACATCGCCGGCGGCCGCCACGTCGCGCAGATCATGCCCGGCCTCGAGCATGGCCCGCGCGACCATCCGGTAGAGCAGGCCGGTGTCGAGATAGGGCAGGCCGTAATGCGCCGAGAGCCGGCGCGCCAGCGTGCCCTTGCCCGAGGCGGCCGGGCCATCGACCGCGATGACCAGCCCTGCAGCCGGTTGCGTCATCCGATCTCGCCCCCGAGCCCGTTCATCAGGGCGATGAAACTCGGAAAGCTCGTCGCGATCATCGCGCCGTCATCGACCGTCATGGGCTTGTCCGTCGCCAGGCCCATGACGAGGAAGCTCATCGCGATGCGGTGGTCGAGATGGGTGGCGACGGTGCCGCCGCCCGCGACCGCTCCGCCCGAGCCCTCGACGACGAGATCGTCGCCCTCGATCGCGCAGGTGACGCCCGCCGCCTTCAGCCCGGCCTCCACGGCCGCCAGCCGGTCGGATTCCTTGACGCGCAGCTCCTGCAGGCCGCGCATCCGCGTGGTCCCCGTCGCGAAGGAGGCGGCCACCGCCAGCACCGGGTATTCGTCGATCATCGACGGTGCCCGCTCGGGCGGGACCGTCACGCCCTTCAGGCCGGACGCGCGCACGCGCAGCGTCGCCACCGCCTCGCCGCCCTCGTTGGCCTCGCTCTCGACCGTGATATCGGCGCCCATCTCGCGCAGCGTGGTCAGGAGACCCGAGCGCAGCGGATTGGTCATCACGCTCTCGATCAGAACATCCGAGCCCGGCACGATCAGCGCCGCGACCAGCGGGAAGGCGGCCGAGGAGGGGTCGGCCGGCACCACGATCGGCGCCGCCTGCAGTTCGGGCTGGCCTTTCAGGACGATGCGACGGCCATGCTCGCCCTCGGGCGAGACCGTCACCTCCGCGCCGAAATGGGTCAGCATCTTCTCGGTGTGGTCGCGCGTTGCTTCCGTCTCGATCACCGTGGTCTCGCCCGGCGCGGCGAGGCCGGCGAGCAGCACGGCGGACTTGATCTGCGCCGAGGCGACCGGCGTGCGATAGGTGATCGGCAGCGCCTCCTGCGGCCCGCGCAGGGTCAGGGGCACGCGCCCGCCCTCCTCCTGCGCGACGATGACGGTCCCCATCAGGGCGAGGGGATCGAGGATGCGGCGCATCGGCCGCTTCCTCAGCGAGGCGTCGCCGTCGAAGGTCGTGGTGATCGGATGCGAACCGCAGACGCCCATCATCAGGCGCGAGCCCGTGCCGGCATTGCCGAAATCGAGGACCCCGGCCGGCTCGCGCAACCCACCGACACCGACGCCGCGGACCCGCCAGGAGCCCGGCCCGTCATGGTGGACGGTCGCGCCCAGCGCGCGGGCGGCCGCGGCGGTGCGCATGACGTCCTCGCCCTCGAGCAGCCCCGTCACTGTCGTCTCGCCGATCGCGAGCAGGCCGAAGATCATCGCCCGGTGCGAGATGGACTTGTCGCCGGGAACGCGGACACGCCCGCGCAGCGGGCCGCAGCGGCGTGCGGAGACGGGAACGGGGGTGTGAGCGTGGGCCACGGTTGACTTCTTCTGCAGGCTGGTCGATCGGAAACGGCGTGGCCTAGCATGCCCGCACGGCAGGCGTCACGCCCGCGTTCGTCCCCGCGCTGCCTTGCGAGGGCGAGGTAATCCCGCCGCTGCGGTCATGTTCATGCCGCAGCCTGCGAATCAGCATTTGACAGGGCCGGCCGCCCCGACTAACGGACGCGCCTGCTTTTCAGAACATGAATGATTGAAGGTCCGACGCAGTGGCGAAACCGGAACTTGGAACGAAGCGCGTTTGCCCGACGACGGGGCGCAAATTCTATGACCTGAACAAGGACCCGATCGTCTCGCCGTATACGGGACAGTCCTATCCGCGCTCGATGTTCGAGCCGCAGGCGAAGGCGGCGGCTGTGGCCGCGGCCAAGCCGGACGAGGACGAGGATGAGGTCGAGGCCGCCGACAGCGCCGTCGAACTCGTCTCGCTCGACGAGGCCGATGCCGAGGCGTCCGAGAAGGACGTCGTCGTCACCAGCGAGGACGACATCGAGGTCGAAGACGATGTCGCGCCCGATGACGACACCTTCCTGGAAGAGGACGAGGAAGGCGACGACGACGTCGCCGACCTGATCGATGGTGACATCGAGGGCGACGAGGACGTCTGAACCCCTCCCGCCGGAGCGGCGAAAAAGAATGACGATCAGGCGACATTCGGCGCTTGAGTCTTCCTCCGCTCCCGCCTATAGAGCGCTTCGC
The DNA here is from genome assembly GCF_001713455.1 of Bosea sp. RAC05. NCBI lineage: Bacteria > Pseudomonadati > Pseudomonadota > Alphaproteobacteria > Hyphomicrobiales > Alloboseaceae > Allobosea > Allobosea sp. RAC05. Next base: position 501,304 of record NZ_CP016464.1, read on the forward strand.
CGCTGACGCGGCGACCCGGTTCCGGGGCGGTCCGAGGCGCAAGCCCGGCGATCTGGAACCGACAAGACCCCGGCCGACCCCCATGTCCGCCGGCTGAGAGTGGGGCCATAGCTCAGTTGGGAGAGCGCTTGAATGGCATTCAAGAGGTCGGCGGTTCGATTCCGCCTGGCTCCACCATCTCCCTCTCAAAACAATTCCTGATCCGGATCGACGGCTTCGGCCTCTGAGGCGCTGGTCGCCCGCGACGTGGCGGCGCTTGACGGCGCGATGCGTCCGCTTGCGTGCGGGTATCGCCGCCCCGACCACCTTTGGGAGGGGATGAGGTCGGGGCGGCGAAGTGTTCAGCCGCGATGCAGCGACCAATCCTTAATCGCGCGAGCCCGCCATCCGGTTCACCCGCCAGACCGAAATCGACGATGTCAGGCCGCCGCGGCGACCGCGACCTCGAAGGGGGCGATGGCGACCGCGCCCGCATGCACCGTGACCAGCGTGTTGTCGGCGAGAGGCTGCCAGCAGTCCCGCGCCGCATCCACCGGCTCGGAGGCGACGACGACGCTGTCGCCGCGCTGGCAGACATAGAGGCTCGGCGGCTTGTTGTCCGAGGCCCAGCGGACCGCGTGAATCGTCTCACCGTCGGAGAGCGCCGCGGCGCAGCGCAGCGGCTCGGTCGTGCCGGTCTGTCGCATCAGCGCCAGCGCGTCGCCGAGCGAGGCTGCCAGAGCCATGGCGGGCGCCATCCCGTCCTGGATCCGCGACAGGGTGAGCAGGAACAGGGCTTCCGAATCCGTGGTTCCGACGCGCGCGCCATAGAGCGAATCGGGGATCAGCCCCTCGAGCCGGCGGCGAATCAGGCCGTAGCCGCCGATCTGCCCGTTATGCATGAAGAGGTGCCGGCCATGGGCGAAGGGGTGGCAGTTCGCGCGCGTCGTGGCGGTGCCGGTGGCGGCCCTGACATGCGCGAAGAACAGCGAGGAGCGGACCTGTTTCGCGATCGAGAGCAGGTTTTCGTCCGACCAGGCCGGGCGCACCTCGCGATACTGGCCGGGCTCGGGTCGGTCGCCATACCAGCCGACGCCGAAGCCGTCGCCATTCGTGCCGGTCTTGGTCTCGGCGGCATGGAGCGACTGGTGGATCAGCGAATGGCAGGGCGCCGCGACGAGGTCCTCGAGGAAAACGGGAACGCCGGCATAGGCGAGGAAGCGGCACATGGCAGGGTCCGAATCGCGCGAGGTCCGCAAAAACGGAGAAGATTATTCTCCCGAAATGCGTCGCGCGCAAATCCGGCCGCCGCGGCTTCAGCCCGCCATCCGCTCGGTTGCAGGCACCCTGGCCATCGTATAACCGTCGCCCGACAACGCGCGACAACCACAGGAAAGTGGATCGGGGAATGGCGAGAATGATCGGTCGCGCTGGGATCGCCGCCGCCCTGCTGCTGTGCCTCCCGGCCGGGCCGGCCTTTGCCGCGAGCGGCATCGACGGAGCCTCGATGGGCGTGCTCTGGGCCCTGCCCTTCACCGGCATGCTCCTCTCGATCGCGCTGGGCCCGATCCTGTTCCCGCATTTCTGGGAGCTGAACTACGGCAAGTTCGCCGCTTTCTGGGCGGCGCTGGTTCTGGTTCCGCTCGTCGCGCTGCGCGGTTTCGAGCCGGCGCTCGGCGCCCTCGCCCACACCGCCCTGCTCGAATACATCCCCTTCATCATCCTGCTCTTCGCCCTGTTCACGATCGCCGGCGGCATCCTGATCATGGGCAACCTGCACGGCACGCCCGCGACCAACACGGCCCTGCTGGCGATCGGCACGCTGATGGCGAGCTTCGTCGGGACGACGGGGGCCTCGATCATCATGATCCGCCCGGTGCTGCGCGCCAATGACAGCCGCCGCCACAACGTCCATGTCGTCGTCTTCTTCATCTTCCTGGTCTCGAACATCGGCGGTTCGCTGACGCCCCTCGGCGACCCGCCGCTCTTCCTCGGCTTCCTGCGCGGGGTCGACTTCTTCTGGACGACGACGCATCTGCTGCCGGAGACCGTGCTCGCCGTCGTCATCCTGCTGGCTGCGTTCTACGCCCTCGACAGCTGGTTCTACCGCAAGGAAGAGGGCATGCCCTCGCTCAAGGACCCGACGCCCGATCGCGACATCAAGCTCTACGGCAAGGTCAACTTCATCCTGCTCGGCGGCGTCATCGCCGCGATCCTGATGTCGGCGAGCTGGAAGCCGGGCATCGCCTTCGACATCCTGGGCTCGAAGGTCGAGATCCAGAACGTCATGCGCGACATCGTCCTGCTCGCCCTGGCGGGCCTCTCGCTCAGGCTGACGCCGAAGCCCGTGCGGGCCGGCAACGAATTCACCTGGGGGCCGATCCTCGAGGTCGCCAAGCTCTTCGCGGGCATCTTCGTCTGCATCATCCCCGTCCTGGCGATGCTGCAGGCCGGCCGCAACGGCGCCTTCTCGGGCCTCGTCGCGCTGGTCACCAATCCCGACGGCAGCCACAACACGGTCGCCTATTTCTGGATGACGGGGCTGCTGTCCTCGTTCCTCGACAATGCGCCGACCTATCTCGTTTTCTTCGAGCTGGCGGGCGGCGACCCCAAGGTGCTGATGACGACGGGTGCGCTGACGCTGGCGGCGATTTCGGCCGGCGCGGTCTTCATGGGCGCCAATACCTATATCGGCAACGCGCCCAACTTCATGGTCTACGCCATCGCCAAGGACCGGAAGGTCAAGATGCCGAGCTTCTTCGGCTATATGGCCTGGTCGGGCGCGATCCTGATCCCGATCTTCATCCTGCAGACGCTGATCTTCTTCCGCTGAGCCGAACATGACGACGCCCGCCATCCCGGACCGTCCGGGATGGCGGGCGTTGTCATGTCGGCACCTTGCGTCGGCCGGGCGGCCGCGAAGGCCGCCGGGACCCGCGAGGGCTCAGCTCGCGATCTTCAGCCCCTTGCGGGCGGCGCCGGCGCTCTCCTCGCGGCGGCCCTTGGCGGCCTCCATGTCGAGGGTGAGCATGAAGTCGGCGATCCGGGGGGCGATCTCGGAGCGGAAGCGCGAGCCGTTGAAGACGCCGTAATGGCCGACGCCCAGCTGCAGGTAGTGCACGCGCTTGTCGTCGGGAATGTTCGGGCAGAGGTCATGGGCGGCCTGGGTCTGGCCGACGCCGGAGATGTCGTCCTTCTCGCCCTCGACCGTCATCAGCGCGACGCGGCGGATGGCCGTGCAGTCCACCGGCTTGTCGCGATGCATCATCGTGCCCTTGGGCAGCGCGTGCTCGACGAAGACGGTCTCGACAGTCTGGAGATAGAACTCGGCGGTCAGGTCCATCACCGCCATGTACTCGTCGTAGAAGTCGCGGTGCTTCTCGGCCGAGTCGCCGTCGCCGGCGATCAGGTGCTTGTACATCTCGTAATGGGCGCTGACATGGCGGTCGATGTTCATCGCCATGAAGCCGGAGAGCTGCATGAAGCCGGGATAGACGTCGCGGAAGGTGCCCGGATGCGGGAAGGGCACCTTGGTGATACAGTTGCGGCGGAACCAGTCGGTGCCGCGCTCCATCGCCAGGCAGTTCACCGCGGTGGGCGAGCGGCGGGTGTCGATCGGCCCGCCCATCAGCGTCATCGAGCGCGGCGCGCAGGGGTCGCCTTCGGCCTCCATCCGGGCGGCGGCGGCCAGCACCGGCACCGAGGGCTGGCAGACGGCCATGACATGGGTCTCCGGACCCAGCATCTGCAGCATGGCGATGACGTAGTCGATGTAGTCGTCGAGATCGAAGCGGCCCGCCATCAGCGGCACGAGCCGGGCGTCGATCCAGTCGGTGATGTAGACCTCGTGCCCGGGCAGGAAGGCCTCGACGGTGCCGCGCAGCAGCGTGGCATAGTGGCCCGACATCGGGGCGACGATCAGCACCTTGGGCTGCGGCTTGCGCCGCCCCTCGATACGGCGGTCGAAATAGACCATCCGGCAGAACGGGCGTTCCCAGACGACACGCTCCTCGACCGCGACCTTGACGCCGTTGATCGTGGTCTCCGCCAGTCCGAAGGCCGGCTTGCCGTAACGACGCGTCGTGCGCTCGAACAGCTCGCAGGAAGCAGCGATCGTCCGCCCCATCGGCGTGTAGGTCAGCGGGTTGGCGGGATTGCGGAAGGCGAGATGCAGCGCGTCGGAGACATTCCGGGCCGGGCTGAGCATCATGTGAGCCGCTTCATAGGCATGGTAAGCGAACGACATGGCGGCTCCGTACATGCGAACTCGATCCTTTCGGCGCAGCGTCAATGCCGCGCCGCAACATGAACGCAGCCTATGCCTAATTTGTTCTCATTCAACCCTTCAAAAGGCTAAGATTTCACTCTCATGACGATTGCCCCCAGTTTGTCGTGCTCCGGCGGGCCGCGCTTGACCCTCGCCTCGCCCATGGTTCAGACACAGTCATGACCTCGTCTGACGTTACGACACTCGCCCTCGGCCGCGTGAATCGTCACCTGCGTCTCGACACGCTGGTGCGCCTGCGCTGGCTCGCCATCGCCGGGCAGAGCCTCGCCGTGGCGGGCGTGCATTTCGGGCTGGGCTATTCGCTGCCCTTCGGCTGGTGCTTCACGGCGATCGCCGTCTCGTCCTGGCTGAACATCGCGCTGCGCATCCGCTTTCCGCTCAGCCACAGGCTGAAGCCCGGCGCGGCGACGGCGCTCCTCGCCTTCGACATCGTGCAGCTTTCGGTGCTGCTTTACCTTACCGGCGGGCTTCAGAACCCGTTCTCGATCCTGCTGCTGGCGCCGGTGATGATCTCGGCCACCGCGCTGCCGCCCCAGCGGACCCTCCTGCTCGGCGTCATCGCCATCGCGGCGGCGACACTGGTCACCCTCGTCCACCTGCCGCTGCCCTGGGCGGGCCCGGACCGGCCGTTTCTGCCCCCGCATTACCAGATCGGCAGCTGGGTCGCCCTCGTGCTCGGCCTCGGTTTTACCGGGATCTATGCGTGGCGCGTCGCCAAGGAAGCGCGCGATCTGTCGGACGCCCTGGCGGCGACAGAGCTCGTTCTGGCGCGCGAACAGCATCTCTCGCAGCTCGACGGGCTGGCGGCTGCCGCTGCCCACGAATTGGGCACGCCGCTCGCGACCATCGCGCTCGTCGCCAAGGAACTGGCGCGGCTGGCCCCGCCGGACGGGGAGATGGCCGACGACATCGCGCTGCTGCGCGAGCAGGTCGAGCGCTGCCGCGGCATCCTCGGCAAGCTCGCCTCGCTGCAGGATGACGATGGCGGCCCGCTCGACCGGCTCGGCCTGCGCCTGCTGATCGAGGAGGCGGCCGGCCCGCAGCGCCCCTTCGGCGTGCCCTTCGAGATCGTGATGATCGGCGAGAAGCCCGAGCCGGTCTGCCGCCGCAATCCGGGCATGATCTACGGGCTCGGCAATATCGTAGACAACGCAGTCGACTTCGCCCGCTCGACCGTGACGATCACGGCCGAATGGAACCAGGAACAGGTCATGCTCACCATTGCGGATGACGGCCCGGGCTTCCCGCCCGACGTTCTGCTGAGGGCCGGGGATCCCTATCTCACCAACGGCGCCAGCGAGACGCGGGCGGGCGGGGGCCTCGGGCTCGGCCTTTTCATCGCCAAGACCTTGCTGGAGCGCGGCGGGGCCTCGATCGAGTTTTCGAACCTTCCCGCGCCGGCCACCGGCGCCTGCGTGCGCATGATCTGGCTGCGCGAGGCTTTCGAGATCGAGGTGCCGCCGGCGGGCCCTAACAAGGCGGAACCGGCGATCCTACATAGAGTTGGCTCATGAACGCCCGTCCAGCCCTCAGCGCGGCCCACCTTGCGGCCGAGGTCTCCGGGACAGAGCCGGGCCGGAGGATATGATGATTCAGGACATGCTGACCGAACAGCTCCCGGTCGCCGCGGCGGCGGACATGTCGCTGCTGCTCGTCGATGACGACAAGCCCTTCCTGACCCGGCTCGCCCGGGCGATGGAAAGCCGGGGCTATGCCGTGCGCATCGCCGATAGTGTCAGCGCCGGTATCGCGGCGGTGGACGATCGGGCGCCGGCCTTCGCGGTGATCGATCTGCGGCTCGCTGACGGCAACGGGCTCGACGTTATCGCCCGGCTGAAGGAACGCCGTCCCGAGGCGCGCGGCGTCGTGCTGACCGGCTACGGCAACATCGCCACCGCCGTCAGCGCCGTGAAGCTCGGGGCCTTCGATTTCCTGGCGAAGCCGGCGGATGCCGACGAGATCCACGCGGCCCTGGCGGCGGCGCGCGATGCGCGGCCCCAGCCGCCGGAAAACCCGATGTCGGCGGATCGGGTCCGCTGGGAGCATATCCAGCGCGTCTACGAGCTGTGCAACCGCAACGTCTCCGAGACCGCGCGACGCCTGGGCATGCATCGCCGCACCCTGCAGCGCATTCTCGCCAAGCGCGCGCCGCGCTGACGGCTGGCGCCCGCTTCGCCGTCTCATCGCGGCGCGGCAGGATCCTCCCATCCCGCCAGCCGCGCGGCCGCCAGCCGGCCGAAGGCGATGGTCAACGCCTTGCGCCGGGCCGGCGCGAGCGGATGGCGCGGTGCCTCGCGGATCAGCGCGCCACCATAGCCGTCCGCGACGATCAGGCCGACATCCTCGGGCAGGATCTCGGCCGGGAACTCCGGCGCCACGGCGAAGCAAAAGGCATCGCAATAATCGCGATAATCCGGCCATTTGCCGTCGATGCGATAATCCTCGATGCCGGACTTGACCTCGACGACCAGCAGGTCGCCTGAAGGAGACAGCGCCACGATGTCGCCGCGGCGGCCGTTGGCGAAGGTCATTTCGGTGATGGTCGCATAGCCGCGTTCGCGCAGGTGCCGGGCGGCACCGCGACAGACGCTGCGGGTGATGTCGGGCCGACGCGGGGCCCGATCCAGGGGGAGATCGATGATGGACATCCCACATGTTCCCTCTTTGTGCCGATTCGGACAAGGCGCAAGCGCGACGGCGCCCTCGCGGGCGGGATTGGGCTCCCACTGACCTTCGTCATGCTCTAGGGATGGCCCGACATCGTTCCGGTTCATCTGCATCGTGCCCCAGCCCCTCGCTCTCCTTCTGGTCCTGGCGGTCGCCGCCGCCGTCTCGGCGCTGCTCTGCGTGCTGCTGCGGCCGCTGCTGGTTCGCTATGCGCTGGCACGGCCCAATGCCCGCTCCAGCCATCGCGTCCCCACGCCCCAGGGCGGCGGAATCGCCGTCCTCGGCGGCCTTTTCGCCGCGCTCGGCCTGACCCTGGCCATCCTGCCGCCGGTTCCGGGCCTCGGCAGCCTCGCCTTCGTCGTGGCGGCGAGCGCCGCCCTCGCCGTGGTGGGCGCCTGGGACGACATCCGCCCGCTCTCGCCCGGCCTGCGCCTCGGGCTGCAGGCGCTCTGCGTCGCGGTCGCCATCGTCTATGCCGCGCCCGACATCCGGCTGTTTCCCGCGGCCCTGCCGCTCGCAGTGGAGCGTCTGCTCGCTCTGCTCGCCGGCATCTGGTTCGTGAACCTGACGAACTTCATCGATGGGCTCGACTGGATCACCGTCGCCGGCTTCGTGCCGCTGGCCGGCGCGCTCGCGCTCGCCTGCGCCCTCGGGATCGTCGATCCGGCGACGGGAGCGCTGGCGGCGGCGCTCTGCGGCGGGCTCATCGGGTTTGCGCCCTTCAACAAGCCGGTGGCCCGGCTCTTCCTCGGCGATGTCGGCTCGCTCCCGATCGGGCTGCTCGGCGCCTATCTGCTCTATCGGCTGGCCGGGAACGGCGCGCTGGCGGCGGCCCTGATCCTGCCGCTCTACCCCGTCGCCGACGCCACGCTGACGCTGCTGCGCCGGCTGGCGCGGCGGGAGCGCGTCTGGGAGGCGCATCGCTCGCATTTCTACCAGCAGGCGACGACGAACGGTCACGCTGTCCTGGCCGTGGTGACGCAGGTGACCGGGCTCAATCTCGCCCTCGTCCTGCTGGCAGGCCTGACGCTGCTGCTGCCGGCGCTGTGGGCGCAGCTCGCCTGTCTGGCCGCGGCTGTGCTGCTGACGGCGCGGCTGCTGCGGCGCTTCGCGCGGCCGGCGGCCTCGGCATGAACGGCATGAACGGTGAGCGCGTACTCGTCACCGGGGCCGGTGGCTTCGTCGGCCCCCATGTCGTCGCGGCTCTGCTGGCGGCCGGATACCGCGTCCGCGTCGCCCAGAGAACCGCGGCCGAGCCACCGCCGGGAACCGAGGGCGTCGTCACCGGCGATCTCGCTGCGCCCATCGACTGGACGGCCGCACTGGCTGGCGTGTCGCATGTCGTCCACCTCGCCGGTCTCGCCCATGCCGGGCCGGGCCTCGACGAGACGCTTTACCGGCGGATCAACACGCAGGCGACGCTCGACCTCGCCCGGGCGGCGTACCGGGCCGGCGTTTCGCGCTTCGTCTTCATCTCGTCCATCAAGGCGCAGACGGGGGCGTTCGACGGCCCGCCGCTGCGCGAGGATGATCCGCCTGCGCCCGACGATGCCTATGGCCGCTCCAAGCTCGCCGCCGAGCAGGGGCTTGCCGGTCTCGATATGGACTGGGTGGCGCTGCGTCCGGTGCTGGTCTACGGGCCGGGGGTCAAGGCCAATATGGCGGCGCTGGTCCGGCTGGCGCGTCTGCCGCTGCCCCTCCCGCTCGGCGCGCTGACGGCGCCGCGCTCGCTGCTGGCGGTCGAGAACCTGGCCGATGCGGTCCTGTTCGCCCTGACGCCGCGATGCCCGGTGCGGCGCGCCTTCACCCTGGCCGATCCGACGCCGATCGGCGTGGCCGGCATCCTGACCGCCCTGCGGGCCGGCCTCGACCGGCGGCCGGGGCTGATCGCCGTGCCGACGGGCCTGCTGCGCTGGGGCGCGCGCCTGGCCGGGCGGGAGGAGGCCTTCGCCAAGCTCGGGGGCAGCCTTGTGGCGCGGCCCGAGGGTCTGCTCAGGGCCGGCTGGCGGCCGCCAGCCGAGACGGTTCCGGCGCTCCGTCGCCTGGCGAGGCACTATGCCGCCGGCTGAAGTCGGGGATCGCCTCGTCGAGGATCGAATCCGCCGCAGTCCGGTCATCCGCCTTCAGTGCCACCTCGAGGCGCGCCAGCCAGCCCTGCAGCCGGGCGCGGTTGGCGAAGACGGGCTTGGCCGCCATGACGCCGTCGAGGCCGGTCTCCGCCATCGGCTCGTCGCGCGCGAACAGGATCTCGTTCATGCGCTCGCCGGGCCTGACGCCGGTCACGACGATCTCGATGTCCTCGCCCAGCTCGAAGCCGGCGAGGCGGATCATCCGCTCGGCCAGGTCCATGATGCGCACCGGCTGGCCCATCTTCAGCACATAGACCGCGGCCCGCTCCGCCTCGACACCATCCGGCCGGGCATGTGAGGCGGCGGTCAGGACGAGGTCGCAGGCCTCGCGGATCGTCATGAAATAGCGGATCATGTCGGGGCTGGTGACGGTCAGCGGCCCGCCGCGCGCGATCTGGGCCTTGAACTTCGGCACCACGGAGCCGACCGAGCCCAGCACATTGCCGAAGCGCACGGCGACGAGGCGCATGCCGGCGGCGGCCGCGACGAACTCGGCGTCGCGCGACTGCGCATACATCTCGGCGAATCGCTTGGTCGCCCCCAGCATCGAGACGGGCTCGATCGCCTTGTCGGTCGAGATCAGCACGAAGATCTTGGCGTTGGCCGCGATCGCCGCGTCGGTGACGTTGACCGAGCCGAAGATGTTGGTCTTGACGCCCTCGCTCCAATCCGCCTCGAGATAGGGCACATGCTTGAGCGCCGCCGCATGGATCACGATGTCCGGGGCGAAGGCGGTGAACAGGGCCGTGATCCGGTCCCGGTCGCGCACATCCGCCAGGACGCCGGACACGACCGTGGCATGCTCCTGGACGCTGAGCTGCTCGGTGATCTGGAAGAGGGCGGGCTCCGAACTCTCGACGATCAGCAGTTCGGCGGCACCGAAGGCGGCGCAGCGAAGGCAGATCTCGGAGCCGATGGAGCCGCCGCCGCCGGTGACGATGACGCGCTTGCCCTTCAGGAAGGTGCCGAGCCGCTCGCGGTCGATCCGGACCGTCGAGCGGACGAGCAGATCCTCGATTTCGAGCGGGGCGAGCTCGGAATCGCGTGCGCCGCCTTCCCCCAGGCTGTCGATGCGCGAGATCGGCAGGGCGAGCTTGCGGGTCCGCGCCAGCCACTTGTCCGGTTCGGCGTCCGGCAGGAGCGCGCTCGGAGTCGCGACGATCCGCCGGAACCCTTCGCCGCGCTCGGCGGCGTCTCCGGCGATCTGCTCGATCTGCGAGAGCAGGCCGAGTACGGGCACGCCGCGGATCGTCTGGCCGAGATCGTCGGCGCGGGGCGAGAGGATGCCGGCCGGCCGCAGCCGGCGCATCGTGCCGGCCTCCATGGCGCGGATCACCATCTCGACCTCGAAGCCCCGTCCCAGCAGCAGCGCCGGCAGCGAGGCCTCGCGGGCGGCATGGCTGCGCGACCGCCAGAATTTGAAATAGCGATAGGCCAGCCGCGGACCGCCGAGCAGGGCGATCTGGACCAGCCAGTAGAGGGCGATGCTGATCTTGCCGAAATAGAAAGCGCCGTAGAAATCCGGCGAGACGAGCACGTAGTCGATCACGACCAGCGACAGCGTCAGGATCGTGCTCGCCTTGACGATGTTCGACAGGTCCGGCAGCGACGCGAAGCGCCATTTCGAGCGGTAGAGCGAGAACAGCCAGTAGACCAGGCCGCCATAGGCGACGAAGGCCGGCAGGAAGCGGGGCAGATAGCGCAGATGCTCCTCGAGCTGGACGCCTTCGAAGCGGATGACGAAGACGAGCCAGATCGCGAGCGCCGTTGCCACGAGATCGTGGGCGATGACGGCGAGCTTCTTGAAGCTCTGCTTGGAAGATTGGGCCATGACGGGCGGGGTATCCTGCTCCCTCGGCGGCTTGTCAACGCGGCGGCCGCCGCGCGGACGTGCCGGACCGTCAGCCCGCAGGCTTCGGCGCCTCCAGCGCGGCCATGATGAACGCGATCATCTCCTCGGCGGAGGGCCCTGGAATGCGCTCGCATTGCGCCATCAGCAGGGGGTGCTGGAATCGCATCATCGCCGTGCGGATGCATTGCGTGGCGGCCACGGGGTCGATCGCGCGGAACTCGCCGGTGGCGACGCCTTCGGCCACGACCCGGCTGAGAAGCGCATCGAAACGCTCGATATGACCGAGGATGGCGTCCCAGCTCTCCTCCATCGCGGCGCAGACCATCTCCTGCATGCGCTGCTGGTCGGCGAAACGGGCCTGGTTGATCCGGTGCGAGGTCAGCAGCATGTCGCGCAGGCGGGCGCCGGCCGGGCGCGGCTCGGCGATGATCACCGACAGCGACTCCTCCAGTTCGCCCTTGAAGCGCGCCAGTACCGCTTCATTGATCGACTTCTTGGAATCGAAGAACCGGTAGACATTGGCCGGGCTCATCCGCAGCGACTTGGCGATGTCGGCGACGGTCGTCTTCTGGTAGCCGATGTCGCGGAAGAAGCGCTCGGCCGTGTCGACGATGCTCTGCCTCGTATCGCGCTCGGGCTGATTCACGTGCGGGGCCTGTCCTGTTGGGTCGGCGGAGATGGATGGGAGATCGACCGCTATGACGAATTTCGTCATTCGTCAACATTCTGGTGAATAAGCTTTTTCAATGCATGCCGCTTCGTCGCCTGCCGTGCATTGATCTGGATTAAGCGGCGGTGCCGGATAGCGGCGAGAGGGGCGCTCGCCGGGGAGAACGCGCCGCTCTTCGCGCGGTTCCGGCGACAGGCCCGTCAGCCCGGCGCGGGGCGCCGATGGGCCAGCGCCAGAAGGGCCTCGATGTCGAGATGGCGCGCCAGATGCGCCGCCAGCCGGTCCAGCGTCGCCTCGACATCGCCCTCGTAGTTCGTGCCCGACGACAGCGGCGCGCCGGTGATCGCGGCCAGCCAGGCGGCGCGCACGGAATCCGAGGCGAAGACGCCATGGAGATAGCTGCCGACCACGCGGCCGTCGGGGCTCGCCGCGCCCTCGCCGCGATCGTCGACCCGAAACGGCGCCCGCGCACGATCGGCCCCCTCCGTCCGCCCGAGATGGATCTCGTAGGCCTGGCCGGCGGCCTCGCTGGCGACATGCACGAAGCCGGTCTCGCGGACGGTCTTGCGGCCTTCCAGAACCGTCTCGACATCGAGGAGCCCGAGCCCGGGGGCCTCGCCGGCCGGACCTTCGAGGCCCAGCGGATCGCGCACCACGCGCCCGAGCATCTGATAGCCGCCGCACAGCCCGAGAACATGGCCGCCGCGCCGGCGATGGGCGTGAATGTCGATGTCCCACCCCTGCGCCCGCAGCGCCGCGAGGTCCCGCAGCGTCGTCTTCGAGCCGGGCAGGATGACGAGCCCGGCATCGCCGGGCAGCGCCTGGCCCGGCCGCATCAACACGAGGTCGATCGCCGGTTCCAGCTTGAGCGGGTCGAGATCGTCGAAATTGGCGATGCCGGGCAGGACCGGGACGGCGATCTTGAGCCGCGCGCCGGGCCGGGCCGGCGCGCTGCGCAGGTCGAGCCCGTCCTCCGCCGGCAGGCGGGCGGCATCCGCGAACCAGGGCACGACGCCCAGGCAGGGCCAGCCGGTGGCACGCCGGATCGTCTCCACCCCGTCGGCGAACAGCGCGACCTCGCCGCGGAAGCGGTTGACCGCAAAGGCGCGGATCATCGCGCGGTCGGCCTCGTCCAAGACGGCATGGGTGCCGACGAGGCTGGCGATGACCCCGCCGCGATCGATGTCGCCGACGAGGACGGCCGGCACGCCGGCGGCGCGGGCGAAGCCGAGATTGGCGATGTCGCGCGCCCGCAGATTGGTCTCGGCCGGCGAGCCCGCCCCCTCGACCAGCACGAGATCGGCCCCCGCGCAGAGCCGCTCGAAGCTTTCCAGCACCTTCGGCAGGAAATCCCCGCGCCGTGCGAAATCCCCCGAGGGGAGATGCCCGGCCACGCGGCCCTGCAGGATGATCTGGCTGCCGGCTTCGCTCTCGGGCTTCAGCAGCACCGGGTTCATGTCGACATGCGGCGCAATGCGCGCGGCACGCGCCTGCAGCGCCTGTGCCCGCCCGATTTCGCCTGCGGATGTGGCGGCGGCGTTGTTGGACATGTTCTGCGGCTTGAACGGCCGCACCGTCAGGCCCCGGTCGGCGAAGAGGCGGCAGAGGCCCGCGACGAGCAGCGACTTGCCCACATTGGAGCCGGTGCCGAGGATCATGAGCGCGGGGGTGCGGGGCGAGGCCATGCGCCTGATTAGGCGGCGGCCGCCGGGGCGGCAACCATGCGATGCGCTGCATGGAAAGGGAGGGTCACCGGTTCACGCCAATTCCCGCTGCGCCAAAGGGGCGAAGTCGCAGCAGGTGCCCGTCGTGAACCGGCTGAGAGCATCAAATACTGACCAGTGATGAATGTCAACAATCATCATTCGGTATTTTTTGTACGACGTCCGGTGCCTGCGCAGGGTGTGCCAGCCGCCCCGTCGTGGTAGAGGCGCCGGAGCACGCTCCCTCCCGCCGCACTGACGAACCGCGATGAACCCGATCTTCTCCGCCCTCTCGACCAGCGTCTTCGAGGTGATGTCGCAGCTCGCCCGCGAGACGGGTGCCGTCAATCTCGGCCAGGGCTTCCCGGACGATCCGGGACCGCTCGACGTCCGCCGCAAGGCGGCCGAGGCCGTCGTCGACGGCTGGAACCAGTATCCGCCGATGATGGGCCTGCCGGAACTGCGGCAGGCGACGGCCACCCATTACAAGCACTGGCAGGGGCTCGATCTCGACCCCGGCAGCGAGATCATGGTCACCTCCGGCGCGACGGAGGCCATCGCCGGGGCGCTGATGGCGCTGGTCTCGCCGGGCGACGAGGTCGTGCTCTTCGAGCCGATGTACGATGCCTATGTCCCGCTCGTGCGCCGTGCCGGCGGCATCCCGAAGTTCGTGACGCTGCGCCCGCCGCATTTCGGCCTGAGCGAGGAGGCGCTCGCCGCCGCGTTCTCGCCGCGCACGAAGGTCGTCCTGTTCAACAACCCGCTGAACCCGACGGCGACGATCTTCTCAGCCGCCGATCTCGATCTCCTCGCCGATTTCTGCATCCGCCATGACGCGGTCGCGATCTGCGACGAGGTCTGGGAGCATGTCGTCTTCGACGGCCGGCGGCATGTCCCCGTGCTCGGGCGCCCCGACATGCGCGAGCGCACCGTCAAGATCTCCTCGGCCGGCAAGATCTTCTCGCTGACCGGCTGGAAGGTCGGGCTGGTGACGGCCGCGCCGCCGCTGATGAAGGTGCTGGCCAAGGCGCATCAGTACATCACCTTCACCACGCCGCCCAACCTCCAGGCCGCCGTGGCCTATGGCCTCGGCAAGGAGGACGGCTATTTCGAGGGCATGAGGGCCGACTTCCAGCGCTCGCGGGACCGGTTCGCGCAGGGGTTGACGGGGCTGGGCTTCAGCGTGCTGCCGAGCGTCGGTACCTATTTCCTCAATGTCGACATCGCGCCGCTGGGCGAGAGCGACGATGTCGCCTTCTGCCGCAAGCTGGTGATGGAGAACGGCGTGGCGGCGATCCCGGTCAGCGCCTTCTACGACCAGGCGGCGGTCAGGACGGTGGTGCGCTTCTGCTTCGCCAAGCGCGACGCCACGCTGGATGCGGCGCTGGAGCGGCTCGCCGATCTGCGCCGGGCCGGCACGGCGGCCTAAGGTCCTCAGCGCTTGCGCATGCCCTCGGCGAGGCTGCCGGCGAGGACCAGCTTCTTCTGCAGGGTGGCGACATCGGCGCTGTGGCCGGCCTCGCGCATCGCCTCGACGGCGGCGGCGATCTGCATGAAGGCCTGCTGCGCCATGCCCGGATCCTTGCGACGCGCCGCGAGCTGCATCGAGGCCAGGCCCTGATTGGCGGCGCTCGCCGCCCAGAGCTGTGGGCTGCGCTCGCGCCTTCGCTCCTCCAGGGCGGCACCGAAGGCGGCGACCGCCTCCTCCAGCACCACCGGCTCGCTGTAGCGCTCCCCCATGGCGGCCAGAACCCCGCCCATCTGGTCCTGCAACTCGGCCCAGCGCAGCGGCTCGCGCGTGCGGTCGACGGTCTTGGCGACACGGTTGAAGCCGTTGAAGGCGCGCTCGAGCAGAGCGAGGTCGCTCGTGCGCCGTCCGAGCGCGGCACGGCCGCGGGAAATCAGCTGCTCGGCCTCGAGCCAGCGGACCTCGTCGCCGTCCCGGCTCCAGCGGGCGAGCGCGGTGGCGAGGCAGGACACCGCCTCCTCCAGCAGGGCGTCGTCCTCGCGCAGGTCCCCGAGCGGAATGGCGATGCGGCCGAAGCGCATCTTCAGCGCGCGCCAGAGCAGCGGGGCCTGGTCGTGGCGCAGATCCTCCAGCGCCGTGCGGCAGCAGGCGAGCGCCTCGTCGAGCCGTTTGTCGTCGCCCGTCAGTTGCGCCAGCCCCGCCAGCGCGCGCGCCAGGCGTTCCTGCGCGGTCGCCCAGGCGATGGTGTCGTCGAAGTTGTCGAGCCGCGAGAGCAGGGTTCGGAAATGGGCGATCGCCGCCTCGAAACCGGCGGGGTCGGCGAAATCCTCGCCGATCCGCGCCAGCGAATCGCCCTGGCGCAGGGCGAACTCGCGGCTGCGATCCAGATTCGCCGTACCGATGATGGCGGCCGCCTCGGCATAGCGCTGTGCCGCTTCCTTGCAGGCGGCCGGCGTGAGATCGAGCAGGGCGGTGGCCGCGCGGTCGCTGCGGGTTTCGCCGGCGGCGATGCGCCGGTCCGACGGCATCGTCGATAGATCGGTCATGCCGCCGAAGAAATGCAGTTCGAGTTGCGCCAGCGCCCGCTCGACCTCGAGGAACTGCCCGCTCTCGAGGGCGCGCGCGGCCTTGCGCCGCGCCTCGCCGACGGCCGCGTCCTGACTTGCCTGGTCGAGGCGGCGGCGCAGGGCCACGACCTCACGGGCCTTGCGGCCGAGGAGCTGCTCCAGCCTGGCGAGGTTCGGCCGGACGCCGCTCCTGACCAGGCTGGCCATGACGGCGAGCAGCACCGCGAGCGGCACGTCGTGCCGGTCCGCGACCCGCGCGATCATGGCGGACATGTCATCCTGAGAGGTCATGTGGCCACCTCCCGTCTCCTGCTGTCGCAGCATGCCCAACGGGCCCCGCTGGCCGGGGCCGCCAGGCGGTCACTTCGCGGCGATGACCGCGATCTCGACGGTGAACTGCGGCGCGGCGAGCTTGGCCTCGACCGTGGCACGGCCCGGCGTCTGGCCGGCGATCACCCACTTGTCCCAGACGCCGTTCATCTCGGCGAAGGTCGACATGTCGGAGAGCCAGATGTTGACCATCAGCAGCTTGCTCTTGTCGGTGCCGGCCTCGGCCAGCAGCCCGTCGATGATGCCGAGGATGTCCGCGGTCTGCTCGGCGACGCTCTTGCCCGCCGCCTTGTCGGCGACCTGGCCCGCCAGATAGACGGTGTCGCCATGGACGACGGCCTTGGACATGCGCGGGCCGACGGCGATGCGCTTGATGCTCATGATCAGATCTCCAGAAATGGGCGCCCGCTGGTAGCCTGTGCCGACACGCCGCGCAACGCCGCACAGGTTGCGTTATGACCTTAGGTCAGCGCTGTCCAGCCCGCCCAGAGCATCGCATATCGGCCTGCCTTGCCCGCCAGGACCAGCAGAATAAAGCGTCCCAGTGGGAAATTGAGGGTGCCCGCCACGAAGGTCAGCGGGTCGCCGGCGAGCGGCAGCCAGGCGAAGAGCAGCGAGGGCCAGCCAAATCGTGAAAACCAGCCCTGGGCCTGCCGGAAGCGGAGCGGGTCCGGCCGCAGGCGCTGCGGCAGTTTCTCGACGCCATGACGCGCGATGAGACGTCCCAGCCACCAGTTCACGACAGAACCGGCCGTGTTGGCGAGGCTGGCGACGACGAACAGCGCGAGCGGATCGGCGCTCCTCGCCGCCAGGATCCCGAGATAGACGGCCTCCGACTGGGCCGGCAGCAGCGTCGCGGCGACGAAGGCCGCTCCCGCCATTCCGGCCAGCGACCAGAAGGCCTCCATCAGCGCGGCATGTCGAAAAAGCGGGTCTGGGTTGCGTCCAGCGCCATCGCCCTAGAGCCGCCGCAGCGCGACCTGCTGGATCCGGTGGCTCGCCCCCTTGGTCAGGATCAGGCTGGCGCGCTGGCGGGTCGGCAGGATGTTCTCCTGCAGATTCGGCAGATTGATGCCGGTCCAGAGGTCCTCGGCGATCGACAGCGCCTCGTCCTCGCCGATCTCCGCATATTTGCGGAAGAAGGAGCGCGGGTCGCGGAAGGCGGTCTGGCGCAGCGTCATGAAGCGGTTGACGTACCAGCGGTGCAGGTCGTTCTCGTCGGCGTCGAGATAGACCGAGAAGTCGAAATAGTCCGAGACGAAGGGAATGACGGTGCCGTCCTTCGGCATCCGGCTCGGCTGCAGCACGTTCAGCCCCTCGAGGATCAGGATGTCCGGCCGCTCGACCGTGACGCTCTCGCCCGGCACCACGTCATAGACGAGGTGAGAATAGACCGGCGCCTTGACCTGCGGCTTGCCGGCCTTGACGTCGGAGAGGAAGCGCAGGATCGCCGAGCCGTCATAGCTCTCGGGAAAGCCCTTGCGCTGCATCAGCCCGCGCCGCTCGAGTTCGGCATTGGGCAGAAGAAAGCCGTCGGTGGTGACGAGCTCGACCTTGGGCGTGTTGGGCCAGCGCGAGAGCAGCGCCTTGAGCACGCGCGCCGTGGTCGACTTGCCGACCGCGACCGAGCCCGCCACGCCGATGATGTAGGGCACCTTGACCTCGGCCTCTGCCAGCAGGAAGCGCTGCGTGGCCTTGAACAGTCCCTGCGTCGCCGCGACATAAAGCGAGAGAAGCCGCGACAGCGGCAGGTAGATCGCCACGATCTCGTCGAGCGAGATCGGGTCGTTGATCGACTGCAGCTTGGTCAGGTCGTCGACCGACAGCGTCAGCGGCGTGTCGGCGCGCAAATGCGCCCACTCGTCGCGGGTGAAGCTGCGATAGGGCGAATCGAGTTCGGGAAGGGCCGGGGCGGGCATCGCGCGCTGGTCCATGGGGCGGCCCGCTATCCAGGCTTCGAGGTTCAACGCAGGACTAGCCTCGACTCGTCAACGGGGGCGTGCGGCTTTCTCCGCCAGACCGGAGCGCACGGTACGGGCCTCAAGCTGGCTCAACACGTCCTGCAATGCAACATCGCGGGCCTTCAGTACAACCAAGAGATGATAGAGCACGTCCGCGCTTTCCGCGATCAGCTCGTCCCGGTCGCCCTTGACGGCGGCGATCACGGCCTCGACCGCCTCCTCGCCGAACTTCTTGGCGCAGCGCTCGGGCCCGGCCGCCAGCAGCTTGGCCGTCCAGGATTCGTCCGGGGCGGCGGCGGCGCGCTCGGCGATGCGGGCTTCGAGATCGGAGAGGGTGAAGGTCATCGCTCAGTCCAGCCGCATCGCCAGGCCCGCCTGCGCCATATGCGCCTTGGCCTGCGGGATCGTGTAGGTGCCGAAATGGAAGATCGAGGCCGCGAGCACGGCCGAGGCATGGCCCTCGCGCACGCCGTTGACGAGATCGTCGAGATCGCCGACGCCGCCCGACGCGATCACCGGGACGCTGACCGCATCCGCGATCGCGCGGGTGAGGCCGAGATCATAGCCGACCTTGGTGCCGTCGCGGTCCATCGAGGTCACCAGCAGCTCGCCGGCGCCCAGCGAGACGACCTCCTGCGCGAAGGCCACCGCCTCCAGCCCCGTCGGGTTGCGCCCGCCATGGGTGAAGATCTCCCAGCGCTCGGGTGACACCTGCTTGGCGTCGATCGCCACCACGATGCACTGGTCGCCGAACTTCTCGGCCGCCTGCTTGACGAACTGCCGGTTGGTCACGGCGGCGGTGTTGATCGAGACCTTGTCGGCGCCCGCCAGCAAAAGCCCGCGGATGTCCTCGACCTTGCGCACGCCGCCGCCCACCGTCAGCGGCATGAAGCAGGCTTCCGCCGTCCGCGTCACCACGTCGAACAGGATGCCGCGGTCCTCGTGGCTGGCGGTGATGTCGAGGAAGCAGAGCTCGTCGGCGCCCGCCGCATCATAGGCCTTGGCGGCCTCGACGGGGTCGCCCGCATCGACGAGATCGAGGAACTGCACGCCCTTGACGACGCGGCCGTCCTTGACGTCGAGGCAGGGGATGATGCGGGTCTTGAGCATGGCGAAGCCGGCGTCCGGGAGGGCTGGCGCGAGCCTATGCCGGATTTCGGCCCCGCCGTCACCCTCGCGGCACCACCCGTCCCACCGGTGCGGCGCCGCTCGAACCGGCCCGCCGGCTCAGAAGCCGGCGGCGCGGCGCAGCAGGTCGATGCCGACGACGGTCAGGATCGCCTTGATCGCGATGGCGAACCAGCGCTCGGGGAGGCGCTCCAGCAGCTTTGTCCCCAGCATCGTTCCGGCGAAGCCCGAGACGATCATCGCTCCGATCAGCGGCAGCCAGTCCGAGAAGGAAAAGCCCAGCGCCCCGAAGGCGAAGACCTTGAGCAGATGCTGGATCGTCGTGCAGGCCGCATGGGTCGCGATCAGCTGGCGCTTCTCCAGCTTGAGCGGCAGCAGCAGCGCCTGCACGAAGGGCCCGGTCGCGCCGACGAACATGGTGATGATGGTCGAGAGGCCGCCGCCGATCACCAGCCCGCTCGAGGCCAGCCCGGGAATGCGCGGCTTCGGCAGCCAGGTCATGACGAGGATGAAGGCACCGAGCAGGCCGAGCAGGATGCGCTCCGGCAATTCCACCACCAGCAGCGCCCCGATCAGCGCCCCGATCACGGAGCCCGCGGTGAAGCGCGCCACCAGCGGCCAGAGCGCATGCGCCCGCTGCACATAGGTGCGCCCGACATTGGAGCCGACCTGCACCAGTCCGTGGACGGCGATGACCACGGAGGGCGGCACCGTGCCGGCGAGCGCACCCAGCATCGCCACCCCGCCGCCGATGCCGAAGGCGGCGGTGAAGGCCGAGGTCATGAAGCTGACGGCGATCAGCAGCAGCGCGATGGCGGGCGCGACGCCGGCCGGCAGGAGCATGTCGAGCATGGAGACCCGGGAAGGCGGGAGGTCGGGAGGAATGCGACGCCTCCTGCTACACCCGCCGCCGCTCCCCGCAAAGCCGCGGGAGCGTCCGGTGGGGCCGGTCCGGAAACCACATTTCGGCTGCGCGCTTTACAAGCGCCGGGCGTCGGCGTTTGCTGATCGGCAATGGCCGACGCTCCGGGCCCGATCCCGGACGCAGGACAAGGCCGAGGCGTTCAGCGGTTGCGTGTTTTCGGAGTGGTGTGATGCGTCGCATGTACGGCCTGCTGGCCGCTGTCCTCCTGTCGCTCGTCGGCGTCGCCTCGGCCCAGGCCGGCGTCGATGTCCGCGTCGACATCGCCGCCCAGCGCATCCAGGTCACCACCACGGACGGCGAGAGCTACAACTGGGCGATCTCCTCGGGCCGCAAGGGCTATCGCACGCCCAACGGCGTCTACCGCCCGACTCGCCTGGAGAAGAACTGGTATTCGCGCAAATATGGTGGGGCGATGCCCCATGCCGTGTTCTTCCGCGGCGGCTATGCCATCCATGGCACGACTGCGGTTGGCGCGCTCGGGCGTCCGGCCTCGCATGGCTGCATCCGCCTGCACCCGGCCAACGCGGCCAAGCTCTTCGCTCTGGTCAAGAAGCATGGGTCCAGTCAGACGCGCATCGCGCTGAATGGCGCCGCGCCCGACAATCTCTCGCAATTCGCCAAGGCCTCGGGCGGCAGCAAGGCCAAGATCGCCAAGGCCAAGAGCAAGCCGTCATCGGCGGTCGCCCAGCAGCGCAAGGCGCCGAACTGGGATGCCGCCCGCGAGCAGATCCTCCTGCGTCCCGCCCTGCCGGCCGGCGCCTATGGCTACCAGCCCTACGACCTGCAGCGCTATTATCAGACCGGTCCGCGCTGGCGCTGAGCCAGGCTCACAGAGCCTCCGGCGCAATCCGCAGCCAGCCTTCCAGCGTCTCGCCCGGAGCCAGCCGCGTCAGCGGGGCCACCTCGCGCGCCGCCCTCTCGCTCGGCGAGCCGATGGCGTGGCTCTGCGGCTCGACGCAGAGGAAATCCGCGCCCGGCGGCGCCCAGACCACCGGGCAGCGCAGGCTCTCGCTCGCCGTCAGCACGATCGCGAGCCCGGTCGAGGGCGTCTCGATCCGCGCCGTCCCGTCCCAGCCGAGAAAACTCCAGGCGACCTCGCCGCCCGTCGCGAAGACGGCGCCCTCCGCATAGGGCCCGCCGCCGTCGAGGAGGCGGGAGCCGGTGGCGCGATAGCCCTCGCCGCCGAACAGTAGCGCCCCGCGAGCCGTCATCTGCAGCCGCGTATCCGGCGCCGCGGGAAACCAGGGGTGATGACCAAGGCCGTAGGGTAGGGCCTGGTCCGCCTCGTTGGTCAGCGCGAGTTTGACGGTCAGACCGGCCTCATCCAGCGCGATTGTCTGGGTCACCCGGTAGCGATACGGGTCGGGACCGGCCTCGCGTCGGTGTTCCAGCACGGTATGGCCGGCGGTATGGCCGAGTACGACCCAGTCCGACTCCCAGCCGAAGCCATGAATGCAGTGCCCGCCGCCCAGCCGGTTGTCCGGTAGTGCGATGCGCTGCGCGCCATCGTCGATGATGCGGTCGAAGGCACAATTGGCGAAGGGCGCCATCGCCCAGCTCCCCATCCGGTTGGGGGCGGCGGTCGAGGGCGCCAGACCCGCCGGCGCCCGCAGCAGCGGATGCAGGCGCCCATCCCGCCCCTGCCACTCCAGCGCGGCGATGAGGCCGCCGATCTCGGGATGGATGCTGGCCCGCAGCGGCCCTGCCTTCAGCTCCAGCATGGTGTCGTCCTCAGCTGACCAGCGGGCGCAGCAGCGCCTGGAGCTGGCGCATGCCGGGCAGGAAGCGCTCCGCCATCTCCTCCGCTGAGCTGCGCTGGACCTGGCCGGAGAGGTTGAAGGCGGCGATCACCTCGCCGCGCGTGTTGATGAGCGGCATGGCGATCGAGATCAGCCCGAGTTCGAGTTCCTGGTCGACGATGCAGTAGCCCTGCGCCCGCACCGCTGCCAGGATCTCCGCCAGCCGGTCGGGGTCGGTGACGGTGTGCGGCGTCAGGGCCCGGGGCCGGCCCGCCAGGATGCGCGCGCGGGCGTCTGCGGGGTCGCGCGCGGCCAGCAGCACCCGGCCCATCGAGGTGCAGAAGGCCGGCAGCCTCGTGCCGACCGAGAGCCCGACGGACATGATCCGTCGCTGCGCCGAGCGCGCGATGTAGACGATCTCGTGCCCGTCCAGCAGCGAGGCGGAGGAGGATTCATGCGTCTCCTCGGAGAGACGCTCGAGGAAGGGCTGGACGAGCTGGGGCAGGGCGGCTGAGGCCAGCCAGGCGTGGCCGAGCCGCAGCACGCGCGGGGTCAGCCGGAAGAACTTGCCGTCGAACTCGGCATAGCCGATTTTGGCGAGGGTCAGCAGGCAGCGCCGTGCGGCGGCGCGCGACAGCTCGGTTGCGCGCGCGACGTCGGCGATGGTCAGCTTGTCATGCGCGGCGTCGAAGCACTCGATCACCGCCAGCCCCTTTTCGAGGGCCGCCATATGGTCACGGTCCGGCGCCTCTTCCGTCATCCTTGACCACCCGCCTGCCAGATCATAAAGTTCGAATTTGAAAACGTTGTGCGATAAACGCACATTATGAGGAGATGTCAAGGTGGCGGAATTCGTCTCCCTCTCGCAGGGAATCGAGGCGGTCCTGAGCGATGGCTGTTCCGTCGCGATGGAAGGCTTCACCCATCTGATCCCCCATGCGGCGGGGCATGAGACGATCCGTCAGGGCAAGCGCCGCCTGACGCTGATCCGGATGACGCCGGACCTGATCTACGACCAGCTGATCGGCACCGGCTGCGCCGAAAAGCTGATCTTCTCCTGGGGCGGCAATCCCGGCGTCGGCTCGCTGCATCGCTTCCGCGACGCGGTCGAGAACGGCTGGCCGCACCGGCTCGAGATCGAGGAGCACAGCCACGCCGCCATGGCCAACGCCTATGAGGCGGGCGCGGCCAACCTGCCCTTCGCCGTCTTCCGCGGATACAAGGGCGTCGATCTGCCGAGCGTCAATCCGCAGATCCGCTCGGTCACCTGCCCCTATACCGGCGAGGTGCTGGCGACGGTGCCGGCGATCCGCCCCGATGCGGCGATCATTCATGCGCTGAAGGCCGATCGCGAGGGCAATGTCCTGCTCGAGGGCATCGTCGGCGTGCAGAAGGAGGCGGTCCTGGCGGCGAAGCGCTCGCTCGTCACCGTCGAGGAGATCGTCGACGATTTCGGCCCGCGCAACGCCAACGCGGTGATCCTGCCCTCCTGGGCCGTCACGACAATCGCCCGTGTGCCGGGCGGCGCCTACCCGTCCTATGCCCATGGCTATTACAAGCGGGCCAACGATTTCTACATCGCCTGGGACAAGATCGCCCGCGAGCGCGAGACCTTCTTGGCCTGGATCAAGGAAAACGTGCTGGAAAAGGGGCCTGATGCCTTCGCCCGCCATGCGCAGCCGCAGAGGGAGGCAGCCTGATGACCGCGACCCCGACCGAAATGATGACCATCGCGGCGGCGCGCCTGCTGACGAACCAGGACGTCTGCTTCGTCGGCATCGGCGCGCCCTCGGCCGCCTGCAACCTCGCCCGCCTCACCCATGCGCCGAAGATCACGCTGATCTACGAATCCGGCACGCTCTCGACGCGGCCCAGCGTGCTGCCGCTCTCGATCGGCGACGGCGAGCTCTGCGACACCGCGCTGACCACCGTCGCGGTGCCCGAGATGTTCCGCTACTGGCTCCAGGGCGGGCGCATCACCATCGGCTTCCTCGGCGGCGCGCAGATCGACCGCTTCGCCAATCTCAACACCACGGTCGTCGGCCCCTACGACGCTCCGAAAGTGAGGCTGCCCGGCGGCGGCGGCGCGCCCGAGATCGCCAGCAATTGCGGCCAGATCTTCATCACCATGGCGATGGGCACCCGCGCCTTCGTCGACAGGCTGCCCTTCATCACCTCCTTCGGCCACGGCAAGGGCAAGGGTGACCGCGCCGCGCTCGGCCTGAAGACGAAGGGTCCGACCAAGGTGATGACTGATCTCTGCGTGCTGGAGCCGGATCCGCAAACCGCGGAACTCACCGTCGTCTCGCTGCATCCGGGCGTGACGCGCGAGCAGGTCCAGGCCGGTTGCGGCTGGCCGCTGCGCTTCGCGCCCGACGTCGCGGAAACGCCGGCTGCGACCGAACAGGAATTGTCGGTGCTGCGCGATCTCCACATCCGCACCAAGCAAGCCCATGGAGTGGCGGCATGAGCCTGATCTATCCCCGCGAGAGCCTGGCTGCGCATCCGGCGAACGCCTCGCCGGCCTATGGCTCGACGGTGAAGCGCGCGCCGTCGCAGCCACTGATCCTGCTGCCCCACACCCTCTCGGAGACGACCGGCCCGGTCTTCGGCCATTCGGCGGTCGCTGCGGGGGATTCCGACCTGACCCGCCAGCATGTCGGCGAACCGCTGGGCGAACGCATCATCGTCTCGGGCCGCGTGCTCGACGAGGACGGCCGGCCGGTGCCGCATACGCTGATCGAGATCTGGCAGGCCAATGCGGCCGGGCGCTATGTCCATGTCCGCGACCAGCATCCGGCGCCGCTCGATCCCAACTTCACCGGGGCCGGCCGGGCCCTGACGGATGCCGAAGGGCGCTACCGCTTCGTCACGGTCAAGCCCGGCGCCTATCCCTGGCGCAACCATCACAATGCCTGGCGCCCGGCCCATATCCATTTCTCGCTCTTCGGGCCGAGCTTCCTGTCGCGGGTGATCACCCAGATGTATTTCCCGGGCGATCCGCTGTTCCAATACGATCCGATCTTCCAGTCGATCACCGACGCTCAGGTGCGCGATCGGCTCGTCTCGCGCTTCGACCTCGCCACGACCGAGCCGGAATGGGCGCTCGGCTACCAGTTCGACATCGTCCTGCGCGGCCGCAACGCGACGCCGGTGGAGGAACCGCATGAGCATTGATCCGCAAACGGCCCAGGCCCCCCTCGGCATCACGCCGTCGCAGACCATCGGCCCCTTCTTCGCCTATGCGCTGACACCGCGCGCCTATGGCGGCAGCGAGCTCGCCACCGGGACCGTCGCGGCCGAGGGTGTCGCCGGCGAGCGCATCCGCATTGTCGGCACGGTCTATGACGGCGACGGCGCCCCGGTGGGAGACGCCATGCTCGAAACCTGGCAGGCCGACGCGCAGGGCCGCTACAACGCCGCCGGCAATGCCGGATTCACCGGCTTCGGCCGCATCGAGGCGACCGCCGAGGGCACGTTCCAGATCGAGACCATCCGCCCCGGCCCTGTCGCCGCACCGGACGGGACGATGCAGGCGCCGCATCTCTCGCTCTCCGTCTTCGCCCGCGGCCTCCTCACCCGGCTGACGACGCGGATCTATTTCGAAGGCGAAGCGGCAAATGCCGCCGATCCGGTGCTGGCGCTGGTGCCGGCCGAGCGGCGCCACACACTGATCGCGACGAGCCAGCCTGACGGCAGCTTCCGCTTCGATGTCCATCTGCAGGGCGAGAACGAGACGGTCTTCTTCGCGTCGTGAGGCTATTCCCCTCACCCTTGTGGGGAGGGGTTAGGGGTGGGGGCGTAAAGGCGGAGCACCTCGCATGCATCGAGGCGTGAACGGTTGATCCAGCGCTTTTGGTGGTGCAACTGTCACCCGGTCGTTCGCCCCCCACCCCTGCCCCTCCCCACGAGGGGGAGGGGGTCCCGGAGCCTTCCCCATGCCCAGACCCCTGATCGCGCTCGACTGGGGCACGACCCGCGCCCGCGCTTTCCTCATCTCGGCAGCCGGCGAGGTTCTGGAGCGCCGCAGCGCCGACCAGGGCATCCAGTCGGTTCCCGCAGGCGGTTTCCCGGCCGCCTTCGAGGCCATCGCCGGCGACCTGCGCCGGATGGCGCCCGAGGCGCAGATCGTGCTGGCGGGCATGGTCGGCAGCCGCAATGGCTGGGTCGAGGCGGCTTATGTGCCATGCCCGGCCTCGCCGGATGCCATCGCCGCGGCCGGCCTGACGGTCGCGCTGGCCGACGGCACGCCTGCGCTGATCCTGCCCGGCCTCTCCTGCGACGAGGGCGCCTTCGACGTCATGCGCGGCGAGGAGACCCTGATCGTCGGGCTCGGGCTGGCGGACGGCATCGTCTGCCTGCCCGGCACGCATTCGAAATGGGCCCTCGTGGAGGGCGGACGGATCACCCGCTTCGCCAGCTTCATGACCGGCGAGATCTGGGGCCTGCTGCGGCAGAACTCGATCCTCTCCCGTCTCGCCGAGGAGCAAAGCGAGGAGGGCGCACGGCTCGGCCTGGCGGCGGGCTTTGCCGCCTCGCGGCGCCCCGGCGGCCTGCTCAACACCGCCTTCGCGGCCCGCTCTGAGGTCTTGGCCGGGCGGCTGCCGGGTTCGGCCGTCGGCCCCTATCTCTCGGCCCTGCTGGTCGGCCACGAGATCGCGGGCGCGCTGGCGTTGTTCGGGCGGCATGACACCGTCCATCTCGTCGCCGAGGGCGCCATGGCGGAGAGCTACGGCGCCGGGCTGGCCGCGGCGGGGCTGCAGGCCCTTGTGACGACGCCGGAAGCCGCCTTCGTCGCCGGCATCCGCCGTCTCGCCGGAGCCATCGCGGCATGATCGTCGTCTTCGGTTCGCTCAACGTCGATCTGGTCACCCCGGTCGAGCGTCTGCCCGGCGCCGGCGAGACCGTGATGGGTCCGTCCTACGCTCTCCATCCCGGCGGCAAGGGCGCCAACCAGGCGCTCGCGGCCCGCCGCGCCGGGGCGCAGGTGCGCCTCGTCGGCGCGGTCGGGACCGATGCCTTCGCCGACATCGCGCTCTCGCTGCTGGCGCAGGACGGGGTCGACCTCGCCGATGTCGCGCGCGTCGCGGCGCCGACCGGCGCCGCCTTCATCGCCGTCGATGCCGACGGCGCCAACCAGATCGTCGTCGCCGCCGGCGCCAATGCCCAGGCGAGCGCGACGCCCCTGGCGTCGCTGCCGCTCGGCGAGGGCGACATCCTGCTGCTCCAGCGCGAGGTGCCGGAAACGGAATGCCTCATGGCGGCACGGCGCATGAAGCAGGCCGGCGGCCGCGTCATCCTCAACCTCGCGCCCGCCGGGCCGCCCGATCCCGCGCTGCTCGCGGGCCTCGACATGCTCGTCGCCAACGAGCACGAGGCGCTGGTGCTGGCGCAGTCGCTGGGCTGGGCCGAGCGGGAGCCCGACGATATCGCCCGCCGCTGCGACGGCGAACTCGGCATCGCCTGCATCGTCACGCTCGGCGCCGAGGGTGTCGTCGGCTGGCATGGCGGCGTCCGCCGCCGGCTCGCGGCCCCCGTCGTCAGTGTGGTCGATACGGTGGCGGCGGGAGACAGCTTCACCGGCGCCTTCGCGGCGGCGCTGTCCGCCGGCTACGGCTTCTCGGGCGCCCTGCAGCGCGGCCTCGCCGCCGGCTCTCTCGCCTGTACGGCGGCCGGCGCCCAGCCGAGCATTCCGCGCCGGGACGCCATCGAGGCCCTGGTCGGGCAGTCCTTCCTCTAGCCCGCCTCTAGCCCGTTCGAGGCCAATTCACGCGGTCCTGGCAAAGCGCGGTTAAGCCTGTCGCGCATTGGTCGATCCACAACCCCGGATCGCGCCTCATCCTGCAGCCCGTCTTCACCCTTCCGCAGGAACTGCGCCGCATCGTCGCCGGAACGCAGGGGAAAGGCAGGCCGATGGCACAAAATCCGGTCGTCTGGGCGCTCGGGATCGCGGCGATCGCGTCACTGAGCGCGGTGGGATATGGCGGAAGGCTGGCCGACTGGGTCGGCATGGGCGAAGCGCCGAGTGCCGCGAGCATGACCGCAAGCCCGGCCACGGCGCGGGCGAACGAGCCGCCGGCCGCGCCGTTCCGTCCCGCCGAACCGCCGACCCTGACGGTGGCGGCCGATTATCGCGGCCACTATGTCGTGCATCCCTCGATCGACAATTTCCGCGTGCAGATGCTCGTCGATACCGGCGCCAGCCTCGTCGCGCTGACGGCGAAGGATGCGATCGCGCTGGGCATCCGCCCCTCCCCGGGGGATTACAAGATGACGCTGAGCACCGCCAACGGGACGGTGAAGGGGGCCCGCGTCACCCTGCGCGAGATCCGCCTCGGCTCCATCCTCGTCCGCAATGTCGAGGCGGTCGTCCTGCCCGAAGGCGCGCTTTCGATGAGCCTGCTCGGCACCTCCTTCCTTGCCAAGCTGCGCGGCTACGAGGTCCAGACCGGCCGCATGATCCTGCGCGGCTGACCGCGCCCTCGGTGCCCAACGCCTGGTTGGCGCGACGCCCCCTAGCGTTTCGCGCCCGATCCGCTATGGGCTGGCGTCGTTCTTGCGTCACATGGTCCGTCCCATGCTGCGCTACCCGCACCCCGAGCCGTTCTTCGCGATGGATGCCCCGATGTTCCCCAAGCCGCTCCCGGAACTGACACCCAACACCTTCGCCTACGAATCCCTGCCGATGGTCAAGCCGACCGGCTTTCGCGAATACGATGCGCGCTGGTTCTTCGGCGAGGAACTCAATCTGATGGGCGTCCAGGCCGTCGGCATGGGGCTTGGCACGCTGATCCGGCGCATGGGCATCGCGCCCGAGATCGTCACGGGGCATGATTTCCGGGGCTATTCCTCCTCGATCAAGATGGCGCTGGTCACCGGCCTGATGGCGGCGGGCTGCAAGGTTCACGACATCGGGCTGGCCATGTCGCCCATGGCCTATTTCGCCCAGTTCGCGCTCGACGTGCCCTGCGTCGCGATGGTGACCGCCTCCCACAACGACAATGGCTGGACGGGCATCAAGATGGGCGCCCAGCGGCCCGTCACCTTCGGCCCGGAGGAGATGGGCGCGCTCAAGGAGATCGTCCTCTCGGGGGACTTCGATCTCGTCGGCGGCGGCTCCTATGTCTTCGTGCCGGACTTCCCGGCGGTCTACTTCAAGGACCTCACCTCCCGGCCGAAGATCACCCGCAAGCTCAAGGTGATCGCGGCCTGCGGCAACGGCACGGCCGGCGCCTTCGCCCCGCAGATCCTCGAGGCGCTGGGCTGCGAGGTGATCCCGATGGATGCCGAGCTCGACCACACCTTCCCGCGCTACAATCCCAACCCCGAAGACATGAAGATGCTCCACGCCATGGCCGACGCGGTGAAGGCGCATGGCGCCGACGTCGCGCTCGGATTCGACGGGGACGGGGACCGCTGCGGCGTCGTCGACAACCATGGCGAGGAGATCTTCGCCGACAAGATCGGCGTCATGCTGGCCCGCGATCTCGGCCGGCTGCATCCCGGCGCGCAGTTCGTGGTCGACGTGAAGTCGACGGGCCTGTTCCACACCGATCCCGAACTGCAGGCGCTCGGCGTCAGGACGGACTACTGGAAGACCGGCCATTCCTACATCAAGCGCCGTGTGCGCGATCTGAACGCGCTCGCGGGCTTCGAGAAGTCCGGCCATTTCTTCTTCAACGCCCCGGTCGGCCGCGGCTATGACGACGGGCTCGTCACGGCGATCGCGGTGATCGACATGCTCGACCGCAACCCCGGAAAATCGATGGCGGAGCTCTACGCCGCCGTGCCCAAGACCTGGGGTACGCCGACCATGGCCGCCAAATGCGCCGACGAGATCAAGTACCAGGTCAGCGAGCGCGTGACCGCGGCGATCCAGGCGCTGCAGACGCAAGGGGCGGACTTCGCCGGCCAGCCGATCCGCGACGTCGTCACCGTCAATGGCGTACGCGTCACCACGCGGGACGGCAGCTGGGCCCTCGTGCGGGCCTCGTCGAACAAGCCGGAGCTCGTCGTGGTCTGCGAGAGCCCGGTGTCGGATGCGCGGATGCGCGAGGTCTTCGCCGCGATCGATGCGGTGCTGCGGCTCAACCCGGAAGTCGGCGCCTACAACCAGACGATCTGAGGCGGTCGGGCGCGCGCGTCGTCCCGGTCAGCTGAAGCCGGGGCACATCGACACGCCGGAGCGCTCGACCTGCTCGATGCTGGCGGTGCCGCCGGCCTTGCCGAGGCGCGGGCGCATATAGATCGGGTCACCGCCGATCGAGATCGCGCCGCCCTGGATGAGCCAGCCGACGACGGGCGTGAAGTCGTAGCTCGCCTGCGCCATGATGAGCGAGCTGTTGGGCAGGCGCAGATCGGCGGGGATCGTGACCGTGGTTCCCCGCGCGAATTTGGTCGAGTTGCGCTGCTCGCTCCAGCACACCTTTGCCACGCCGGCGCTGTCGACGACGATGTGATGGACCGACATCTTCGGGCTGACGGTGGTGTAGGGCATCATCACCGTCTGCGCCGCATCGAAGATGTTGCTCATCTCGGTGTTGGAGATGGTGGTGGACTGCGCGGTCAGGTCGGCCAGCGAGCGCGTCAGCTGCGTGACCTTGCGGTCGATCATGACGCCCTGGCCGGTTTCGACGATCCCGAAATAGATCGCCAGCATCGCCGGCAGGATCATCGCGAATTCGACGGCGGCGACGCCGCGAGGATTGCCGCGGAAGCGTCGCGTCAGGCGCCGCAGGGCCGCCCGGTTGCGGCGCAGGGAAAAGACGCGCGTCATTGGAAACCTCATGGCGCGGGCGCGTTGAAGGGCTCGGTCCGGAAGGTCGTCGAGGCGACGATGCCACGACGTCCGGAGCCGATATTGGCGAGGCTCGCGCTCCAGTAGGTGAAGTAGAGCGGGTATTCGAGCACGGCCCGAACCACGACGATCTGCTGCGGCTGGGGCGCATTGTAGCCAAAGCCGGTGGTGTTCAGCCCGCCGGCCGAGATCGGATTGGTGCCGTCGGTGCCGTTCTTCGCATTGGCGAAGGAGGTGTAGGCGCGAACGTCGATGACCAGCTTCGAGCAGTCGACGAGGCCCGGGGCATTGGCGCAGACGTCATTCTTGAAGGCTTGCGTGTTGGTGGCCGCATTGCCGGTGTAGCGCGTCAGCGCCTCGCCGGTGAGCAGGCGCCGCGAGGTCTGGGAGACCGCCTCCTCGAGCACCTGGCTGGTCCAGAACAGCAGCGCCGTTTCCAGGATGGCGACGAGCAGCATCAGGAAGGGGATCGAGATGAAGGCGAACTCGACGGCGGTCGCACCCTCCTGCGACCGGCGGAAGCGGCCGAGCAGCCGGAACCGTGCACGGCGTGCCGCGACAGGCGCGGGGGCCGCCGGGGGATCGATGGTGGAGGGGTCGGTCATGCCGTCCGGGTCCCGTTGTCGCGTGCAGGTCGCTGCCGCGCAACCTCGGGCCGGCTTTCGCCTGTTGGCTCCTTGGAAGCGGCATCGGTCAGATGACGCTTCCACTCTTACGGGCAAAGAATTGCCGATCCGTTAGACCGGTCGCAGGTGCGGTCGAATCGCGGTTAGCGGATGCTTAACCCTGTGGCGTCGAGTTTCAGCGCTTGCTCGCGCCGAGCGCCGCGCCATTGCGGGTGCTGGCCTGGGAGCCGACCTCGCCGAAATACTTCTGCGCGTCGCCGAGTTGCGCCGCCGGCTGGCAGACGGGTGTGCAGGAATAGCTCTCGCGCTCGAGTCCCCGCTGCACGGTCAGGACGGAATCGGAATCCGCGCCCACGCGCACGAGGGATTCCGCCAGGAGCGTGCCGGCCGCATCGAGCGCGATCAGGTTGGTCACGCCGAAGCTCTTGCCGGTGACGATCATCACGCCGTTCTTCTGGACGGCGACATCGGCGATGGCGGGGTTGCCGACGATCACGGTCTGGGCCTTTTCGGGCAGCCGGACCACCTTGGCGTGGTCGACCTTGACGATGACGCTCTCGACGGTGCCCGTGGCGGGCGCCGCCTGGGTCTGCGTCGGACCGGCGGCCAGCGCGAGCGCCGTGACGGCTCCCGCGAGCGCGGCGATCGTCAAGGCGGAGCGGGGCCGATGGCGCCGAAGGGCGGCCGGGAGAGTGAACATCGCGCTGCCTCAAGATTTCCGTATCGACAGCTAAGCGGAAAATGATGAATCAAACCCTAATCGGGCTGTGCGGGCGGGTTTGGCGACGGCCACGGCAGCTTGACCAAGGGAGACAAGCGGCCTCTCGTGTCGATAACGGGGCGCGAAGGTACGCGATCCCCATGTTGATGGGCAGGAATGGGAAACTTAAAACGGCTCGTTAACTGTCAAAAACATGTAGTGACATAATATAATCTGTCAGTGACTATGGCAATTTGCCGTTAACCATCGCTCGAATGTCTTGAAGATCGGGCGAATTCT
Source organism: Bosea sp. RAC05 (assembly GCF_001713455.1). Lineage (NCBI taxonomy): Bacteria > Pseudomonadati > Pseudomonadota > Alphaproteobacteria > Hyphomicrobiales > Alloboseaceae > Allobosea > Allobosea sp. RAC05. Next base: position 533,633 of record NZ_CP016464.1, read on the forward strand.
TCCTTCGCCTTAACCGATCGGCAAGGGGGGCGGGGTAATGTCCATCTTGTCGCTGACCGAAGCCACTTCAGAGCGAAGGCAGCCGTCAAACCGTGGTTCAAGAGGAGTTTCACATGACCAACGTTTTCGCTCGCTTCGCCAAGGATGAGTCCGGCGCCACCGCCATCGAGTACGGCCTGATCGCGGCCCTGATCGCCGTCGTCTGCATCACCGTCTGGACGAACATCGGCACCAGCCTGTCGGCCAAGTTCACGGCCATCAACAACGGCCTGAAGTAAGATCCGGCGCGTGGGGCGGCAACGTCCCGCCACCGCGAAACCGAAACGCCCCGGTTCGTCCGGGGCGTTTTGATTCGAGGCGGCCGGTTTCGCCGTCATCGCTGCGACCACAGTAAGGGTTTGGTGAGGCGCCTGCGGCAGGATCGCCGCCATGATCACCACTCCCGTAGGGGATGTCCATGTCGCTCCAGTTCATCGCCCTGCTCTTCGTGTTTCCGGCCGCCATGGCCTATGCCGCGGCGAGCGACCTCGTCTCGATGACGATCTCGAATCGGCTCTGCCTGGTTCTGCTGGCCACCTTCGCGGTCTGCGCCGCCACGCTCGGGCTGGGCTGGAGCCAGATCGCCTGGCATCTGGCGGCGGGAGGTCTCGTCCTGGTGATCTGCTTCGGCATGTTCGCCGCCGGCTGGATCGGCGGCGGCGACGCCAAGCTCGCGGCGGTGACCGCGCTCTGGTTCGGCTTCGAGCAGCTGATGCCCTATCTCACCCTGGCGGCGATCGGCGGCGGCGTGCTCACCTTCGCCCTCCTCAAGCTGCGCTCCGGTCCCCTGCCGCAGGTCGCGACCGGCTGGTCCTGGGCCCGCCGGCTGCATTCGCCGAAGGAAGGCGTGCCCTATGGCATCGCGCTGGCCTTCGCCGCGCTCCTGGTGCTGCCCGACAGCGCGCTCTGGCGGGCCGCGATGGGGCTGTGAGGGTGCCGCCGGCGCGACGCCGGGCCAGCCTTCAAAAAAGATACGTCCGATTAACCATAAGTTGACGATTCCAGCCGCACGATCCTCGCCGAGAGCCAACTGGGTTTGGCTGAGGGTCAGTCGCTATGAGTCCCGCCCGCATCATCATTCTCCTGGTCGCGCTGGTCGCCGGCATCGGCGCCGCCATGCTGATCCAGAAACCGTCGCAGGCCCCCGCTCCCGCAGCGCGGATCGAGCAGGCGCCGACGGTGCCCGTCCTCGTCGCCGCGGCGGATATTCCCGTCGGTAACGTCGTCGCCGCCGGCGACTTGCGCTGGCTCGACTGGCCGCTCTCGAGCGTGCCGGCCGGCGTCGTCCGCAAGGACGAGGCGCCGCAGGCTGAAACGGAGCTCGCCGGCCAGGTCGTGCGCTACGGCATGCTCGCCTCCGAGCCGATCCGCCGCGAGAAGCTGATCAAGACCGACGGCACCGGTTTCCTCTCGGCGGTGCTGCCCTCCGGCATGCGCGCCGTTGCGATCTCGACCGACAGCCGCGGGGCCAACACGGCCGGCGGCTTCATCCTCCCCAACGATCGCGTCGACGTCATCGTCACGGTGAAGGGGCCGGCGGTCGAGGGCGAGGGCGACGCCTTCATGAGCGAGACGATCCTGCGCAATCTCCGCGTTCTCGCGATCGGCCAGAACGTCCAGGAGCGCAACGGCGAGAAGGTCGTCGTCGGCGAGACGGCGACGCTCGAGGTCGAGCCCGGTCAGGCCGAAAGCCTGTTCCGCGCCCAGAAGATGGGAACGCTCTCGCTCTCGCTGCGCAGCCTCAAGGATGCCGGCCAGGTCGTGACGGGCCCGACGGCCGAAGGCGCGATGACGATCGTGAAATATGGCGTGACCATGAGGAGTGCGAACCAGTGAACCGGCACCGTACCCTCCTCTCCGCCGCCCTCGTACTGGCGCTCGCCGGGCCGGCCTTCGCCCAGCCCAACGGCCAGGCTCCCGTTCTCAATGTCGGGACCAGCGAGCACGCCATCTCGCGCAAGCTCGATCTCTCGATCGGCCGCTCGCTGATCGTCGAGCTGCCGCGCGACGCCAAGGAGGTCTTCGTCGCCAATCCGAAGGTCGCCAACGCGGTCGTCCGCTCGGCCCGCAAGCTCTTCATCATCGGCATCGCCGACGGTTCGACCTCGATGTTCGTCATCGACGGCGAGGGTCGCCAGATCACGGCCCTCGAGATCGAGGTCGGGCGCGACCTCAACGTGCTGCGCCAGACGCTGAAGACCGCGATGCCGCGCGCCCAGATCGAGGTCAAGCCGGCCGGCAACTCGATCCTGCTGATCGGCAACGTCGCCAACGCCTCCGAGGCGACCCAGGCCGTCGACATCGCCAACGCCTTCGTCGGCACCTCGTCCGGCTTCTTCACGTCCTCCAAGGGGGCGGTGATCAATTCGCTGACGATCCGCGGCCGCGACCAGGTCATGGTCAAGGTCGTCGTCTCCGAGGTGTCGCGCAAGGCGATCAAGCAGCTCGGCATCAACTCGACGGGCGAGTGGAAGCTCGGAAACTTCTCCGTCATGCCGACGCTGGACAACCCGCTGCCGTTGCAGCCGCAGGCCCTGGCCGCGACCGCCGTCACCGCCGGCATCGGCAACTCGACCAACTTTACCCTGCGCGCGCTGGAGCGTGCCGGCCTCTCGCGCGTCCTCGCCGAACCGACGGTCACGGCCATCTCGGGCGAGAGCGCGAAGTTCACGGCCGGCGGCGAAGTCCCGGTTCCCAGCGGCTATTCCTGCGATGGCACCGGCCTCTGCACGCTCGGCATCCAGTACCGGCCGATCGGCGTGGCCCTGAACTTCACCCCGATCGTGCTGTCGGACAACAAGATCAGCATGCGCATCGCGACCGAGGTGACGGAGCTCGACTTCGAGAACCAGCTGCGCCTGAGCGACACCCGCAACAGCAGCCAGCAGGTCGTCAACGCCCCGGCCTTCCGGGTCCGCAAGTCGGACACCACGGTCGAACTGCCCTCCGGCGGCACGCTCGCGACCGCCGGCCTGATCCAGCGCGTCTCCAAGCAGTCGCTCAACGGCTTCCCGGGCCTGATGAACCTGCCGGTGATCGGCGTGCTCTTCCGCTCGCGCGATTACCAGCGCGAGGAAACCGAGCTGATGATCACGGCGACGCCCTACATCGCCAAGCCGATGGAACCCAACCAGGTGCAGCGCCCCGATGACGGCTTCGTCGATGCTCATGACGCGCAGGCCGTCCTGCTCGGGCGCCTGAACAAGATCTACGGAACCGGCGGCGGGCCGGCTCCGCAAGCCTACAAGGGCCGCGTCGGCTTCATCGCCGACTGAAGCCGGTCGCGATGGCGAAGTCCGAACACGCAAGGAATGGCGAGACCATGATGGCTCGATCACAGCAGAACACCCGGCCCCTCGGCCTCGGCATCGCCCTGGCTGCGGCAATGCTGCTCGGCGCCTGCTCCGGAAAGCGCGACCTCGCCGAAACGGGTATCCCCGTGGACGTGCGTGAGCGGCATCCGATTGTGCTGCGCGACGCGCCACGCTCGCTCGACGTTTTCGTCGGACGTTCGGGCGGCGGGCTCGACGATCGCCAGGCGGAGGATGTCGCGGATTTCGCCCGCGAGTATCGCCGCTCGGGCAAGGGCGGGCTGGTCGCAGAGGTTCCCACGGGCACCCGCCGCGAGATGGCGGCGCACGACACGCTCAACGGCATCCGCTCGGCGCTGGCGCGGGGCGGCATCCCCGGCAATGCCCTGTCGGTGCGCACCTATCCGGTCTCCGACGCCAATCTCGCCTCGCCCATCCGCCTGACCTTCGCCTCGCTGCAGGCCAAGCTGCCGCATGATTGCGGCCAGTGGCCGGCCGATACCGGCGTCTCCAGCTTCAAGAACGATATGTCGAACGAGCCCTACTGGAACTTCGGCTGTTCCAGCCAGGCGACGCTCGCCGCCCAGGTGGCCGACCCGATCGATCTGGTCCGTTCGCGCAGCGAGGGTCGTCCCGACATCGCCAAGCGCATGGGCGCCATCGCCAAGATCCGCGAAGGCAAGGATCCGTCGACGCAGTACCGGCAGGAAACGCCGCAGATCAACTCCAGCGTCGGAGGCCGTTGATGAACGCCGGGGAGGACCAGGGCAGCGTCTCGGGCAGCGCGGTCGAGGACGTCGTCGCGCCGCTGCCGCGCGTCACCCTGCAGGCGTTCTGCGAGACGCCGGGCGTGGCCGCGACCATGCAGGCCGCCATCGCCGACCGGCGCATGGACAAGGCGCATGCGCGCATTCACATGGGCGGCCCCGCAGCCGCCGTCGAAGCCTTCCGCTCGGCGCCCACGCCCAACATCATCGTGCTCGAGACGGTCGCGGATGCGTCCAGCCTGATCGGCCATCTCGACGCGCTCTCCGAGAGCTGCGACGCGGGTACCAAGGTCATCGTCATCGGCCACGTCAACGACGTCCAGCTCTACCGCGACCTGATCCGCCGCGGCGTCAGCGAATACCTCATCGCCCCGCTCAGTACGCTCGACGTGCTGAAGACGCTGTCGGAGCTCTATGTCGCGCCCGGCGCCCGCAATCTCGGTCGCATCATCGCCGTGATGGGCGCCAAGGGCGGCGTCGGTTCGTCGACCGTCTCCCACAACGTCGCCTGGGCGATCGCCCGCAACCTCGATGCCTCGACGGTGATCGTCGACCTCGACATCGCCTATGGCACCGCGGGCCTGGACTTCAATCAGGATCCGCCGCAGGGCATCGCCGAGGCGGTCTTCGCGCCCGAGCGTCTCGACGCCAACATGCTCGACCGGCTGCTCTCCCGCTGCAGCGACAATCTGGCGCTGCTGGCCGCCCCGGCGATGCTCGATCGCACGCTGGACCTGCCGGAGGACGCCTTCGAGCAGCTCTTCGATCTGCTGCGCGCCACCGTTCCCTGCGTGGTGCTCGACGTGCCCCATGTCTGGACCGGCTGGGCCCGGCGGGCGCTGATCTCGGCCGACGAGATCGTCGTGGTGGCGGGGCCGGAGCTCGCCTCGCTGCGCAACGCCAAGAACCTGATCGACCTCGCCCGCGCCAACCGCCCCAACGATGCCGGGCCGAAGCTCGTGCTCAATCAGGTCGGCATGCCCAAGCGGCCGGAGATCGACGCGGCGGAGTTCTCCAAGGCGCTCGGCATTGACGTGCTGACGTCGATTCCCTTCGACGCGCAGCTCTTCGGCACCGCGGCCAACAATGGCCAGATGATCGCGGAGGTGCAGGCCGGCGGCAAGATCGCGGAGGCCTTCGTGCATATCGCCAGCAGCCTCACCGGCCGTGGCGAGGCCAAGCGCAGCAAGCGCAGCCTGTTCGAGCCGCTCGTCGCCAAGCTCCGTCGCAAGGCCTGATCATGCACAGTCCCCAGGCCGGAGCCACCGTCGACAGGACCGTGAGCGGGACCGGGTTGCCCTACGGGCGGCCCGCTCTGGCCGTTTGCGTGCGAGAGGGTTGAGATGTTCGGAAAGCGATCCACCGGTGGAGCCGCAGCGCCCGCACTGGCCGTGAGGGCGCCGACGCCGACGGCCCCGGTCCAGCGTCAGCCGGAGCCGCAGGCAGCCGATCCCCGGCGCCCGGCGCCGGTCGCCGCCCCGGAGCCGCAGCGCTCCGAAGAATACTACCAGATGAAGAGCATGATCTTCGGTGCTCTCATCGAAGCCATCGACCTGTCGCAGCTCGCCAAGCTCGACGGCGAATCGGCGCGCGAGGAAATCCGCGACATCATCAACGAGATCATCTCGCTGAAGAACGTCGTGCTCTCCATCGCCGAGCAGGAGGAACTGCTCGACGACATCTGCAACGACGTGCTCGGCTACGGCCCGCTCGAGCCGCTTCTGGCGCGCGACGACATCGCCGACATCATGGTCAACGGCGCCACCCGGACCTTCATCGAAACCGGCGGCAAGATCACCCTCACCAACATCCGCTTCCGCGACAACGCGCAGCTGATGAACATCTGCCAGCGCATCGTCAGCCAGGTCGGCCGGCGCGTCGACGAGAGCTCGCCGATCTGCGACGCCCGTCTCGCCGACGGCTCGCGCGTCAACGTCATCGCCCCGCCGCTGGCGATCGACGGCCCCGCGCTCACCATCCGCAAGTTCAAGAAGGACAAGCTGACCCTCGACCAGCTCGTCAAGTTCGGCGCGATTTCGCCGCCCGGCGCCGAGATCCTCAAGATCATCGGCCGCGTCCGCTGCAACATCGTCATTTCCGGCGGCACGGGCTCCGGCAAGACGACGCTGCTCAACTGCCTGACCAACTACATCGACCTCGACGAGCGCGTCATCACCTGCGAGGACGCGGCGGAGCTGCAGCTGCAGCAGCCCCATGTCGTGCGTCTCGAAACCCGGCCGCCCAATCTGGAGGGCACCGGCGCCGTCACCATGCGCGATCTCGTCAAGAACTGCCTGCGCATGCGGCCCGAGCGGATCATCGTCGGCGAGGTGCGCGGACCCGAGGCGTTCGACCTGCTGCAGGCCATGAACACCGGCCATGACGGCTCGATGGGCACGCTCCACGCCAACACGCCGCGCGAATGCCTCAGCCGTATCGAATCGATGATCACGATGGGCGGGTTCTCGCTGCCCTCGAAGACGCTGCGCGAGATGATCTGCTCCTCGATCGACGTGATCATCCAGGCGCAGCGCCTGCGCGACGGCTCCCGTCGCATCACCCACATCACCGAGGTGATGGGCATGGAAGGCGACGTGATCATCACCCAGGATCTCGTCAACTACGACATCCTCGGCGAGGACGCGAACGGCAAGCTGCTCGGGCGCCATCGCGCCACCGGCATCGGCCGGCCGCGCTTCTGGGATCGTGCACGCTACTACGGCGAGGAACAGCGCCTCGCGGCTGCGATCGACGAACTCGAGCAGGGCGAAGCCAATGCGGCCTGACGCCGCCGCGGACCTGGAGGGACGGCCATGGATCTGAGCGTCGTCGCCATCATCCTGCTCGCGACGATCGCCGCGGGCGGCGTCACCTATGCGCTGTTCTACCCGATGCTCAGCGGGCAGGCCCGCGCCGAGAAGCGCCGCAAGGAGTTTGCCGCTCCGGTCACCGCGCGGGTCATGGACCGCGACGCGCAGGCCCGGATCAAGCGCGGACAGATCGCCCAGAGCCTCAAGGACATCGAAAGCCGCGAGAACGCCCGCAACAAGCTCACGCTGGAGCAGCGGATCCAGCAGGCCGGGCTCACCTGGGACCGCAAGAAATACTACATCTTCAGTGCTGCCACGTCGGTCGGCACGGCCCTGCTCCTCTTCGTGCTGAGCGGCAATTCGATGCTGGCGCTCGCGGGCCTGTTCATCGGGGCGCTGGGTGTTCCGCCCTGGTTCCTGCAGCATTGCCGCAACCGCCGGCTGAAGAAGTTCGGCAACGAATTCCCCAATGCCATCGACGTGATCACGCGCGGCATCAAGGCGGGCCTGCCGCTGAACGACTGCCTGCGCATCATCGCGTCGGAATCGGCCGAGCCGGTGAAGACGGAGTTCCGTCTCATCATCGAGAGCCAGACGCTGGGACTGCCGCTGACGGAAGCCATCGGCAAGCTCTATGAGCGCATGCCCTGCGCGGAATCGAACTTCTTCGGCATCGTGCTCGCCATCCAGCAGAAGACCGGCGGCAATCTCTCGGAGACGCTGAGCAATCTCTCGCGCGTCATCCGCGACCGCCGCAAGATGCGCGACAAGATCCAGGCCGTGTCGATGGAGGCGAAGGCCTCCGCCGGCATCATCGCCTGCCTGCCGCCGGCCGTCGCCGCCATGGTCTACCTCACCAGCCCCCGCTACATCGAGCTGCTCTGGATCACCCAGGCCGGCAAGTTCGCGCTCGTCGGCTGCGCCATCTGGATGCTGATGGGCGTCTTGGTCATGCGCAAGATGATCAACTTCAACATCTGAGGCCGCAGCGATGATTTCCCTGATCGCGGACAAGGCTGTCGACAGTCAGTTCCTGCTGTCGCTCTTCGTCGCGATCGCGGCGGCGGCGACGATCCTGACCATCGCCATTCCGCTGACCGAGGGTTCGAACCTCCAGAAGCGCATGAAGAACGTCGCCACCGAGCGCGAGAAGATCCGCGCCCGCGAACGCGACCGGCTCAATCGGCAGGGCGACCGCACCTCGCTCCGCCAGGAGCCGAAGGAATTCATGCGCCGCATCGTCCAGCAGTTCAAACTGGGTGATTGGCTCGGGACGGAGACGGCGAAGCACCAGCTCGCCATGGCGGGCTATCGCGGCCAGCAGGCCGAGGTCGCCTTCCTGTTCTTCCGGCTGGTGATGCCGATCGGCCTGTTCCTCTTCACGCTGTTCTACGTCTTCGTGCTCAACGATTTCGGCCAGTCGGTCATGGTCCGGATCGGCATGGCCGTCGGCGGGGCCTATGTCGGCATCAAGGCGCCCGAGCTGTTCCTGTCGAACCAGATCAGCAAGCGGCAGGCGTCGATGAAGCTGGCCTTTCCGGACGCGCTCGACCTGCTGCTGATCTGCGTCGAATCAGGCATGTCGATCGAGCATGCCTTTCGCAAGGTCTCGACCGAGATCGGCGGCCAGTCGGTGCCGCTGGCCGAGGAATTCGCGCTCTGCACGGCCGAGCTCTCCTATCTGTCGGAGCGTCGGCAGGCCTATGAGAACCTCTCCGCCCGGACCGGCCTCGAAGGGGTGAAGTCGGTCTCGACGGCGCTGATCCAGGCCGAGCGCTACGGCACGCCGCTTGGCACCGCCCTGCGCACGCTGGCCCAGGAAAGCCGCGACCAGCGCATGATGGAGGCCGAGAAGAAGGCCGCCTCCCTGCCGCCGAAGCTGACCGTGCCGATGATCCTGTTCTTCCTGCCGGTCCTCTTTGTCGTCATCATGATGCCGGCGGTCATCCAGGTGATGAAGCTGCAATAGGCGGCTCTCGCCCGCGCTCGCGGCCCGCTGTCGGGCTGTCGCGGGCTCTGCGGTGGCGGTGCAGGCAGGGCATCGCTCTCTCGACGAAGCGCAAGCCGTCCGCCGCGTCTCCGGCCCCGGGCAGAGCGGGACGAACCGACGCGGGTGGCCCATCGTGATGTCCAAGGGAGGAGTGAACGGAGCGGTGTCCGCTGCCGCGCTCTGAGGGACGACGGCGGGCTTCGGCCCGCGCCGTTTCAGCCCTGCGGTTCGCTCGGCTCGGGTGCGCGCGCCTGCGCGGGCGTGGCCTTGGCCCTGGGCTTGGCCCCGCCCGTCTTCAGCATCTCCCAGCTGTTGGGCTGGCTCACGCTGCGCTTCAGATAGGCGATCGTCGCCGCGGCTTCCGCCGGGCTCTGGTCCTGGCGGGCCAGGGTCTCGGCTTCGCCGAAGCGGCCCTGCAGGCCGAGCACGAGAACCAGGTTCTGGCGCACGCGCGGGTCGCTGCGGCCGGCGGCGACGGCCTCGCGCAGCACGCGCTCGGCCTCCGGCAACTGCCGGGAGAGGGCGAGCGACAGCCCCAGATTGGACAGGATCGTCGGCTCGCCCGGGGCGATCTTCAGCGCCGCCTGGTAGATCTGCTGGGCCCGGGCATGCTCGCCGAGCTGGTCGGCGACCGTGCCCTGCGCCGACAGGATGCGCCAGTCGGGACGCTCCGGGGAGTGGGCCCGCGACAGCACGTCGTCGGCCTCCTTCAGGCGGCCATTGTCGGCGAGCGAGCGCCCATAGGCGCCCAGCAGCGCACGGTCATTGCCATGCGTCAGCACGGCGCTCTGCAGTACGGCCAGCGCCTGGGCGTTCTGGTCGAGCGAGCGCAGGGCGCGGGCGTAGTAGAAGGCGGCGTCGCGGTCCTTCGGATTGGCTTCGTAGCGCTTGCCCCAGCGGTCGCTCTCGGCCTGCCAGTCGGAGGCGCTGCGCGGCTGCGTGGCGCTGCCGCCGATGGAACCGGTGATGTCCCCAAGCCCCCCGCGTCCCTGGCAACCCGCGAGGGCGAGGCCGGCGAGGCAGAGCGACAGAGCCAGGGTGGGGCGCGACAGCCGCCGCGGCGGCGCAAGGGCCCCCGATGGCGTGACAGGCAACGACAGATGACTGGAAAACATGGGTCTCACCGCCTCGCCACCATGGCCGATGTGGTTTGTCCGGTGATAAAACGTTAACCCTAACGCATTCTTAACTGGCCTCGGTCGCCCTCCCCATCAGGTAGCCTCCCCCGTGAACAGCCTCGTCGTTGCAGCGTCCCCGGCCGCGATCCCCGTCCATTGCGTCACGAAAACCGGCCTGCGGGCGCTGCTGGCCGATCTCGCGCCGGAAGCCCGGCGCTTCGCCGAAGCCCAGGGCTTCGCGGCCCAGCCCGGGCAGCACATCCTCCTGCCCGATGCCACGGGCGCCGTCGCGGCGGTGCTGCTCGGCGTCGAGGGCATCGAGGCGCGCCGTCGCGATCCCTTCGCCCCCGGGCGGCTCTCGGCCTCGCTTCCGGCGGGCGACTATGTCCTGACCGGCGAGACGGGCGATCCCGAGCTCGCCGCGCTGGGCTGGCTGCTGCAGGCCTATCGCTTCGACCGCTATCGCAAGCCGGTGCCCGCCGCGGCGCGTCTCGTCCTTCCCGACGGCGTCGACGGCGCGGATCTCGCCCGGATCGCCGGATCCGTGGCTCTGGCGCGGGACCTGGTCAACACGCCCGCCAATGACATGGGCCCCGCCGAGATCGAAGGCGCCATCCGCGCGCTCGCCGACGAGACCGGCGCGGTGGTGACCGCGATCGTCGGCGACGATCTCCTCGTCCGCAACTTCCCGATGGTGCATGCCGTCGGCCGCGCCTCGCCGCGCGCGCCCAGGCTGATCGACCTCGTCTGGGGCGATCCTGCCCATCCGAAGGTTACCCTCGTCGGCAAGGGCGTGGCTTTCGACACCGGCGGGCTCGATCTCAAGCCCTCGGCGGGCATGCTGCTGATGAAGAAGGACATGGGCGGAGCGGCCGCGGCGATCGCGGCCGCGCGGATGATCATGCTCGCCGGTCTGCCGGTGCGGCTTCGCCTGCTCGTGCCGGCGGTGGAGAACGCCGTCTCGGGCTCCTCCTTCCGTCCGGGCGATATCCTGCCGAGCCGCAAGGGGCTCAGCGTCGAGATTGGCAACACCGACGCGGAAGGCCGCCTCATCCTGGCCGACGCGCTCGCGCTCGCCGACGAGGAGGCGCCGGAGCTGCTGATCGATTTCGCCACGCTGACCGGCGCGGCGCGCACCGCGCTCGGCCCCGAGCTGCCGCCCTTCTATACCCATGACGAGGGGCTGGCGGCGGAGATCGCGCGGCTGGGGCAGGCGGTCAACGACCCTGTCTGGCGCATGCCGCTCTGGCCGCCCTATGAGCGCATGCTCGATTCGCGCATCGCCGATCTCAACCATGTCTCCGGTGGCAGCTTCGCCGGCTCGGTCACGGCGGCGCTGTTCCTCAACCGCTTCGTCGAGAAAACCGAGTCCTATGCCCATTTCGACATCTACGCCTGGACCCCGTCGGCCAAGCCCGGCCGGCCCGAGGGCGGCGAGTGCCAGGCGGCGCGGCTGACCTATGCGCTGGTGAGGCAGCTTCACCCGCCCGGTTAAGCCTGTCGCCAGAAGCCGATTGCGCCCGCTTCGGGGCGCGCTAATGATACGGGTCCGTAACGATCGGGACCCATCCTGCCCATGCCCCTCGAGATCAGGCCCTCGCAGGCACTCAGATTGTGGCGCCAGGTCCATCTCGACCTGGTGCGCGATGGGGAATCCGACCTTTCGGCCCGCCAGACGGCGATCCTGCTGACGATCTATCTGGAGCTGCCGCCGCACACCGTGCGCGGACTCGCCGCCCAGCTCGGCGTGACCAAGCCGGTCATCACCCGCGCGCTGGACACCATGGGCAAGCTCGGTCTGGTGACGCGCCGGCGCGACGAGACCGACCGCCGCAACGTGGTGATCCAGCGCACGGTGGCCGGAGCGCTGGCCGTCGAGCGCCTCGCCGATCGCGTCGTCGAGCGGGCGCGCGAGATCGGCGCCGGCTGAGCGGGCTCTGGTGACGAAGATGGCGCGTTGCGCTTATGGTCGCCGCCTGCGTCGGGGAATCACCATGATCTGGACACGCCGCCTCGGCCCGCTCGCTGGTCTCGTCGCTCTCGTCCTGAGCCCTGCTGTGCTGGCGGCCCCGCTGGGCGCCCCACCCTATACCGCGCGCGGTCAGGAGCCGGGCTGGCGGCTGACCATCGCACGGGACAGCATCGCCCTGGACATGGCGAGCGGCGAAAAGCTGCGGGCACCCACGCCGCGGGCGCGCCGGAGCGGCCGGCAGGCGCGCTACGACGTCGTTTTCGACGGCCGCCCCGCCAGGATCGCGATCGAGCGCCGCCTCTGCCGCGACACGATGAGCGGGATGCCCCATCCCGACACCGTCGCGATCCTGCGGCGTCAGCCGGTCCTGCGGGGGTGTGGTGGCGAGCCGCGTGATCTTCTTGGTGCCGGGGAATGGCGGGTCACGCAGATCGGCGGCCAGCGCGTGCTCGGCAAAACCCGGCCGACCTTGCAGTTTCTCGCGGATGGCGGGCTCGCCGGCAACGGATCGTGCAACCGCTTCCGGACGTCCTACACGCTGACCGGAGAAGGCCTCACGCTGGGTCCCGCCGCCACGACGATGATGGCCTGCGAGCCGCCGGTGATGGCGCAGGAGCAGGCGCTTCTGCGCCGGCTCGAGGGCGTCGGCAGCTTCGACATTCGCCCCGACGGCGCCCTCGTCCTCAAAGGCCGGGATGGTGAGACGCTGGTGGCGCGCCGCCCCTGAGATGGATCCCCGACAGATGAACACGACGCTCGACCGCCGGCTCACGCCGGCTCGCCCCGATCTGGCCGCCCGCCATCTGCAGGGCCTCGTCGAGGCGCGTATCTTCGTCGACCCCGAGCCGATGCGCGTGGCCGCACCCTCGGCGCCGCTGCGGCGTGAGCCGCGGCCCGACGCCCCGCTCGATACCGAGGCGCTCTGCGGCGAGGCGGTCGACGTCTACGAGCGCTTCGAGGGCTGGGCCTGGGTCCAGCTTCGCTCGGATGGCTATGTCGGCTACGTGCCCGACGACGCGCTGCGGCCGGATGCGCTCGCGCCGACCCACCGCGTGAGTGCGCTGCGAACCTTCGTCTATCCGGGCCCGTCGATGAAGCTGCCGCCGCTGGCGGCGCTGTCTCTGGGGGCCGGTGTCGCGGTCGCCGGCGAGAGCGGGGAGTTCCTGACGCTCGCCGAGTTCGGCCGCTATGCCACCGGCTTCGTCTTCGCGCCGCATCTGGCGCCGCTGGACCAGCCCGCGCCCGACTTCGTCACGGTGGCCGAGCGCTTCCTGAACGTGCCTTATCTCTGGGGTGGCAAGACCAGCCTCGGCCTCGACTGCTCGGGCCTGACGCAGCTCGCTTTGGCCGCCGCCGGCATCGCCTCGCCCCGCGATTCCGACATGCTCGAGCGGGATATCGGCGCGCCCGTGCCCTTCGACGACGCCCTGCAGGGGCTGCGGCGCGGCGACCTCGTCTTCTGGAAGGGCCATGTCGGCATCATGACCGACCCGGAGACCCTGCTCCATGCCACCGCCTATTCGATGACGGTGATGAGCGAACCGCTGCGCGCGGCCCGCGATCGCATCCAGGCCAAGAGCTTCGGCGCGATCACGAGCATCCGTCGGATCGGCTAGCCGATCCCCTTCAGACGATACAGCGCCTCCAGCGCTTCGCGCGGCGTCATCTCGTCGAGGTCGAGTCCGTCGAGGGCCAGCCGTAGCGGGTCTTCCGCCGGCAGAGCGGGCGGCGCGGCGGCGCGGCGCTGGGGCGCCGCGAAGAGCGGCAAATCGTCGACCAGCGAGGCGACCGGCTTCTCCCGCTCGCTCTTCTCCAGTTCGCCCAGGATGGTCCGGGCGCGCTCGACCACCGCCGGGGGCAGCCCGGCGAGCTTGGCGACCTGGATGCCGTAGGAGCGGTCGGCCGCACCCGGCACGACCTCGTGCAGGAAGACGACCTCGCCCTTCCACTCGGTGACGCGGACGGTCGCGTTGCTGACGCGCTCCAGCCGGTCGGCCAGAGCCGTCAGCTCGTGGTAATGCGTCGCGAACAGCCCCCGGCAGCGATTGACCTCGTGCAGATGCTCGATCGCGGCCCAGGCGATCGAGAGCCCGTCAAAGGTCGCGGTGCCGCGCCCGATCTCGTCGAGGATGACCAGCGCCCGCGGTCCGGCCTGGTTGAGGATCGCGGCGGTCTCGACCATTTCGACCATGAAGGTCGAGCGCCCTCGGGCGAGGTCGTCGGCCGCGCCGACGCGGGAGAACAGCCGGTCGACGATGCCGATATGCGCGCTCGACGCCGGCACGAAGGCCCCCATCTGCGCCAGCACCGCAATCAGCGCATTCTGCCGCAGAAAGGTCGACTTGCCCGCCATGTTGGGGCCGGTGATCAGGCAGATGCGCCCGCCCTTCGCACCGTCGCCCGGCGGGGAGAGGTCCGTCTCGTTGGCGACGAAGGGCTTGCCGTCGCGCTTCAGCGCCGCCTCGACGACCGGATGCCGGCCGCCGGCGATGGTGAAGGCCTCGCTGGCATCGACGAGGGGCCGGACCCAGCCCTCCCGCGCCGCCAGTTCGGCGAGCCCCGCGGCGACGTCGATCTCCGCCAGCGCCGCCGCCGCCCGCTTGATCGGCTCGGCCTGGGCGAGCACCGCCTCGCGCAGCGCGGCGAAGATGCCGAGCTCGAGCTTCAGCGCGCGGTCGGCCGCCGAGGCGATCTTGGCCTCCAGCCCGCCGAGCTCGACGGAGGAGAAGCGCATCGCGTCCGACATGGTCTGGCGGTGCACGAAGGTCGCCCGCCACGGCTCCTTCAGGAAATCCTCGCCGACGGCCTGCGGCACCTCGACGAAATAGCCGAGCATGGCGTTGTGCTTGATGCGCAGCGTCCGGCACCCGGTCTCGGCCGCATAGCGGGCCTGCAGCTGCGCGATCACCTTGCGCGAATCGACCTGCAGGAGGCGCAGCTCGTCCAGCGCCGGGTCATGGCCCTCCCGGACGAAGCGCCCGTCGCGCCGGTTGAGCGGCAGTTCCTCGGCCAGCGTCGCGTCCAGCCGCGCCGGCAGGTCGGGGTCGATCTCGGACAGGGCGCGCGAGGCCTTCGACAATTCGGCCGGCAGGGCCGCCCGGTCGAGCAGCATGACGACGATCGCCCGTGCCGCGGTCAGCCCCGCGCCGAGCGCGGCGAGGTCGCGCGGGCCACCGCGGTCGAGCGCGAGCCGTGCCAGCGCCCGGGCGATGTCGGGTACGCGGGCGAGCGCGGCCTGGAGATCCTCGCGCAGCGCGCCGTCGGCCACGAGCGCGGCGACGGCGTCGTGGCGCGCCGCGATCGCCTGTGGGTCGGTCAGCGGCCCCGCCAGGCGCTCGGCCAGCAGCCGTGCCCCGCCGGGCGTCACCGTCCGGTCGATCGTCGCGAGCAGGCTGCCGCCCCGTTCGCCCGACAGGGTCCGCGTCAGCTCGAGATTGGCCCGCGTCGCCGCGTCTATCAGCATCGTCTCGGTGCCGGAATCGCGCACGGGCGGGGATAGGGGCGGGCGAGCACCGAACTGCGTCCGCTCGACATAGGCCAGCGCCGCACCGGCCGCCGCGATCTCTGCGCGGCTGAAGTGACCGAAGGCGTCGAGCGTGGCGACGCCGAAGAACTCCTTCAGCCGGCGCTCCGCCGAGGCGGCGTCGAGCCCCTCGCGCGCGAGCGGCGTCACGGGCAGGCCGAGGTCGAGCCAGAAGGCCCGCAGGGCCGGATCGTCATGGATCGCGTCGGGGCAGACGATCTCGCGCGGCTCCAGCCGGGCGAACTCGATCGCCAAGCGCTCCTGCGGCGTCTCCATCACGCTGAAGCGTCCGGTCGAGATGTCGATCGCGGCGAGGCCGTAGAGGGCGCTGGCATCGCCGAGCTTCCGCCGTGCGACCGCGACCAGCAGGCTGGCCCGGCCGGGCTCCAGCAGGCGCTCCTCGGTGATCGTGCCGGGGGTCACGAGGCGCACGACGTCGCGCCGCACCACCGATTTCGGCCCGCGCTTCTTCGCCTCCGCCGGATCCTCGATCTGCTCGCAGACGGCAACGCGGTGTCCGGCGGCGATCAGCCGCTGCAGATAGTCGTCGGCGCGCTCGACCGGCACCCCGCACATCGGGATGTCGTCGCCCTGGTGTTTGCCGCGCTTGGTCAGCACGATGCCGAGCGTCCGCGAGGCGATCTCGGCGTCGTGGAAGAACAGCTCGTAGAAGTCGCCCATCCGGTAGAACAGCAGGCAGTCGGGATTGGCGGCCTTGATCTCGATGTACTGCGCCATCATCGGCGTGACGCGCGAGCCGTCCTCGCGGCTTGCGGCCACGGGGGTGGCGGGCCGATCGGCCGGATCGGCGAGAGACGGGCTGGCGCGGTGCATGGTGCCGGGACGCTAGCGTTTCGGGCCTGGGTTGGAAACCGCGAGGCCCCGGGCCTGCCCGTTCCGCGACCATTTTGGTGTGGATGCGCGCGGCATGATCCTGCAACGCAACAAGGTTCAGGATTCGTTAGCAGCAATCGCAGTAGATCATGGCAATGCCGTTCTCAGCCGCAGCAGGCCAGACGATATGCTACTGGAACTGACCCGGGGTCTCGGTTACCTCATCGTCGCGGCCGTGCTGGTGCCGCTGGCGACGCAGCGGCTCGGGGATTACCACCGACTCCGGCAGATCGTCATCGGCGTGATCATCGCGGCCGGCGGCAGCGCCAGCATGTTCGACCCCATCGTCGTCCAGCCCGGCATCCTGCTCGATTTCCGCAACATCGCCGCCGTTCTCGCCGGCCCGCTCGGCGGTCCGATCGCCGCCGTGATCACGGCCGCGGGACTGGCGGGCGCGCGGATCTACATCGGAGGCTCGGGAACGGAAGCCGGCGTCGTCGGCCTGGTGCTCTGCGCGCTGATCGGGCTGGGTGTCTCGCTCTGGCTCAGGCGCACGGCCCGCAGCCTGACCATGGGCGGCTTCGTCGGCCTGAGCCTCGTCGCGGCCTGGATGCCGGTGGTGATGATCACGGCCTATGTGCCCTTTCCGCGCGCCTGGGACCTGATGGTCGTGATCTCGGGACCGGCGGCCACGGCGGTCAATGTCGCCGGTGCGCTGCTGATCGGCTTCATCATCAAGAGCGACCATCAGCGCGTCGAGGCGATGCTGCAGCTCGAGGCCTGCACGGCCAACATGCCGGGCGTGATCTATCAGAAGATCCTGCGCCCGGACGGCACGATCCAGCACAAGCTGGCCAATTCCCGCATCGAACAGTTCCTCGACGTGACCCGCGAGGAGGTCGAGCGCGACCCCGAGAGCTGGCTGCGCTGGATGGTGCCCGAGGATCGGGAGTTTCTGGCCAGGTCGAACGCCGCCGCGGTGGCCGAGCGCACCCTCAAGCCCTGGCGCTTCGAGGCGCGGCACATCCGCGACGACGGCTCGCTGATCTGGCTGCGGACGGACGCCGCGCCGCGCCGTCTCTCGGACGGGTCGATCTGCTGGGACGGCATCATGACCGACGTCACCGCCGAGCGCACGCTGGCCCAGCAGCGCCAGGAGATGGACGAGGATCGCAAGGCCGCGGTCGAGGAGCTCGCCCTGCAGCTCGAGGCGAAGGTCGGCAAGGCTCTCCAGGAGGTCGCATCCTCGGTCCGTGGCATGCATGACGCGGCGAACGCGATGGCGGGCAGCGCCCACAACACGGCCCTGCGGGCCGGTGAGGTGACCCGCGAGGCCGATCTCGCCTCCCGCCGCGTCGGCAGCGTCGCGATCGCCGCCGAGGAGATCGAGGCCTCCATCCGCGAGCTGACGCGCCAGACCGCCCATGCCGACCAGACCGTGCGGGACGCGGCCAGCTATGTCCGCACCACCCGGCGCGACGTCGCCGGGCTCGGTGCCGCGGCTGACAAGGTCAGCTCCGTGCTGGATTTCATCGAGGACATCGCCTCGCGCACCAACCTGCTGGCCCTCAACGCCACGATCGAGGCGGCGCGCGCCGGCGCGGCCGGTCGCGGCTTCGCGGTCGTCGCCGGCGAGGTCAAGAACCTCGCCGAGCAGACGCAGAAGGCGACGCGCGACATCGCGGCGACGCTGCAGGACATTCGCGGCGCCGCGGCGACCGCTTCCGACGCCGTCGCCCAGATCGAGGTCACGATGACGACGATCGAGCAGACCTCGGGTGCGATTGCCGGCGTCGTCAGCCGCCAGGCCGACATCGCCTCCACCATCACCGTCGATGCCCAGGCGGTGGCGGGCAGCACCACCGCCGTGACCTCGAGCGTCGGTTCGGTGGCCGCCGAGGTCTCCGTCACCGGCGATGCGGCCGAGCGCGTGCTCGATGTCGCCCGCACCGTCGACGAGCAGACCGCCTCGCTCGACCGCTATGTCGGCGAGTTCGTCGGCAGCCTGCGGCGCAGGCTCTAGGCGCCCGGTCATGATGCGCTCGCCCGGCCCTCCCTCTCCTGTCCCGGGCCGACCGGTTCGGCCCTCGGCGAGTGCCGGGTGATGGACTTGATCATCGCCCTCGTCGAGAGCCTGTCCTTCATCCTGCTGGCGGCGCTCGCGGTCACGGTCCTCACCCCGAGGCTGGAGCGCTACAGACTGGCGCGGTCGCTCGTGGTTGGCCTGCTGTTCGCGGCGGCGGGCCTCGCCAGCATGACCCATCCCTTCCTGATCGCGCCCGGCGTGACCGTCAGTTCCCGCAACATCGCGGCGCTGCTGGCCGGTGTCGTCGGCGGTCCGCTGGCCGCCGGCGCCACGGTGCTGCCGTTGTCGCTGCTGCGCTATTCGCAGGGCGGCTCGGGCATGGTGATGGGCGTCGTGGGCATCCTGCTGAGCGGGGCCGCCGGGCTGGCGATCTTCTGGCGCAGGCCGCGCCGCGAGCGCAGCATGGTCAAGGGCGACATCCCCCTGATCGCGCTCGCCGCTGGCGGCGTCCTGCTCCCGACGCCGCTGCTGCTGCCGAACGCCGAGATGATCTGGACGGTCCTGACCCAGGCGCTGCCGCCGACGCTGGTCGTGAACGTGGCTGGCGCGACACTGGGCGCGCTGATCATCCTGATCGACGCCGACCGCCGGGAGATGGCCTACCAGTTCCGCAATCTGGCGGAGCGCGTGCCCGGCACCCTCTATCAGCGCATCGTCTCCCCCGGTGGCCGGGTCAGCTATCGCTTCGCCTCCTTCCAGCTCGGCGAATTGCTCGGCCTCAAGCAGGAGGAGGTCGAGCGCGATGCCCGGGTCTGGATCGACCGGATGATTCCCGAGGATCGGGCGCGTTTCGAGGAGAGCTGCCGGAACGGCTTCGATCCGAGCGACAACTGGCGCCTCCAGCTGCGCTACCACGGCAAGGATGGGGCCATCGTCGCCCTGCGCAGCGAAGCGACGATGCGACAGCTGCCGGACGGCACGCGGATCTGGGACGGAATCCTGTTCGACGTCACCGACGAGCGGACGCTCGAGGCGCGGCGTGCCGAGATCGAGGCGGCGCGTCGCCGCCAGCTCGACGATCTCGCGGGTCAGCTCGAAGTCACGGTCGGCAAGGCGCTGGGGGACGTCGCCCGCTCGGCCCGCAGCATGCACGAGGCTGCGAGCGCGATGATGCGCAGCGCCGACAACACGACCAGCCGGGCTGTGGCGGCGACGCAGGAGGTCGAAAGCGCCTCGAGCCGCATCGCCAGCGTCGCGCGGGCAGCCGAGGAGATCGACGCGTCGATCCGCGAGCTCAACCGCCAGGCTGACCAGGCCGACCGCTCGGCGCATGAGGCGGCGTGCTATGTCCGCGAATCGCAGCGCGACGTGGCCGGGCTCGAGACCGCGGCCGACAAGGCCAGCGACGTGCTGGGCTTCATCGAGGACATTGCCTCACGGACCAATCTGCTGGCGCTCAATGCGACGATCGAGGCCGCGCGCGCCGGTGCGGCCGGTCGCGGCTTCGCCGTCGTCGCGGGCGAGGTCAAGAATCTCGCCGAGCAGACCCAAAAGGCGACCCGCGACATTGCCGCCACCCTGCAGGACATCCGGGCGGCGGCGACGACGGCCTCGGGCGCCGTCGCCTTCATGGACAGGACGATGGGCGACATGGAGCAGAACGCCGGCGTGATCGCCCGCGTCGTCAACCGGCAGGCGGACCTCGCCTCCACCATCGCCGCCGATGCGCAGGCCGTCGCCGGCAATGCGGTGCTGGTGACCAGCAATGTCGGCTCGGTCGGTGACGAGGCGCATGTCACGGGCGAGGCCGCGCGTCTGGTCGTCGAGGCGGCGCGCACCGTCGAGGAGCAGACCGGCGCGCTCGACGTCTATGTCGGGCAATTCGTCGCCAGCGTGCGCCGCCAGCTCTGAAACGGGACGCGGGGCCGCCCTCGGCTCCGCGGGGCCGCCGACCTTTTGCCTCCTCCCGCATGCGCGATCCACGCCGGCCCGGCTTGTGGCTGCGCGAGCCGTTGCCTATGGTCCGCGTCCCCTAGGAAACGCCGACAAAAAAGAACAATCCCATGCCCGACCAGCCGCCGATCAAACGCACCCGCCCGACCTTCACCGACCAGGAAGCCCTGCTGTTCCACTCGGAGGGTCGTCCGGGCAAGCTCGAGATCGTCGCGACGGTGCCGATGGCGACGCAGCGCGACCTGTCTCTCGCCTATTCGCCGGCGTCGCCGTCCCGGTGCTGGCGATCGCGGAGGATCCGACCCGCTCCTACGACTACACGGCGCGGGGCAACCTCGTCGCGGTGATCTCGAACGGCACCGCCATCCTCGGCCTCGGCAATCTCGGCGCGCTCGCCTCCAAGCCGGTGATGGAGGGCAAGGCGGTCCTGTTCAAGCGCTTCGCCGACGTCGACTCGATCGATCTCGAGGTCGACACCGAGGATGCCGACAAGTTCATCGAGGCGGTGCGCTATCTCGGCCCCTCCTTCGGCGGCATCAATCTCGAGGACATCAAGGCGCCGGAATGCTTCATGATCGAGCAGCGCCTGCGCGAGCTCATGGACATCCCGGTCTTCCATGACGACCAGCACGGCACCGCGATCATCGCCGCCGCCGGCCTGATCAACGCGCTCGATCTCACCGGGCGCGACGTCAAGACGACGCGCCTCGTCATCAACGGCGCCGGCGCGGCCTCGATCGCCTGCACCGAGCTGCTCAAGGCGATGGGCTTCAAGCCCGACAACGTCATCCTCTGCGACACCAAGGGCGTGATCTACCAGGGCCGCACCGAGGGCATGAACCAGTGGAAGTCGGCCCATGCCGCCATCACGGACCGGCGCACGCTGGCCCAGGCGATGGACGGGGCGGATGCCTTCTTCGGCCTGTCGCAGAAGGGCGCGGTGACTCCGCAGATGGTCGCCTCGATGGCGAAGAACCCGATCATCTTCGCGATGGCCAATCCCGATCCGGAAATTACGCCGGAGGAGGTCCATGCCGTGCGCGACGACGCCATCATGGCGACGGGCCGCTCCGACTATCCCAATCAGGTCAACAACGTCCTGGGCTTCCCCTTCATCTTCCGCGGCGCGCTCGACGTGCGTGCCAAGACCATCAACATGGAGATGAAGATCGCCGCCGCCGAGGCGCTGGCCTCGCTCGCCCGCGAGGACGTGCCCGACGAGGTCGCTGCCGCCTATCAGGGCTCCCGCCCGCGCTACGGCAAGGACTACATCATCCCGGTGCCCTTCGATCCGCGGCTGATCCAGGTCGTGCCGATGGCGGTGGCCAAGGCGGCGATGGAGACCGGCGTCGCCGGCAAGCCGATCGTCGACATGAACGCCTACAAGGCGCAGCTCTCGGCCCGGCGCGACCCGGTCGCCGGCACGCTGAACCGCATCTTCGAGCGCGTCCGGCGCTATCCCAAGCGCGTCGTCTTCGCCGAGGGCGAGGAGGAGCAGGTGATCCGTGCCGCGGTGTCCTTCGTCAACCAGGGGCTCGGCCACGCCATCCTGGTCGGCCGCGAGGAGCGCGTCTTCGAGACCGCGACGTTCCTCGGCATCGACCTCGAGACCAAGGGCATCTCGGTCCAGAACGCGCGGCTGTCGAAGCGCAACGCGGCCTATGCCCAGTATCTCTACGAGCGCCTGCAGCGGCAGGGCTACCTGTTCCGCGACTGCCAGCGACTGATCAACCAGGACCGCAACCATTTCGCCGCGGCCATGGTCGCGCTCGGCGACGCGGATGCGATGGTCACCGGCGTGACCCGCAACTACTCGATCGCGCTGGAGGAGGTCCGCCGCGTCATCGACGAGAAGCCGGGGCACCGCGTCATCGGCGTCTCGATCGTGCTGTCGCGCGAGCGCACCGTGCTGGTCGCCGACACCGCCATCACCGAGATGCCGACGGCCAAGGAGCTGTCCGAGATCGCGATCGAGGCCGCGGGCGTCGCCCGGCGGCTGGGCTACGAGCCCAAGGTCGCGATGCTCGCCTTCTCGACCTTCGGCCACCCGGCGGGCGAGCGCTCGGAGAAGGTGCGCGAGGCGGTGAAGCTGCTGGACGCCCAGCGCGTCGACTTCGAGTATGACGGCGAAATGGCCGCCGATGTCGCGCTCAACCGCGATCTAATGGCGCAGTATCCCTTCTGCCGCCTCAGCGGGCCGGCGAACGTGCTGATCATGCCGGCGTTCCACTCGGCCTCGATCTCGACCAAGATGCTGCAGGAGCTCGGCGGCTCGACCGTGATCGGCCCGCTGATCGTCGGCCTCGACAAGCCGGTCCAGATCGTGCCGCTCGGCGCCAAGGACAGCGACATCGTCAACATGGCGGCGCTGGCGGCCTTCAACATCGGCGGCTGATCCGCCGCGCCCGGGCTGTGGCGGCGCGCGCCTTGCGCGCCGCGGCGGCCCTTTCGGCCGAAATCGAACGCGAAAGGCCCTCGCGCGCGCCCCGTTCATGGCGAGTTCACTTTCCGCAGGCCAGCCTGACGCCAAGGGCCGGAAAACCGGCAAGTGGGGGATGACGGGTTCGTGCGGGCGCCAGCTGAGACGCCGGGGAGGGAGGCTGTACCGGGGGACCGGCAGGTGGCGCTGCGCTTCGCGCGGCTCACCGGCGGCTTCTGGAGCGGTCGGACCGCAGCTCGGGCCTGGTTCTGGTCACTGCTGCTGGCCAGCGCCATCATTCTCTCCGTCTTCGCCAACGTCACCGTCAACCGCTGGAACGGCTGGTTCTTCGACGCGCTGGAAAAACGCGACAGCGAGAGCGCGCTGATCGCCATGGCGGTCTTTCCTGTGCTCGTGCTGATCGTGGCGGGGCTCGGGGTGGTGATCCTGGTCTCCCGCGAGACCTTCCAGGTCCATTGGCGGCAATGGGTGACGGCGAGGCTTGCCGATTCCTGGGTGGGACAGCGCCGCTTCTTCCGGCTCAGCCTCTCCGGCTACGAGCCCGCCAATCCGGAATACCGCATTGCCGACGACGTCCGCTGGGCGACGGAGCCGGTGGTCGACTTCGCGATCGGCCTGCTCTCGGCCGTCATCACGATCATCACCTTCATCGAGATCCTCTGGAAGATCGGTGGTTCGCTGACCGTCGAGGCGGGCGGCACGACGGTGGTGATCCCGGCCTATCTCGTCCTCGCCGCGATCGTCTATGCCGTGCTGGTCTCGGGGCTGATCACCATCGTCGGTCGCAAGCTGCCCGGCCTCATCGCCGCCCGCAACGAGGGCGAGGCGCGCCTGCGCTTCTCGCTCATGCGCATCCGCGACCATGGCGAGACCATCGCCCTGTCCCGCACCGAAGCGGGCGAGCGCCGCGCCGTCGCGCGCACCTATGACAGCCTCGTCGGCCGCTGGCTCGCCATGATCCGCCAGCGCGGCCGGCTGACCTGGATCACCAATGGCAGCGGTGCGCTGGTGCCGGTGGTGCCGCTGTTGCTGGCGGCGCCCAAATACCTGTCCGGAGACATGTCCCTGGGCGGCGTCGTGCAGGTCGCAGCCGCCTTCGTGATGGTTCAAAACGCCTTCAACTGGGTCCTCGACAATTTCATGCGCATCGCCGAATGGCTGGCGGCGGCCCGGCGCGTCAACGAGCTGGCCGACGCGCTGGAGCGTGTCGACCACGAGCCGCCGGGCGAGCATCTCGCGATCGCGCCGAGCGCCGACGGCCTGCTGCATCTCGAAGAGGTGACCCTGATCGACCGCGACGGGCGAACCCTCGTCGCCGACATCTCCTGTGCGCTGACGCCCGGGACGACCCTGCACATCTCGGGCGAACTCGGCCTCGGCAAGGCCGCGCTGATCCAGGCCGTCGCCGGCCTCTGGCCCTGGGGGCGCGGCGAGATCCGGCTTCCGGAGGGCGCCTTCGTCACGGCCGTGCCGCACAAGCTGCACCTTTCGGAGGGCAGCCTGCGCGCCGTCCTCGAAACCGGCCGCACCCTGCCGGAGGAGCAGCTGCAGACGGTCCTGCGGCGCTACGGCCTGTCCTCGCTCGCTCCCATGCTCGACGAAACCCGCGACTGGGACCGGGAACTCGCCACCGGCGACCGACAGCGCCTGGCGCTGGCCCGGGCCGAGCTGGAGCAGCCCGACATCGTCCTGCTGGACGAGGCCACGAGCGCCTTCGACACCGACGCCGCGCTGGAACTCCTCGACCATCTGCGCGCCGCGCGGCCCGAGGCCATCATCATCGCTTTCGGCCAGGGCGCCGGTTTCGCCGAGGCCGCGACCCACCGCCTGCTGCTGAAGCGCGCCGGCGGCGTCGTGCGGATGGCGGCACGCCCCGCCGCCGCCGATCCAGCGGCCTCCCCCCTCGCAGCTCCCGCGCATGCCGGACCTGCCGAATGACCCTCACCGCCTTCTGGAGCCCGAGACGATGACTGCTGCCGCGATGAACATCTGGGACGTCTATTGGGGCCTGCGCGTCGAGCAGTGCCCCTGCGACGTGCATTTCGTCGAATGGCTGGAGGAGCTCGGCCTCACCGGCCAGCGCGTCTACCATTTCGGTACCGGCGGCCATCACTATGTCGGCATCCGCTGCGCCGAGCCCGAGCTCGACTGCACGGTGCTGGGCATCACCGCCTCGCCGAAGGAATACGACGCCTTCGTCAAGCTCGCGACCGGCAACCCGACCATCACCAAGACCTACAGCGCCTATTTCGGCGACATCTATACCAGCAATGCCAAGCTTCTGCCGCGCTTCGACATCGTCACCCTGTTCCATGCCTGCGAGTTCAGGACGGAGGCCAATGACGCCTATGGCGCGCTGACCGACCGCGAGGTGATCGACCTCTTCACGGCCCAGACCGATGCCGGTGGCTACCTGCTGTTCTATACCGGCTCCTTCGCCTATGCGACGGCCGAACCGATCATCGCCGACTGGGCGAAGACCGCCCCGGTCGAGGAGGTGGCGTCCTTCAAGACGCTGCGGGTGTTCCGCAAGGCCGGATGAGGCACCCCCGCGCGCGGGTCATGGCGCGTATTCGTCGCGCCGACCCGCCTTGTGGATTGGCGCGCAGGCGCTATGTCTCCGGCCGGGGCCACCTGCGCCTCGTGCCCGCAATCGGCGCTGCCGGCTCTTCGCCCCGGTGCCAGAACCGACCATGAGTGCGCATGTCGTTCGGCCCGCTCGAGCCTGGAATGCCGCCGCGTCGGCGCAGCCGCTGGTGGTGGCTGGGTCCGCTCGCCAGCATCGTCATCTTCGGCGCTTCGCTGGTGGTGCTCTGGTACATCGTCCGGGAGATCGAGCCCGGCGAACTCGCCAATGCCTTCGCCAATGCCAGCCTGCGCCAGCTCGGCCTGGCCTGCGGCTTCACCGCCCTGAGCTACCTGCTGCTGACCGGATATGACGCGCTGGCGCTGAAACGGCTCGGCCTGTCGATCCCCTATCGCACGACGGCGCTCGCCTCCTTCACCAGCTATTCGGTCTCCTTCACGCTGGGCTTCCCGATCGTGACCGGCGGCACCGTGCGCTACTGGATCTATTCGCCCAAGGGCGTGCGCGCCTCCGAGGTCGCGAGCCTCACCGTCATCGCCGGCCTGACCTTCTGGCTCGGGCTGGGCGCCATCCTTTGCGTCAGCCTGTTCTACGCCACGCCCTCGGTCGCGATGCTGGCGCGCACCTCGCCCCTCGTCGTGCAGGCGGTCGGCGCGGCCGTCGCGGCTGGCACCATCGGCTATCTGCTCTGGATCGCGAGCGGCGAGCGCACCATCCGCGTCCGCGGCTGGAACCTGCCGCTGCCGGGCCTCGCCATCACGCTCGGCCAGATGTTCCTCGGCGCGGCCGAGGTCTGCGCGGCGGCGGCCGTGCTCTTCGTCCTTCTGCCGGGCGGCCATGGCATCGACTACCCGACCTTCCTGGCCGTCTATGTCTTCGCCTGCCTCGTCGGCATCGCCAGCCATGCGCCCGGCGGGCTCGGGGTCTTCGAGGCGACGATGCTGGTCGCGCTCAGCCGGCTGCCCTTCGAGCCGGTGCTGGGCGCGCTGCTGATCTTCCGGATCATCTACTACATCCTGCCCTTTATCCTGGCGCTGGTCCTGCTGGCGCTGAACGAGATGGTCCGGCGCATCCGCCGCCACGAGCGCTGAGGCCGGCCCTCACTTCAGCGCCACCACGATCAGCAGGAACATCAGCACGAGGGCGATCTGCTTGAGGCTCCAGTTGATGCGGCCCAGCAGACCCGGGGTCGTCTCGGCGGGGTCCTCATCGTGGGACGGAGCGGGCTCGGCCTCGCCTGCGCCGGCCGGCTGCCATTCGAGGGTCTCGACCAGCCCACGCGCGGGCGCGCTGACACGCCCGTCGGCCTCGACGCCCAGAAACCAGGAGACCGGCACGCCGGGCGCGGTCTCGCGCTCGCTCTCGCGCACCCACAGGCTCGTCACCGCCGTCATCGAAAGTCTGTGCGCCAGCCCGCCACCGACGGCACCGGCGAGCCCGTCGAACACCCGCTGCGGCGCGTAGATCTCGGCGAGATAGGCGCCCTCCGGCTGATCCTCCGTCTCGCGGAAGCTCAGGATCAGCAGGGCGCGGGCTTCCCCTGCCGTCGCGAGGGGCCGGATGGTCAGCGCGAGCCAAGTGGCCTCGCCGGGAAAACCGGCCCGCATCAGCCGGTCGCCGGCGAGCTGGGCCTGTCCCTCGATCCGCGTCGCGTCCTCGACCTGGCCCTCGCGCAGCGTGAAGCCGCCGACCATGCGCAAGCCACCGGCGACGAGGCGCAACGAGCGTCCCAGCCCCTGGATATAGCGGTCGGGCGAGCCCTCGACCGTCATCAGCCCCTGCGCCATGGCGACGCGTCGCGTCGCGCCTGTTTCGACCATCGGATCACCGCTCCCCAGCTTGCCTCAAAGATAACAGGTCGTCGGCCGACGACGAAACCGATTACCATCGGCGCGCGACCGCGGCTTGCGCCGGGCTTTTCATGGCACGGCCTCAGGCGTCCTGTGCATGGCGAGCCCTGTTCAAGCCGGGTTGTCACGCGTTTCCCGAAGCCCTAGAGCGGCAGACAGGGGCTTACGACCATCTGCGCCCGCCGTCAGGCGTGAGGCGCCCAGACAGGCTGCCATGACCGACGCATCCCTGACCGCCGGGCCCCGCCACGGCATGCGCTTCCGTTTTTTCGTTGCCCTGATGGCCGCGCTGATGGCGGCCAACGCGCTCGCGATCGACTCGATGCTGCCCGCTCTGCCGCAGATGGCCGAGGCGCTGGGCATCGCCGGCGCCAACGACCGGCAATGGATCATCACCGCTTATCTGCTCGGCTTCGGCTCGGCGCAGATCGTCTACGGCACGGTGTCGGACCGCTTCGGGCGGCGACCCGTCCTGCTCTTCGGGCTCGTCGTCTACGTCGCGGCGAGCATCGCGGCCGCCTTCGCCGGCTCCTTCGAGACGATGATGGTGGCCCGCGTCGTCCAGGGAATCGGTGCCGCGGCGACGCGCGTCCTCGTCGTCTCGATCGTGCGCGACTGCTATTCCGGCCGCGACATGGCACGGGTGATGTCGCTGGCGATGATCGTCTTCCTCGCGGTGCCGATCCTCGCCCCCTCGATCGGCCAGGCGATCCTGCTCGTCGCGCCCTGGCGCTGGATCTTCGGCGTTCTGACGATCTTCGGTGCGCTGGTGATGCTCTGGGTCATCCTCAGCCTGCGCGAGACGCAAAGCCCCGAGGATCGCAAGCCGATCGAGATCGCGACGGTGGTCGCGGCCTTCCGCACCACGCTGACGACGCGGCTCGCCGTCGGCTACATGCTGGCGATGGCCTTCGTGCTCGGCGGGCTCTTCGGCTTCATCAATTCGGCCCAGCAGGTCTTCGTCGACGTCTTCCATGCGCCGGAATGGTTCACCACCATCTTCGCGCTGATCGCGATGTTCATGGCCGCCGCCTCGCTGCTGAACGCGCGCATCGTCGGCCGGCTGGGCATGCGCCGCGTCTCCCATGGCGCGCTGCTGGCCTATATCGGCCTGACCGGCGTCCATGCCCTGGTCGCCTGGTGGGGCTACGAATCGCTCTGGAGCTTCGCCGCCTTCCAGGCCGGCGCGATGTTCTGCTTCGGGCTGGTCGCGCCGAATTTCGGCGCGATGGCGATGGACCCGCTCGGCCATGTCGCCGGCACGGCCTCCTCGGTCCAGGGCTTCGTCACGACGATCGGCGGCGCGCTGCTGGGCTTCTACATCGGCCAGCATTTCGACGGCACGGTCGTGCCGCTGACGCTGGGCTTTGCGCTGTGCGGGCTGGTGGCGCTGGCGATCGTGCTGGTGGCGGAGAAGGGCCGGCTCTTCCGCCCCGCCGCGGGCCGTCACTGACGCGACCGGTCGGGTCCCTTGCGCTCGGCTGAAAAGTCCGGGCGCAGCTGCTCTGCAACGACGCTGCGGTCAGCCTCGTCCAGGCGGCGCGGCAAGGGGCCGTTCGTCCCGCCAGGGGCGCGCGCAAGGCTGTGGGGGATGGAGGGAGGCGTACGCCGGGAGAGGACCGGCGCCGATGTGTCTGCGGGGCGGGCCTCGAGGCCCTCATCCGCCGCCATCGAGGCGACGGGCATGCCGGGAATCGTCTTCAGTCCGGGTAGATAGAGAGAGATTCGCAGTGGCTCGGGAAGCGACGCCGCCGATCGGCCTCCCGTCTCGGTGTCGGATCAGGCCGTCTTCAGATTGACCGCGGAGGACTTGCCGGTCTTGCGATCCGCCTCGAGGTCGTAGCTGATCTTCTGGCCTTCGTTCAGGCCGCGCATGCCCGAGCGCTCGACCGCGCTGATGTGCACGAACACGTCCTGACCGCCCTGGTCAGGCGTGATGAAACCATAGCCCTTGGTTTCGTTGAACCATTTCACAGTACCTGTGGCCACGTGATGTTCCTTCAGTCTCAGTTCAGCCCGGCACATGCCGAGCCGAACCTACTGTAGGGGGCAATTCGCTCCGGTTGCAATGACGCGGCGCACAACGAGAATTTGAGTCGCAGGGGCGCCATGCCGCGGCCGCCGCGGCCGACATGCCCCACGAGCAAAGCCGGGCGCGAGCGGAGCCCTTGCCCGCCGCGCCGCGCTCACGCATGAACGACGCCGACAAGAGCGCAGGAGAGCTTCACCATGACGACTTACGTGATCGACCCGCCGGCGGTGACGGCCGTGCCGGTGGCGGGCGGCGGGATGTTCCCGGTGCGCCGCGTCTTCTGCGTCGGCCGCAACTATGCTGAACACACCCGCGAGATGGGCGGCGATCCCGACCGCGAGGAGCCCTTCTTCTTCACCAAGCCCGCCGATGCGCTGCTGATCAACGGCGCCGACATGCCCTATCCCACCAAGACCGCCGACCTCCATCACGAGATGGAGCTGGTCGTGGCCATCGGGACCGGCGGCAAGGATATCGCCGAGGCCGACGCGCTCGCCCATGTCTTCGGCTATGCCGCGGGCCTCGACATGACGCGCCGTGATCTCCAGGCCGCCGCCAAGAAGGCCGGCCGCCCCTGGGACATGGCCAAGGGCTTCGACCTCTCCGGGCCGGTCGGCGAGATCGCCCCCGCCAGCCAGATCGGCCACCCGGCCGCCGGCAAGATCGCGCTCGTCGTCAACGGCGTGCCGCGCCAGAGCTCCGACCTCGCCAAGCAGATCTGGAATGTGCCCGAGACGATTTCCTATCTCTCCGGGCTTGTCGAGCTCGCCCCGGGTGACCTGATCTTCACCGGCACGCCCGAGGGCGTCGCCGCCGTCGTCCGTGGCGATGTGCTCGAAGGCGAGATCGCCGGCGTCGGCACCGTCCGCACCCGGATCGCCTGAGGCGCCGCAACCCGTTCCCCATCCTGCAGGAAAGCCGTGTCCATGACCCTGACCGCCGACGCCGCTGGCGTCTTCCCGATCGCGCCGACCCCGTTCAACCCCGACGGCTCGGTCGATTGGGGCTCCACCGAGAAGCTCTTCGCCTTCTATGACGAGATCGGCTCGGACGGCACGACGGTGCTCGGCATCATGGGCGAGGCGCCCAAGCTCGAGCCGGAGGAATCCCTGCGCATCGTCAAGACGGCCGTGGCCGGCATGCCGGGCAAGCCGGTGATCGTCGGCGTCTCGGCGCCGGGCTTCGCCGCCATGCGCACCCTGGCGCGCCAGTCGATGGAGCTGGGCGCCGCCGGCGTCATGATCGCGCCGCCGCCGAGCCTGCGCACCGACGACCAGATCACCGGCTACTACGCCCAGGCCGTCGAGGCGATCGGCACCGACATCCCCTTCGTCATCCAGGACTATCCGCTGACGCTCTCGGTGGTGATGACGCCGTCCGTGATCCGCAAGATCGTCACCGACAACCCCTCCTGCGTCATGCTCAAGCACGAGGACTGGCCGGGGCTGGAGAAGATCTCGACCCTGCGCAAGTTCCAGAAGGAGGGCTCCCTGCGCCCGATCTCGATCCTCACCGGCAATGGCGGCCTCTTCCTCGATTTCGAGATGGAGCGCGGCGCCGACGGCGCGATGACCGGCTACGCCTTCCCGGAGCTGCTGATCGACGTGGTGAAGCTGCAGAAGGCCGGCAAGCGCGACGACGCGCATGACATCTTCGACGCCCATCTGCCGCTGCTGCGCTACGAGCAGCAGCTCGGCGCCGGCCTGGCGGTGCGCAAATACACGCTGATGAAGCGCGGCATCCTCGCCAGCGACGCCCAGCGCAAGCCGGGCTCGGCGATCAGCGCCCTCGCGAAGACCGAGGTCGACTATCTGCTGGCGCGCGTCGCCAAAACCGACAAGCGCGCCGCCCTCTGATCAGTGGGCGGGGCCGCCTCACGGGGCGGCCCCGCTCCTGACAGCATCTTGCGGATCGGCCGCCCGCGCCGATGGACACAGGCTGCGCCGGGCCACTATGGTCCGCGCCATGAGCGAGACAGCCAAGACCGCCGCCGGTGCCGCCGCAGGCCCCGCCCTGAAGCCCGGCGACCATCTCTTCCTGGTCGACGGCTCCAACTTCATCTTCCGGGCCTATTTCCAGTCGATCAACCAGGACCGGAAATACAATGTCCGCTCGGATGGTCTGCCCTCCGGCGCAGTCCGGCTCTTCGCCACCAAGCTGTTCCAGTTCGTGCGCGAGGGCGTGCTCGGAGTCCGCCCGACGCATCTCGCCATCGTCTTCGACAAATCCGAGAACTCCTTCCGCAAGGCGATCTACCCCGCCTACAAGGGCAATCGCTCGGACCCGCCGCCCGATCTGATCCCGCAATTCCCGTTGATGCGCGAGGCGGTGCGCGCCTTCGGGCTGCTGCCGGTGGAGCAGGATGTCTACGAGGCCGACGACCTGATCGCGACCTATGCGCGGCAGGCGCGCGAGGCCGGCGCCGACGTGCTCATCGTCTCGGCTGACAAGGATCTGATGCAGCTCGTGCGGCCGGGCGTGGCGATGTACGATCCCGCCTCCGGCGACGCCAAGAAGGGCGCGGGCTTCCGCGCCGAGCGCAAAATCGGTGAGCCAGAGGTCGTCGAGTACTTCGGCGTCACACCCGACAAGGTCACGGACGTGCAGGCGCTGGCCGGAGACGCCACCGACAACGTGCCCGGCGCGCCCGGCATCGGCATCAAGACGGCGGCCCAGCTCATCGGCGAATATGGCGATCTCGACACGCTGCTGGCCCGCGCCTCCGAGATCAAGCAGCCCAAGCGCCGGGAGACGCTGACCAATCCCGAGATCGTCGAGAAGATCCGCATCTCGCACAAGCTCGTCTGCCTGGTCGACGACGTCGCGGTCGAGACGCCGCTCGAGAACCTGACGCTAGGCCAGCCCGATCCCGTCCGGCTCGTCGCCTTCCTCAAGGCGATGGAGTTCACCACCATCACCAAGCGCGTGGCCGAGGCCTATGACGCCGATGTCGCGGCGATCGACGCCGATGCCGCCCTGGCGCCCGGCGGCACGCGCGCGGCCGAACTCAAGGCGCTCCATGTCGGCGCCGATGAGGCAGACGCGCAGCCCACCCTGTCGGAAGCCGCGAGCGCCGCCGTGACCCAGCCGGTCTCGGCGACCGGAGGCGATGGCTGGCTGAAGCCGGCCGATCTCGCCGCCGCCCGCAAGAACGAGGCGCTCGCCGCGAAGATCGACCGCACGGGCTATGACTGCGTGCGCGACCTCGCCTCGCTGGAGCGCTGGATCGCCGCGGCCTACGAGGCCGGCCAGGTCGCGGTCGACACCGAGACCAGCGCGATCGACCCGATGCAGGCCGATCTCGTCGGCATCTCGCTCGCCGTCGCGCCCGGCAAGGCCTGCTACATCCCCCTGCAGCATCGCGGCGGCAGCGATCTCTTCGGCGGCGGCATGCTGGAGGGGCAGATTGCGCTCGACCAGGCGCTGGCGGCGCTGAAGCCGCTGCTCGCCGACCCCGGCGTGCTCAAGATCGGGCAGAACCTCAAATACGATCTCGTCCTGTTGAAGCGCTACGGCGTCGACGTCGCGCCCATCGACGACACGATGCTGATCTCCTACGCGCTCGATGCCGGCAACCACAGCCACGGCATGGACCGGCTCTCCGAGCTGCATCTCGGCCATGAGACGATCACCTTCGGCCAGGTCGCCGGCACCGGCAAGGCGCAGGTCACCTTCGACAAGGTCGCTCTCGACAAGGCGACGGAGTACGCCGCCGAGGATGCCGACGTGACGCTGCGGCTCTGGCGCGTCCTGAAGCCGCGTCTGGCGGCGGAGGGCCGCACCACCGTCTACGAGACGCTGGAGCGGCCCCTGATCGACGTGCTCGCCCGCATGGAAGCGCGCGGCATCTCGATCGACCGGCAGATCCTCTCCCGGCTCTCGGGCGAGTTCGCCCAGTCGCTGGCGCGCCTGGAAGACGAGATCTATGAGATCGCCGGCGAGAAGTTCACGATCGGCTCACCCAAGCAGCTCGGCGACATCCTCTTCGGCAAGATGGGGCTGTCGGGCGCCAAGAAGACCGCGACCGGTCAATGGGCCACCGGCGCCGGCGTGCTCGAGGACCTCGCCGAGCAGGGTCACCCGCTGCCCTCCAAGATCCTGGAATGGCGCCAGCTCTCCAAGCTGAAATCGACCTATACCGACTCGCTGCCGGCCTATGTGAACCCGCAGACCCAGCGCGTGCACACCTCCTTCGCGCTGGCGGCGACGACGACGGGCCGGCTCTCCTCCTCCGAGCCCAACCTGCAGAACATCCCCATCCGCACCGAGGCCGGCCGCAAGATCCGGACCGCCTTCGTCGCGGAGAAGGGCTACAAGCTCGTCTCGGCCGATTACAGCCAGATCGAGCTGCGCTTGCTCGCCCACATCGCCGAGATCCCGCAGCTGCGGCAGGCTTTCGCCGATGGCATCGACATCCACGCGATGACGGCCTCCGAGATGTTCGGCGTGCCCGTGCAGGGCATGCCGAGCGAGGTCCGCCGCCGCGCCAAGGCGATCAATTTCGGCATCATCTACGGCATTTCGGCCTTCGGCCTCGCCAACCAGCTCGGCATCGGCCGCGAGGAGGCGAGCGCCTATATCCGCAAGTACTTCGAGCGCTTCCCCGGCATCCGCGACTACATGGAGCAGACCAAGACCTTCGTGCGCGCCAACGGCCATGTCGAGACGATCTTCGGGCGCATCTGCCACTTCCCGGCGGTGGCCTCGAAGAACCCCTCCGAGCGCGCTTTCGTCGAGCGCCAGGCGATCAACGCGCCGATCCAGGGTTCGGCCGCCGACATCATCCGCCGCGCCATGATCCGCATGGAGGACGCGCTGGAGGCAGCCAGGCTCGATGTCCGCATGCTGCTGCAGGTCCATGACGAACTGGTCTTCGAGGTGCCCGACCATCAGGTCGAGGCCGCGCTGCCCGTGATCACGCGGGTGATGGTCGAGGCGCCGCATTCGGCGGTGCAGCTGCGGGTTCCGCTCCAGGTCGATGCCCGCGCGGCGGGCAACTGGGACGAGGCTCACTGACGGGAACCTTCGCCGGCCAGGGCACGTTGTCGCTGCACACGCGCCGGGGGCGCTGTCGCGCGTCGGAACCTGACAACATGTTGAACTCGTCTGCCTGGAGGCCGTTTCCGCGATACAGGGCGGAGCCCGAGGTCGAGGTCGAAGACCCGAACGAGGATGTCAGCCCGTCCGAGCATGACCTGATCGTCCGCTATGCCATCATCGGCATCTTCGTGATCCTGCTGACGGGCGCGCTCTACCTGACCCGGGTGATCGCCCTGCCGATCACGGCGGGCATCATCTTCGGCCTCGTGCTCGGCCCGGCCGTCGACGGACTCGTGCGCCGCAATGTCCCCCAGCTTCTCGCAGCCGCGCTCGTCGTGCTGCTGTTCCTCGGCATCATCGTCGCGGCGATCACCGTACTCGCCGTGCCCGTCGCCAGCCTGAGCGATCAGGGTCCGGCGATGATGACCGCGCTGAAGACCAAGCTCGCCGGCCTCTTCGTGATGATGGACGAGGCCAAGGCCGCCATCGGCACGCTCATGGGCAAGACCGGTGCGGAACTCAGCGTCTCGCAGGGCAACCCGCTGCTCGACCTCGCCATGTCGTCCTCGGCGATCGCGGGCGGCCTGCTGATCTTCGTGGCCACCGTCTATTTCTGGCTCGCCACGCGGCGCCATCTCAAGGCCCGCGCCCTGCGCCTCTGCCTCGGCCGGGGCGCAAGGAAATCCGCCGGCGTCTTCTTCCAGGAGATCGAGAGCCGCGTGGCCCGCTATTTCGGGCTGGTGACACTGATCAATCTGGGGATGGGTATCCTCACCATGGGCATCGCCGGGCTGGCGGGACTGCCCTATCCGATCTTCTGGGGCGCGCTGGCCTTCGTCCTCAACTACCTCGCCTTCATCGGCCCGATCATCGTCACCATCATGCTGTTCGCCGGTGCGCTGGTCGAGGCGCCTCTCATCCTGACGGCCGTCTGGCCGGCGGCCGCCTATTTCGTCATCCACCTGATCGAGGGCAATGCGGTGACGCCGGTCTTCGTCGGGCGTCGGCTGACGGTCTCGCCCTTCCTGGTCTTCATCGGCTTCATCTTCTGGCTCTGGCTCTGGGGGCCGGTGGGAGCGGTGCTCTCGACTCCGATCCTGCTCGTCGCCATGGTGGCGCAGGAGGAATTCTCGCGCTATCGGGCGGCGCAGGCCGAGGAGCAGGCCGAGGCGAAACCCGCCTGAATCGGGGCCGGAGGGAACCGGCGCACCGCACAGGCGTTGGCCCCGGGATCGAACCCGGACCGATGCGCCTGCCGAGGCGGATCGTCGAAACGATCGATCGAGTTGATTCACGCAAGGACAGGATGACCGACATGGCCACCAGCACCACCGCCGCCAAACGCGCAGCCGCTTCCGCCAAGCGGGTCAAGGACGAGGTCGTCGCCGGTGGCGAGGAGATCGCGGGCGAGGCGCGGGAGACCGCCGCCCGCGTCAAGCGCGAGGCCGGTGCGATCGAGGAGAGCCTCACCCGCGGCGCCGAGGATCTGGTCGCGACCGTGGGCGAGAAGCTTCGCTCCGTCGGCGTCGACACCGACCGCATGGCCGATGTCGCCAAGGAACAGGCGACCGAACTCCAGCGCCTGATCGAGGAGGAGATCCGCGAGCGGCCGCTGCGCGCGCTCGGCCTGGCGGCAGCGGTCGGCCTCTTCGTCGGCTTCCTCTCGGCGCGCTGACGTCATGCTGGGGGGTATCGGGGCCTTTATCGCGGGAGAAATCTCCGGCGCGGTCCGTCGCAACGTCACGGTCGCCGTCCTCATGGGGCTCGGCGTCCTCCTCATGCTCTGCGCCGGCGGCTATCTGGTCGCGGCTGTTCACACCGCCCTGGCGCTGCGCTACGGGTCAGTCGAGGCCAGCCTGTTCGTGGCCGGCGGCTTGTTCGTGGCGGGGCTGATGGCGATCGCGATCGGCTTCTACGTCAAGAACCGGCCGCGGCCCGCCCGCCCGATGGCGGCCACGGCGCTGGTCGCGGCGCCGCTGGCGGCGAAGCTGATCGGGGCCGGCCTGACCTCGAAGAAGGGCTGGCGCCTCGCCCTCGTCGGCGGCGTCGTCGTGCTCGGCGCCTTGCTCGGCCGCCAGTTCTTCACCGGTGACGAGTCCGGCGACGACGAAGCATGAGGCGCGCGGGCGGCATCCTCGTGTCATTTTACATGGGGCCGATCGGCGTTTCGCGCTAAGACCGGGCGCATGTCGACTCAGGCGCGGCGGCGCACACGGTTTCTCGCTCCCGCAATCCCGGCCTTGCGGGCGCGCCTTCGCTCAGCGACGACGACGGTCGTCGCCATCGGGGTCGTCGCGATCGCGATCCTGCTGGCGGCCTGGATCAATCGTCAGGCGCAGCACACGGCCGAACAGGTTTCCCGCGCGATCGCGGTGCGCGAGAGCGCCGAGCGCTTCCTGGGGCATCTGCGCGACGCCGAGACCGGCCAGCGCGGCTACCTGCTCACCGGCCTGACGAGCTACCTGTCGCCCTTCACCGAAGGGCGCGGCGAGGCCGCGCCGGCCCTCGCCGCGCTGGAGGGGCTTGTCGGCGACGATCCCGCCCAGCGTGAGCGGATCGCCGCTTTGCGCGCGCAGATGCAGTTGAAGCTCGACGAGCTCGACGCCACCATCGGTCTGATGCGGGACGGGCGCCAGGCCGAGGCGCTCGCGCTCATCCGCCGCGGCCAGGGCATCGGCGCCATGGACGCGCTGCGTGATCTCGTCGAGCAGATGCAGGCCGCCGAGAATGTCCGCCTCGTCTCGCTCAACCGCAACGAGGAGCGGCGGCGGCTGCTGGCGAGCATCGGCATCGTCGTGGCGCTGGCGGGCCTGGCCTTCGCCGCCTGGCAGCAGCTGCGCCTGCGCCAGCGCCGCAGCGCGTCGCTGGCCGAGAGCAATGCCGAGCTGGAACGGGTCGTCGGCGAGCGCACCCGGGAGCTCGAGAACGAGCGCCTGCGCATCGAGGCGCTGCTGCGCGACGTCAATCATCGTGTCGGCAACAACCTCGCCATGGTCTCGGCCCTCCTGAGCGTGCAGAGCCGCCAGAGCCGGGAGCCGGCGGTGCGGGCGGCGCTGCAGCAGGCGCAGTCCCGCATCCAGGCGATCGCCGCCGGCCAGCGCCGCCTGCGGCTCGATCTCGACACCGACGAGATCGAGGCACGGCCCTATATGGAGGATCTGCTGGCCGAGATCGGCAAGGCGGCGGAGGGCCGGCCGATCGAGATCGCGCTCGCCATGGACGAGATCCGCCTGCCCGGCCGCGACGCCGTCTCCTTCGTGGTGATCGTCAACGAGCTCGTCACCAATGCCATCAAGCATGCCTTCGCCGATGGCCGGCCGGGCCGAATCGTCATCCGCTTCGAGGAGGTGGCTCGCGACGATGGGCCCGCGCTCGCCCTGACGGTCGAGGATGACGGCGTCGGCATGCCCGCGGAGCTCGAGGCCAAGGGGCTCGGCCAGACGGTGATCGCAAGCCTGCTGCGCAGCATGCGCGCGACGATGACATCATCTCCGCTGACGCCCGGCTCGGAGCGTCCGGGCACCCGCGTCACGCTGGTCTTCCCCCAAAGCCGCTGAACGCCTGTCAGGACGGCCAGGCCTGACGGGTCAGCAGATGCGTCCGCGCGGTGCCGCCCTCGTCGCGGGCGAACCCCTGGGCTTCCCAGAACGCGGCCGAGCGCGCATCGGCAGCCCGCAGCGAGAGGCGCGCGGCCACTGCAAGGCCCTGCTGGATCAGGGCGGATGTGAGCCAGCGGCCGACCCCCTCGCGTCGCATGGCCGGGCGGACATAGACATGCCGGATCCGGGCCAGGTCCGGAGCGGAATCGTAAGGGTCTGGCGTCAATCCACCGATCGCGACGAGGCCGCCTTCCCTGAAGGCGGCCAGCATCACCGGGAGATCGGCATCCCCGGCATAGATCCCGCCCGCCAGTTCCCCGGCCAGCCGGTCGATGAAGCCGTAGCCCTCGGCTGCGGCCTCCTCGCGCAAGGTCTCGAACCCGACGGGCGGGGTTTCGGCGATCCGGACGATCTGGACGGCCGCGGCCGTCACAGCCCCTCGAACAGGGCGCTCGAAATGTAGCGCTCGGCGAAGGACGGGATGATCACGACGATCGTCTTGCCGGCGTTCTCCGGCCGCGCGCCGACTTCGAGCGCCGCTGCGATGGCGGCGCCCGACGAAATGCCGGCCGGGATGCCCTCGCTCCTGGCCAGCGCCCGCGACGTCTCGAACGACGTCTGGTTGCCGACCGTCACCACCTCGTCGATGATCGAGCGGTCGAGGATGCCGGGCACGAAGCCGGCGCCGATGCCCTGGATCTTGTGGGGGCCGGGCGCGCCGCCCGACAGCACAGGCGAGTCTTCCGGCTCGACGGCGATGATCTTCACGCTCGGCTTCTTCGCCTTCAGCACCTGCCCGACGCCGGTGATGGTGCCGCCGGTGCCGACGCCGGAGATGAAGATGTCGACGGCGCCTTGCGTGTCGTTCCAGATCTCCTCGGCCGTCGTCTTGCGGTGGATCTCCGGGTTGTGCGGATTCTCGAACTGCTGCGGGATGATCGCGCCGGGAATCTCGGCCTTGAGTTCTTCCGCCCGCGCGACAGCGCCGCGCATGCCGCCGGGGCCGGGCGTCAGCACCAGCTCGGCGCCGAGCAGCGCCAGCATCTTGCGGCGTTCGAGCGACATCGTCTCGGGCATCACCAGGATCAGCCGGTAGCCGCGCGCCGCCGCCACGAAGGCGAGCGCGATGCCGGTGTTGCCCGAGGTCGGCTCGATCAGCGTGCCGCCCGGCTTCAGCGTCCCCGACGCCTCCAGCGCATCGATCATGTTGACGCCGATCCGGTCCTTGACGCTCGAGATCGGGTTGAAGAACTCGAGCTTGGCCAGGATCGTCGCCTTGACCCCACGCTCGGCCGGCAACCGGTTCAGCTTGACCAGCGGCGTATCGCCGATCGTGTCGGTGATCGACTCATAGATGCGGCCGCGCCCGGGCAGCTTGCCCTGGCCTGGATCCTGTCTGTGCGCTGCCTCGGTCATGATGGGCTCCTTCTGTCGCCGGCGATGCCGACCGTGTCCGGAGGCTAGAGCATTTCACATACAATGTCGATAAATCGAATAAATAACAAATTCATATCGTAAAATCAGAGATGGCCCGGTCGCTGACCAACCCCGGCAGGACCTGGGCTCGGCGGCAGAGCTCGTCGACGGTCACCTCGTCGAGGATGGCGAGGAAGGCGCGCGAGGCTCGCAGCACCTCAGGCCCGACCACGGCATCGACCAGTGCCGATTGCGGCGCCAAGCCAATCTCGTCGTCGCCGGATTCCTGCATGGCGGCGCGCGCGATGTCTCCGGCCGTGATCTTGCGCCGCTCGCGCGCCAGCTCATAGCCACCGCGCGGGCCGCGCACGCCCTTGAGGATGCCGACCCGCACGAGGGCCTGCAGCATGGTTTCGAGATGGCGCGGCGGCAGATCGTGCCGCGCCGCCAGCAGCTTCGCCGCCACTGGCGAGGGGCGCGCATGCAACGCGATATCGACCACCGCCGCGATGGCGAGCTGACTGCGCCGCGAAAGCAGCATCATCGGTCTGGATCCGGGATTGAAGGGGAGGGGGAGTGTTGAAGATGGACGCCGGTGGAGCCGAAGCCCCCGGTTCCTCGCGAGGTCGCCTCGAGGGCGGTCACCTCGTTGAACTGCGCCCGCGCGACCGGAGCGACCACGAGCTGGGCGATGCGGTCGCCGCGCCGGATCGGATAGGTCTGCGTCCCGTGGTTGATCAGGATGACCTTGACCTCGCCCCGGTAGTCGCTGTCGACCGTGCCGGGCGCATTGAGCACGGTGACGCCGTGGCGGGCGGCGAGGCCGGAACGCGGCCGCACCTGCGCCTCGAACCCTTCAGGCAGTTGCAGGCACAGCCCCGTCGGCACGAGATCGCGCGCGCCGGGGGCGAGTTCGAGGACCGCGCCCTCGGCCAGCGCGGCCCGCAGGTCCAGGCCGGCGGCGCCGGCGCTCTCATAGGCCGGCAGCGGCAGGCCCACGGCATGGGGCAGGCGCAGCACCGCAATCTCCAACGCCGGGCTCACGCGGGGCGTCGCCCGGCAGCCAGGCGTGCGAGATGGGCGACGAGGCGGGTCGCGACCTCCCCCTTGGCGAGGGTCGGCCAGCTCTCGACACCGTCCTGCGTCACCAGATGCACCGTGTTGGCATCGCCGCCCATCACGCCGGTGCCACCGACATCGTTGGCGACGATCAGGTCGCAGCCCTTCCTGGCGAGCTTGGCCTGGGCATAGGCGACGACGTTCTCGGTCTCGGCTGCGAAACCGACGACGAGTTCCGGCCGGCCCGCTGCGCGCCGCGCGATCGTCGCGAGGATGTCGGGGTTCTCGATCAGGGCGAGCGGCGGCAGGCCGCCGCCATTCTTCTTCATCTTCTCCGTCGCTTCCGCCGCCACCCGCCAGTCGGCGACCGCGGCGGCGAAGATTGCGATCTGCGCCGGCAAGGCGGCCTCGACCGCCGCCAGCATCTCGCGGGCCGATTCGACATGGACCGTCTCGACGCCCTCCGGATCGGGCAGGGCGACCGGCCCCGAGACGAGCGTCACCCGCGCCCCTGCCGCGGCGGCCGCCGCCGCGATGGCGTGGCCCTGCTTGCCGGAGGAGCGGTTGGCGATGTAGCGCACCGGATCGATCGGCTCATGCGTCGGGCCCGATGTCACCAGCACGTGCTGACCGGCGAGGAGGCCGGGGGCCTCGGCGGCGCCTCCGGGCAGGCGCCCGAGAAAGCCGATCGCCCGCTGCGGCGCAGGCGCTTCGCCCGCGAGCGCACGTTCGATCGCGGCCAGGATCTCGGCGGGCTCCGCCATGCGTCCGATGCCGCTCTCGCCGCGCTCGGCCATGGCGCCGGAGTTGGGGCCGACGACGAGTACGCCGTCCTTCTCGAGCTGCGCCATGTTCCGGCGCGTCGCCGGATGCTGCCACATCCGCGGATTCATCGCAGGCGCGATCAGCACGCGCTTGTCGGTCGCCAGCAGCGCCGTCGAGGCAAGGTCGTTGGCCAGTCCGTTCGCCATCTTGGCGATCAGGTCCGCGGTCGCGGGCGCCACGACGAGCAGGTCGGTCGAGCGCGACAGCGCGATATGGCCGATATCGGCCTCATCGGTCAGCGAGAACAGATCGGTGAAGCAGCGCTCGCCGGCGAGCGAGGAGACCGAGAGCGGCGTGACGAACTCTGCCCCCGCCTTGGTCAGGATGCAGCGCGAGGCGATGCCCCGGTCCTTCAGCCGCCGGATCAGCTCCAGGCACTTGTAGGCGGCGATGCCGCCGCCGATGATCAGCAGGATGGAGCGGGAGGCGGACAAGGCTGACGTTCCTGGACCCCGGGGGAGGCTGTTCCTAGCACCGAGGGGGGCGGCCTGTCATGGCCCCGGCTGCGCCGTTCCGGGAGAGGGTCAATGGCCCTTGTGGCCGCCATGGCCGGAGCCGTGTCCGCCGCCGCGCGCGCCGACGGCCTCGACCGCAAACTCGACCTCGACGCTCCCCGCCTTCTCGAAGGTCAGCGTGCCCTTGAACCGTTCGCCCTGGCGCAGCGGCTGCTTCAGCTCCATGAACATCACATGGTAGCCGCCGGGCTTGAACTCGACCTTGCCGCCGGCCGGGATCGCGATGCCGTCGGCGAGCGGGCGCATCGTCATCACCCCGTTGGTCACCGCCATCTCGTGGATCTCGGTCCGGCCTGCGATGGCCGGCGCGGTTGCCGCCACGAGGCGGTCGCTGGCAGCGCCCTTGTTCTCGACCGTGAGATAGCCGCCGCCGACCTTGGCGCCGCCGGGCGTCGCGCGGCTCCAGGGATGGTCGATCACGAGGGCGCCGACCTTGTAGTCATGCGCCAGAGCGGTGCCGCCCAGGGACAAAGAGAGCGCCGCCATGGCGACGAGAAGGGCCTTGGTCATCGCAGGTCCTGTTCCGGAAGTGCGCCTTGCGGCGCCGTCGTCGTGCTGATGACCCGCTCGGCCTCGCAGCGTCAAGGCGCGGCGAGGCCGCAGGCCGGCAGGCCGGACAAGGGCGCGGGAGGCGATCCTTCTCCCGCGGAGGCCGCGGCCGGTGAAGTGCTCCAGACGGAGGCGTTTTTTTAAAAGAACGATTGCGTTGACAAAAAGGATTCAGTCCGTCAGATTGGACACTGTCATTCGGTCATGCCGAACGGCCGCGGGGATTTGAGCGAGCAGCTTGCGCCGCGTCACCAAACGCTAAAGCGCCACGACGCGGTCGTGGGCTCCATTCGACGGGAGAAGACCATGACCGATGCCATCCCCTCCAAGCCCGCTCTCATGCTCCAGCATCGCGGCTGTTGTCGACTCTGATCCTGTCCATGAGGCCGCCGCCGGCGGCTTCGAAAACCAGCTGACTCAGATCCTCAACCCTGCGCCGCAACCGCGGCGGGAGCACCGCCATGAACACCCTGTCCTTCGACGCCGGCCGGCCCGACCAGGGTCTGCTTCGGCCAAGCCAGCAGGCCTATGTCATCGAGATCGGCGAGACCCAGGCCGGTCTCGTCAGCCGGCGCGCTGACGAGCGCTTCTTCACCTTCATTTCCGCCGCTTCCGCCTTCGACGCGCTCGAGGGCCATCGCTTCGCCACGCCGGTCGCGGCCGAGCGGGCCGCCCGGCAGCTGGCTTCGCCGCGGCGCCGCCCCGACACGATGTCCTCCTGAGGTCACCATGAACGCTCCCGTGAAGCCCGGCGTCTTCCGCGCCGAACCCGGCCCTGCGCCGGACCAGCCCGCCCCGATCATCCGCTTCGCGCAGATCGGCAAGACCTATGCCGCCCGTGGCGCGCAAGGGTCGGTCACCGCGCTGTCGGGCATTG
The DNA here is from genome assembly GCF_001713455.1 of Bosea sp. RAC05. Taxonomy (NCBI): domain Bacteria; kingdom Pseudomonadati; phylum Pseudomonadota; class Alphaproteobacteria; order Hyphomicrobiales; family Alloboseaceae; genus Allobosea; species Allobosea sp. RAC05. Next base: position 576,765 of record NZ_CP016464.1, read on the forward strand.
ATCTCGACGTGCCCAAGGGCGCGATCGTCGGCGTCATCGGCCGCTCCGGCGCCGGCAAGTCGACGCTGATCCGGCTCGTCAACGGGCTGGAGCGGGCGACCTCTGGCCGCCTGCTGATCGAGGGCGAGGACGTCACCGGCCTGACCGAGGCCGGCTGGCGTACCCGCCGCCGCGCCACGGGCATGATCTTCCAGCACTTCAACCTGCTCTCCTCGCGCACCGTCTTCGACAATGTCGCCTTGCCGCTGGAGATTGCCGGGGCGCCGAAGACCCAGATCGAAGACAAGGTCGCGCGGCTGCTCGATCTCGTCGGCCTCGCCGACAAGCGCGAGCGCTACCCGGCCGAACTCTCCGGCGGCCAGAAGCAGCGCGTCGGCATCGCCCGTGCGTTGGCGACAGACCCCAAGGTGCTGCTCTGCGACGAGGCGACCTCGGCGCTCGATCCGGAAACGACGAAGTCGATCCTGGCGCTGCTGAAGCAGGTCAACCGCGATCTCGGCCTCACCATCCTGCTGATCACCCACGAGATCCCCGTCATCAAGGAGATCTGCGACCGCGTCGCGGTGATCGAGGATGGCCGCATCGTCGAGGAGGGCGATGTCTTCTCGGTACTGACGCGTCCGCAGCATCCGACCACGGCACGCTTCGTCGAGGCGGTGACCGGCGTCGAACTGCCGGCCTATCTCGCCGACCGAATCCGCAAGGACGCAAAGCCTGGCGACGACACCGTGCTGCGCATCACCTTTACCGGCGAGAACGCCACCGCGCCGGTGATCAGCCGGCTGAGCTCGACCATCGGCGTCGACGTCAACATCCTCGCCGGCCGCATCGACGCCATCGCCGGCAAGCCCTTCGGCAGCCTGCTGGTCTCGGTGCCGACGCGCGAGCCCGAACTCGCCGCCGTGCTCGGCGCGCTCAACAGCCTCGAACTCAAGGCGGAGGTCATCGGCCATGTTTCCTGAGATCATCTCGCCCCAGATTCTCGCCCTGATCGGGCAGGCGACGCTCGACACGCTGCAGATGGTGGCGATCGCCGCCGGCCTCGGCACGGTGCTCGGCCTGCCGCTCGGCGTCTTCCTCGCGACCAGCAAGCGCGGCGAACTCTTTGCCGCGCCCCTCGTCAACACGCTGCTCGGCACGCTGGTCAACGCCACGCGCTCGACCCCCTTCATCATCCTCGTCGTCGCGATCATCCCCTTCACCCGGTTGGTCGCGGGCACCTCGATCGGCACCCAGGCCGCGATCGTGCCGCTGACCGTCGCCGCGACGCCCTTCATCGCCCGCCTGATCGAGGGCGCCATCCGCGAGGTCGATCAGGGTCTGGTCGAGGCGGCCCGGTCGATGGGCGCGACGCCCCTGCAGATCGTCCGCAAGGTGCTGGTGCCCGAGGCGCTGCCGGCGATCGCGCTCGGCCTGACGCTCGCCATCGTCAGCCTGATCGGCTTCTCGGCCATGGTCGGCGCTGTCGGCGGCGGGGGCCTGGGCGATCTCGGCATCCGCTACGGCTACCAGCGCTTCATGCCCGAGGTCATGGCCGCCGTCGTCGCCGTCCTCATCGTCCTCGTCCAGACCGTCCAGACGATCGGAGACCATCTCGCCCGCCGGCTCAACAAGCGCCTGCGCCACGCCTGAAGAATCCGGGGCTTTCACCCCGGTCATCACCCCTCAGCCCTCATCCTGAGGAGCAGGCGGAGCCTGCGTCTCGAAGGATGGTCCAGGAGGCTCCTGCGCAGGCTGGGGCATCCATCGAGACGCCGCGTGCCGCGGCTCCTCAGGATCAGGGCTGGGGTTTTCGCCCCAAGCAAAGGACCTGCCCGCATGACCACGATCTCCCGCCGCGCCGCCCTTGCCGCCACGGCCCTCGCCGCGCTCACCCTCTCCGTCCCGGCCCTCGCCCAGGCCCCGCAGGTCGTCCGCATCGGTGTCTCGCCCGGCCCCCACGCCGAAATCCTCGAGAAGGTGAAGCCGCTGCTGGCGCCCAAGGGCATCGACCTGAAGATAGTCGAATTCTCCGACTATGTCGTTCCCAATCAGGCGCTCGACGCCGGCGAGCTGGAAGCCAACTCCTTCCAGAACCAGCCCTATCTCGACAACCAGGTGAAGGACCGCGGCTTCAAGCTGGTCAGTGTCGGCCTGACCGTGAACTTCCCGCTCGGCATCTACTCGTCCAAGCACAAGAGCTGGGCCGATGTGCCGGATGGGGCGTCGATCGCGATCCAGAACGACCCGACCAATGGCGGCCGCTCGCTGCTGCTGCTGCAGGACAAGGGCGTGATCAAGCTGAAGGACGGCGTCGGCTTCAAGCCGGGCCCGGTCGACATCGTCGCCAACCCCAAGAAGCTGAAGTTCATCGAGGTCGAGGCGGCCCAGACCCCGCGCACGCTGGCCGATGTCGCCGCCGCCGCGATCAACACCAACTACGCCGTCGACGCCAAGATCGAGCCGACCTCGGCGATCCTGCGCGAGGACCCCAAGGGGCCCTATGTGAACGTCATCGCGGTCCGCGCCGCCGACAAGGACAAGCCCTGGGTCAAGACGCTGGTCGAGACCTACCAGTCGCCGGAGATCAAGGCCTTCGTCGCCGAGCGCTTCAAGGGCAACGTGCTCGCCGGCTGGTAATCCCGTTCCTCCCCACCTGGCTGTCATCTCGCCAGGCGCCTGCCCCGGATGCGACGCGCATCCGGGGCATTTTTTGTTGTTCCGCACTTGGCGACATACGCGCCAGCCGCCTGTGAGGCTGCTGGGCGATGTCCTCGACGTCATTGCGAGCGCAGCGAAGCAATCCAGGCGACTGGACACCAGGGCTGGATTGCTTCGTCGCTGCGCTCCTCGCAATGACGGCGGGGGTCGTCGCGCTCAGTTGGCGATCTTGCCCAGCGCCAGGAACTGCGTTTCGCCGGAGGAATCGTCGACGCCGTCATTGTCGGTGACGACGAAGAGGTTGCCGTCCCGGTCGAGCGCCATGCCCTCGACCTTGTCGAGGCCATAGCCGCCGAGCGCCATCAGGGCCGGCGTCAGGTCGCGCAGCAGCGTCTTCTCGACGGTGGGGATCGTCGCCGAGCCGAGCGGCGCCGGCGTCAGCCCCTTGACCGAGAAGGTCGCCAGCGTCTTCACCGCCTTCGCGCCGAAGAGATTGTCGCGCTCGATCACGGCGAAGCGGTCGTTGCCGAGCGCGGTCAGCTCCGACAGGCCCATCCAGGCACCGGCGGCGGCCTCGCTGAGCGGGTAGTGCAGCACGCCCCAGCTCTTGCTCGCGGGCTTGTAGCGGAGGATCTTGGCCTTGCCCTTGGGGTCGTCCTTCCATTCGCGCTGGACGGCCAGCCAGATCGTCTCCTCGGCGCCGGAACCCGTCACCGCGACGCCCTCGAAGCCGAAGCGGCTCGCCTGCTTCGCCAGCTCTTCCGGCAGCAGGATCTCCTCCTCGACCTCGCCCTTGGCCGAAACCCGCAGCAGGATGTTCTGGGTCGGCTTGTCCTTGGTTTCGGGGTTGCCCTCGGAAGCGAGCCAGAAGCCGCCGTCGCCGCGCGCCGCGATACCCTCCAGATCATAGGCGGCCGGCTTGCCGTCCTTCGTCACGGTGATGGCAGCCGTGATCCGGGCCGGCTTCTGCGTGGCGTCGATCTCGAGGATGCGCGACGGGGAATAGGCGCTGTCGGTGACGGCATGCAGCCGGCCAGGCAGGTCCGGATGCGCCGCCAGTCCTGAGAGCGCCCCCCAGCCGATCGGCGCGCCCTCGACATCGGCCGAGACGAGCGTCGGATAGGCGGCGGGGGCCTCGCTGCGCTGATAGATCGTCACGGCGGACCGCGGCCCGCCCTTGGCGACGAGATCGGCCTCGGAGGCCGAGACGAAGAGATTGCGCTGCGGGATGGCGAGCAGCCCCTCCGGCGCGATGCCGCCGGGCAGCGCCTGGAGATAGCGCGGCGCGCGGCCCGGGCCCTCGTCCTTGTAGACCAGCACCAGCGAGGCACGCTCCAGCCCGACGAAGATCAGCCGGTCCTGGCCATAGGTCCCGACCTCGATGCCCTCCGGCTCGCTGCCCTTGGCGGCCGAGCGGCGCTCGGGATAATGGCCGAGGCTGATCGCGAGATGGTCGGTCGCCGCGCCCGAATCGAACTCGACCGTGCCGTCCTTGCGGAAGATGGTGAAGCCGCGCGAGCCGCCCTTCCAGTCGCCCTCATTGGCGGTGACGAAGCGGTCATTGTCGAGCCAGCGCACCGAATCGGGCTCGCGCGCCACACCCTTGAGCTCGTCCACCGGCCTGATCTGGCCGTCGCGGGTCTTGTCGATGCCCTTGAGATCGACCGCACCCGCCGGGAAATGCGCCACCAGCTTGCCCGTCTTGGTGTCGACGATGGCGAGGTGGTTGTTTTCCTGCAGCGTCACCACCGCCAGCCCGTCGGCGTTCACGTCGACGAATTCGGGCTCCGGATCGGTCGGTTCGACAGCGGCGATGCCGGTCATGTCGACGACCTGGCGCGAGGCACAGTCGATCGCGCCGTCCTTGAGGCCGATCAACGTCAGGTTACCGGCCGGCAGCTGCGGCAGGGCGCCCTTGTTCAGCGTCTCGTCACGCTCGTTCTCGATCGCGATGACGATCTTCGTCCTGTCCTTCGTCAGCGTGACGGAATCGGGCTGGCCGCCGAGATCGCAGGTCGCCACCACCTGCTTGGTCTTCAGGTCGACGGTCGCGAGATGGCCGGCCGGCTCCTTGAAATTGTCGCCCGAGGTGACGACGGCGACGAAGGCCTTGTCGCCGAGAACGACGACCGAGGTCGATTCGCCGCCGAGCGGGATGAAGCCGGCGGGCTTGGGCGCGGCAGGCGTCGTGATGTCGATCAGGCCGAGCGCCTTCTGCTCACCATCGGTATAGGCGAGCAGCGTGCCGTCCTCATTGGCGGCGATGATCTCGGCCACCGTCTTCTTCGCCGGGTCGCGATCCGCGGGCAGGTTCAGCGGCACGGGGAAGGTGGCGATGCGGTTGAACATCGGCTCGGCGAGCGCGGTGCCCGAAAGCATCAGGGTGGCGAGCGCGGCGAGAACCAGGGGCTGGCGCATGGGGGCAATCCTCGGGCCGGAATGGCTGATACCATTCCGGCTATTGGCCCCTCATGACGGTTGCGTGACAGTCGTCACGACGCGGCGCCGCTCTGCGTCGCCAAGACCGGTCCACCGCTGGTCGAGCGCTTCAGCCCCTTAACTTCCAGCGTCGTGAGGGCGAGGACGGCCGCCGCCTGCAGGAGGACGAAGCCGACGCCGAGCCCCGTCGGGGCAAACCAGCCGAGCATCAGGAGCGCGAGGCTGTCCGCGACCCAGAGCAGGTTGAGGCCGATGACCGCGAGAACGGCGAGGCGCGGCACGGTCGCAGGGGCGGCGAGCCAGGCCAGCAGCGCCGCGCAGGGCAGCAGCAGGAGGCCGGTGCCCCTGAGCAGCTCGGGGGGCAGCGCAAACAGCCCGGAGAGCGGCGTGGCGGCGAGGCTCAGCAGCGCGCCCATGCCGGCGCAGGCGGCGGCATCGAGCGCGAGCGCCCTGCGCAGCAGCGGCGAGGACTGGATCATGGTCATCGAAGTCTCCCTGGCAGGAGACGCCGCAGGGGCGCCTCGGGTTGGATGGAGACAGGGTGACGGGCGCAAGGCAGGCCGTCGATTAAGCCGGAGGTAATTGGAACGACGCGGGCGGCCCGGTAGCGTGCCGGGCATGAACAGCCATCGCGCCGCGGCCATCGGCCCTCTCATCCGTGACTGGCGGCAGCAGCGCCGTCTCAGCCAGCTCGAGCTCGCGCTCGAGGCGGAGATCTCGCAGAAGCACCTGTCCTTCGTCGAGAGCGGCCGCTCGCAGCCCAGCCGCGACATGGTGCTGCTGCTGGCCGAGCATCTCGGCGTGCCCCTGCGCGAGCGCAACACGCTGTTGCTCGCGGCCGGCTATGCGCCCGTCTATCTGGAGCGGGCGCTGGAGGATCCCGCGCTGCAGGCCGCCAAGGCGGCGATCGATCTCATCCTGACGGGGCACGAGCCCTATCCGGCGCTCGCGGTCGACCGCCACTGGACCCTGCTCGCAGCGAATGCGGCGGTCGCGCCGCTGCTGGCTCTCGTCGTCGATGCCGAGCTGCTGCGTCCGCCCGTCAACGTCCTGCGGCTGGCGCTGCATCCCGGCGGGCTCGCCGCGGCCACCGTCAACTTCGACGAGTGGCGCGCGCATATTCTGGCGCGGCTGCGCCAGCAGGTGCGGATCGCGGCCGATCCCGTTCTCGCCGACCTCCTGGCCGAGCTTCTGGCCTATCCCGCGAGCTCCGTGGGGTCCGGTTCGGGGCGCGTGCCGATGCCGGTCGTGGAGCCCGCGATCGCCGTGCCGCTTCGGCTGCGGGTCGGCGACGGCGTGCTGTCCTTCATCTCGACCACGACCGTGTTCGGCACCCCGGTCGACATCACCCTGTCGGAGCTGGCGCTGGAGACCTTCTTTCCGGCCGACGCCGCGACCGGCGCAGCCTTGCGGGCGCTGGCGCAGACACGGCGCAACGACTCCGCGTGAGCCCTCGATGTTCGTCTGGAACCTTCCTCAGGGTCGCCGGTTATTCCTGCGACGCCGCGGGAGCGGCACGAAATTCAACAGAAGGATCAAGACGATGGGCAGCACCATGGACAAGGTCAAGGGCATGGCCAACGAGGCCGCCGGCAACGTCAAGCAGGCCGCCGGCAAGGCGCTGGACAAGCCCGAGCTCGAGGCCGAGGGCTTCGCTCAGGAGCGCAAGGGCGAGGCCCAGCAGGCGCTCGGCAAGGGCAAGGACGCCATCAAGAAAGTGGTCGACAAGGCCTGATTTTAAATCAGAGCCTGACCAAGAACGGGCCGCCGAAAGGCGGCCCGTTTTGTTGTGAGGTCTAGCTGACCGTCATTGCGAGCGCAGCCAAGCAATCCAAGGGGAACATGAGCCCTGCCGCTCTGGATTGCTTCGCTCCGCTTGCAATGACGACGAGGCTCAGGCGGTGCCGCCGATGCCGCCGAGGAAGTCCTTGACGCGTCCGAAGAAGCCGGCGGCTTCCGGATGGGTGGCGCCCGAGCTCTCGCGCTCGAACTCCTGCAGCAGTTCGCGCTGGCGCGCGGTGAGCTTCTGCGGCGTCTCGACCACGACCTGGATGTAGAGGTCGCCGACCTCGCGCGAGCGCAGCACGCTCATGCCCTTGCCCTTCAGCCGGAACTGCTTGCCGGTCTGGGTGCCCTCGGGGATCTTCACCCGCGCCTGCTCGCCGGTCAGCGTCGGCACCTCGATCTCGCCGCCGAGCGCCGCCTGCACGAGCCCGATCGGCACGCGGCAGAACAGGTCGGCGCCGTCGCGCTGGAAGATCGCGTGCGGCTGGATCGACAGGAAGATGTAGAGGTCGCCCGCCGGCCCGCCGCGCAAGCCAGCCTCGCCCTCGCCGGCCAGCCGGATGCGCGTGCCGTCCTCGACACCGGCGGGGATGTTGACCGAGAGCGTGCGGTCGCGCGTGACGCGGCCGGCGCCCTGGCAGTTCTTGCAGGGGTCGTCGATGATCTCGCCGCGCCCGGCGCAGGTCGGGCAGGTCCGCTCGACCGAGAAGAAGCCCTGGTTGGCGCGCACCTTGCCGTGGCCGCCGCAGGTCGGGCACTGGCGCGATTTCGAGCCCGGCTTGGCGCCGGTGCCCGAGCAGACCTCGCAGGCGATCGAGGTCGGCACGCGGATCGAGGCGTTCTTGCCGGCGAAGGCATCCTCGAGCCCGATTTCGAGATTGTACCGCAGGTCGGCGCCGCGCTCGCGGCCGTTGGCGCTGCGCGGCCCGCCGCGACGGGCGTCGCCGAAGAAGGAATCGAAGATGTCCGACATGAAGTCGGAGAAGTCCGGGTTGCCGCCCCCGCCACCCTGCTCGAAGGCCTGGTGGCCGTAGCGGTCATAGGCGCCGCGCTTCTGGCTGTCGGAGAGAACCTGATAGGCCTCGTTCAGCTCCTTGAACTTCGCCTCCGCCGCCGTGTCGCCCGGATGCCGGTCGGGATGGCACTGCATCGCCAGCTTGCGGAACGCGCTCTTCAGCTCCGCTTCGCTCGCGGTCTTCGAGACACCGAGGATTTCATAGTAGTCGCGCTTGGACATCAAACAGCGGCCCCTTCGCTCTTCCTCGCCGCGGCGGGTCTCAGGCCCATTGCCGGTGCGCGCAAGAACGAGATTGTTGCGTCACGACGCAATCCCGTAACGCGATGGCCGGGTCAAGCCCGGCCATGACGTCGTCGTCGAGGAGGAAGAGCGCTCAGGCGCTCTTCTTCTTGTCACCCTTGTCGTCGCTGACGTCCTTGAAGTCGGCGTCGATGACGTCGTCCTTCTTGGCGTCGGCCGCTGCCGGCTCGCCTTCGGCGGCGCCTTCAGCCTGGCTGGCGGCATACATCGCCTCGCCGAGCTTCATCGAGGCCTGCATCACGTCCGTGGTGCGCGCCGTGATGGTCTCGGCGTTGTCCTCGGCGAGCGCCGCCTTGAGGGCGTCGAGCGCGGTCTCGATCGCCGTCTTGTCGGCGGCGGAGACCTTGTCGCCATAATCCTTCAGCGACTTCTCGGTCGAATGCACCAGGCTTTCGCCCTGGTTCTTCGCCTCGACCAGCTCGCGGCGCTTCTTGTCCTCGCTCGCGTTCGCCTCGGCGTCCTTGACCATCTTCTGGATGTCGGCCTCGGAGAGCCCGCCGGACGCCTGGATCCGGATCTGCTGCTCCTTGTTGGTGGCCTTGTCCTTCGCGGTCACCGAGACGATGCCGTTGGCGTCGATGTCGAAGGTCACCTCGATCTGCGGCATGCCGCGCGGGGAGGGCGGAATCCCCATCAGGTCGAACTGGCCGAGCATCTTGTTGTCGGCGGCCATCTCGCGCTCGCCCTGGAAGACGCGGATCGTCACCGCGTTCTGATTGTCCTCGGCGGTGGAGAAGACCTGGCTCTTCTTGGTCGGGATCGTGGTGTTGCGATCGATGAGACGCGTGAACACGCCGCCCAGCGTCTCGATGCCGAGCGACAGCGGGGTCACGTCGAGCAGCAGCACGTCCTTCACGTCGCCCTGCAGCACGCCGGCCTGGATCGCGGCGCCGATGGCGACGACCTCATCGGGGTTGACGCCCTTGTGCGGCTCCTTGCCGAAGAACTGCTTCACGACCTCCTGGACCTTCGGCATGCGGGTCATGCCACCGACGAGGACGACCTCGTCGATCTGACCGGCAGAGAGGCCTGCATCCTTGAGCGCCTTCTTGCAGGGCTCGATCGTGCGCTGGACGAGATCGTCGACCAGGCTCTCGAACTTGGCGCGCGAGAGCTTGATGGCGAGGTGCTTCGGCCCCGAGGCGTCGGCCGTGATGTAGGGCAGGTTGATCTCGGTCTGGGCCGTGGTCGAGAGCTCGATCTTGGCCTTCTCGGCGGCTTCCTTCAGGCGCTGGAGCGCGAGCTTGTCCTTCTTCAGGTCGATGCCCTGCTCGCGCTTGAACTCGTCCGCGAGATACTCGACGAGGCGCATGTCGAAGTCCTCGCCGCCGAGGAACGTGTCGCCATTGGTCGACTTCACCTCGAAGACGCCGTCGCCGATCTCGAGGATCGAGACGTCGAAGGTGCCGCCGCCGAGGTCATAGACCGCGATCGTGCCGGCCTGCTTCTTGTCGAGGCCATAGGCGAGCGCGGCCGCCGTCGGCTCATTGATGATGCGCAGCACCTCGAGGCCGGCGATGCGGCCGGCATCCTTCGTCGCCTGGCGCTGGGCGTCGTTGAAATAGGCGGGAACGGTGATGACGGCCTGGGTGACGGGCGAGCCGAGATAGGCCTCCGCCGTCTCCTTCATCTTGGTGAGGGTGAAGGCCGAGATCTGGGACGGCGAATAGTCGGTGCCGTCGGCCTCGACCCAGGCGTCGCCGGAGGAGGCCTTCTTGATCTTGTAGGGAACGAGCTTCAGGTCCTTCTGCGTCATCGGGTCTTCGAAGGTGCGGCCGATGAGGCGCTTGATGGCGAAGAAGGTGCGTTCCGGATTGGTGACCGCCTGGCGCTTGGCCGGCTGTCCGACGAGGCGCTCGCCATCATCCGTGATCGCGACGATCGACGGCGTGGTGCGGGCGCCTTCCGAGTTCTCGATGACCTTAGGCGTCGTGCCTTCCATGACCGCGACGCAGGAATTGGTCGTGCCGAGGTCGATACCGATGACTTTACCCATGGAGGGGATCCCTTTTGAACTGAGCAGATCGCCGGCCTGCGACGATGATCGCCCCAGCCCGGCCCATGGACCGGCCCGCCCCCACCTGTCGCGGCGAACGAACCGGCATTCCACGTTCGACGGTCGTGAAACCGCCCCTTGGCGGCGTATATAGGGAGGGGGTTCCCGCCCTTGCAAGACAGGCGAGCCGATTAAGAATCGCCCCCGTGGCCGTTTTCGGCGACAGGGTTGACGGCGATCATTGCCGCCGAGTGTTGCGGATGTGCCCTTGCGTCGCGCAGCGCGACATTTCATGCAAAATGCGCCGAATCCCTTCCCGAGCGGGCTTTTCGTGATCCGACCGCCGCATGCCGCCCTCCGCCTCGCCCTGCTGGTCCTCGCCGGCACGGTGCAGGCCGCGCTGGCGCAGCCGATGCAACTGCCGGGAGCGCAGCCCTTCAATGCGCCGGGCACGCAGCAGGCCGCGCCGCCGGGCACCGGAGCCCCCGCGGCGCCGAAGCCGCCATCGATGCCGCCGATCAAGGTCGCGGGCGAGGAGGCCGTGCTCGGACGGGTGCTGCGGCACAATGGCGGCGCCGGCGAGGCGGTCTTCGAGAAGATGGCGGGAGGCTTTGGACTGAAGCTGACCGCGGACGGCTTCCAGTCGAGCAATCTGGTCGAGCCCTGCGCGGTGTCCTTCGGCGAGGCACCGCTTCCCGTCACGTCGCTGGGCCGGCCGGCGGGCGTGCCGCGCTACCGGCTGGAGGCGCCGATCTGCCCGATCGTCTTCGACGTCCTCGACGGCGCCCTCCTCGTCGTCGAGCCGCCCCAGCCCTGTGTGGTGGAGGCTGCCGCCTGCCGCATCGATCCGCGCGGCCTGTGGGGGCCGGATGCGCGCACGCTCCCCGCCCGGGCCAAGGACATCGAAGTCGCGCGCGGCACGGCCGAACGCGCGGTTCGCGAGGGTTATCGCGCGCTGACGGCCCGCGCCGATGCCATCGAGCAGCGCGCCATCACCCGCGAGCAGGCCGGTTTCTCGGCCGAGCGCGAACTGGTCTGCCGCTCCTTCCTGCGCGAGGGCCAGTTCGGCTTCTGCGGCGCACGTCTGACGGAAGCCCGCGCCGCATCGATCCGGGCGAGGCTCGGGCTCGCCAACGAGCCGGCCAAGGCCGCGCCACGGCCGGCGCGCCCAAGGCCGGCACAGCCGGCTGGCGGGTCGGGCCCGCTGCCGCTGACGCCGCAATAGCGCCACCCTCGCCTGCTGAATGCCGTCGCCTGCCGGTCGAAACGCTCGGCCCGCAGGCTTGGCACCCTCACTGCCTTGTCATTGGCGTTGCGGGCTGCGATCGGTCACTGATCTCGGCCAGTCGAGAGGATGATGACGCGGATCATGGCTTACCCCCTCACCCGACAGCTCTGGCGCCAGGCGCTGCTGGTGCTGGCCCTGCTCGCGCCCGGCCTGGCGCAGGCGGCGGAATCGGCCGCTGTGACGAGCCCGCGGGTGACGGCGACGCTCCTCTCCAGCCGTGACGCCGTGGCGCCGGGCGAGCGCTTCCAGGTCGCGCTCGTCCAGAAGATCGCGCCCGGCTGGCACACCTACTGGGCCAATCCCGGCGATTCCGGCGAGCCGACGCGCATCGCCTGGACGCTGTCGCAGGGCGCGACCGCCGGCGAGATCCAGTGGCCCGCGCCCAAGGCGATCCCCGTGGAGCCGCTGGTCAATTTCGGCTTCGAGGGCACGGTCCTGCTGCCCGTGGAGATCGCGGTCCCGCCCGAGGCGAAAATCGGTGAGCGCCTGACGCTGCAGGCTGCCGCCACCTGGCTGGTCTGCGAAAAGATCTGCATTCCCGAGGAAGGCACCCTGACGCTCGACCTGCCGGTCGCGCCGGCCGCCATCGTCGCCGAAGCGGCGCAGTCGCGGATCGAGGCCGCCCGCGCGGCCCTTCCCGCACCGGCCGGCTTCCGCGGCCGTCTCGCGGCCGAGGGCGAGGCCCTCGCGCTGACGCTGCCTGGCCTGCCGGCGGCCGCAACGGAACTGCGCGTCTTTCCCTTGTCCGATACGCTGATCGACCATGCCGCCGCGCAGGAGGTTCGCACCTCCGACGGGGCGACCGTGGTGCGGCTCGCCCGCTCCAGCGCCTTCAAGATCGCGGGCGGGGAGATCGCGGGCGTCCTGACCTATCGCGAGGGCGGGCTGTCGCGGGCGCTGACCTTCGCGGCCGACGTCGAGCCCGCTCTCGCCGGGGCTGCCTCGGCTCCGGCTGCTCCGCCTGCCACGGTCCGCATCCCCCTGCCGGCCGAGGGCGCCGACCTGACGCTGTGGGCGGCCCTGCTTTTCGCCTTCGCCGGCGGGCTGATCCTCAACCTGATGCCCTGCGTGCTGCCGGTGCTCTTCATCAAGGCGCTGGGCTTCGCCCAGCTCGCCCAGGCCAGCCGCGCGCAGGTCCGCGAACAGGGGCTGCTCTTCCTCGCGGGCGTGCTGGTGACCTTCATGGCGCTGGCGGCGATGGTGATTGCGCTCGGCGCGCTCGGCACCAGCGTCGGCTGGGGCTTCCAGCTGCAGTCACCGCCGCTGGTCATCGCGCTCGCCGTGGTGATGACGCTGATCGGCCTCAACCTGCTGGGCGCCTTCGAGATCGGAACCTCGGCGGCCGGCGTCGGCCATGGCCTCGCCAGCCGGGGCGGGCGACTGGGGGCCTTCATGACCGGCGTTCTGGCGGTGGTGGTCGCGACGCCCTGCACGGCGCCCTTCATGGGCGCGGCCATCGGCTATGCGGTCACGCAGCCGCCGCTGCTCGGCCTGTCCGTCTTCCTGTCGCTGGCGCTGGGTTTCGCGCTGCCGGTCGTGGCGTTGTCCTTCGCGCCGGGCCTGCTGCGCCTTCTGCCGAAGCCCGGCCGCTGGATGCTGATCCTGAAGCAGGCCTTCGCCTTCCCGATGTTCGCCACCGCGATCTGGCTGATCTGGGTCGCCTCGGTCCAGGCCGGGCCAGGCGGCGTTCTGGCGGCGCTCGTCGCGGTGCTGGCGGCGGGCTTCGTCGTCTGGCTGGTCGGTGTCACGCGCGGCAGCGGCCGCGGCCGGCTCGCCTCCTCGCTCGTGGCGGTTCTGGTCGCGTGCGGGGCCGGCTGGTTCGTGGTGCAGAGCGCCGTGCCGGAGGTGGCACAGGCGCGCGCGGGCGACACCCAGGCCTGGTCGCCCGAGCGGGTCGTGGCGCTACAGGCTGAAGGGCGGCCGGTCTTCGTGAACTTCACCGCCGCCTGGTGCATCACCTGCCTCGCCAATGAGCGCGTCGCGCTCTCGCGGCAGGAGGTCAAGGACGCCTTTGCCGAGCTCAAGGTGGTCTATCTCAAGGCCGACTGGACCAATCGCGACAGCCGGATCGCCTTCGCGCTGGCCGAGCAGGGCCGGGCCGGCGTGCCGCTCTATTTGTTCTATCCGGGCGGCAAGGGCGGCCAGCCCGAGATCCTGCCGCAGCTCCTGACCCCCGACATGGTCGTGTCCGCCGCGCGGCGCGCCGCGGGCAAAGAGGTCAGGACCGCCGGCCGCTGACGCCGTTCACCCCACGCAGACGACAAGGAGACAGACGTGAAGGCCCATCTGACCCGCCAGACCTTTATCGCCGGCCTCGCTCTCGCCGGGTTCTCGCTCGCGGCAGCCCCCGCTCTGGCCCAGTCCGCCGCCAGGATCGGCGCCCCGGCCCCGGCGTTCGAGGCGGTGGATGCCGACGGCAAGATCCGCAAGCTGTCGGAGTTCGCCGGCAAGACGGTGATCCTCGAATGGACCAACCATGACTGCCCCTATGTCCGGAAGCACTACAACAGCGCCACCATGCAGACGCTGCAGAAGGACATGGCCAGGGAGGGCATCGTCTGGCTCTCGGTCATCTCCTCGCCGGTCGGCGAGCAGGGCCATGTCGACGGCGCCAAGGCCAACGAGCTGACCAAGAGCCGCAACGCCGCGCCAGCGGCCATCCTGCTCGATCCCAACAGCAAGGTCGCCCGCGCCTATGGCGCGACCACCACGCCGCACATGTACATCATCGATGGCAAGGGCACGCTCGCCTATATGGGCGCCATCGACGACAAGCCCGCCGCCAGCGCCGCCAGCATCGAGGGCGCCAAGAGCTACGTCCGCCAGGCGGTGGCCGAGCTCAAGGCCGGCAAGCCGGTTTCCGAGCCGAGCACCAAGGCCTATGGCTGCGCGGTGAAATACGCGCCGGTGAGCTGAGGGCTGGCCCCATGCGTCATGCCCGGGCTTGATCCGGGCATCTCGCCAACCAGTCCCTCGTCGTGCCGAAGATTCTCGGGTCTGCGCTTCGCTTCACCCGAGAATGACGCTTCGCTAGACTCGCCCCAGCCGCGCGCCGGTCGCCATGTCGAAGACATGGACGCGGTCGGGATCGACCGTGATCCAGATGCGGCCGGCCTGGGCCGCGACGGCATCGGTCGCCGCCTGCATCACGAAGGGCAGGCCGGCGAGCTGGCCGTGGAAGAGCTGGGTGGCACCCAGTTCCTCGATGAACTCGACATCGAAGGGCAGCGAGCCGGCCTCGCCCTCGGAGGCGATCTCGACATCCTCGGGCCTTAAGCCCACCTCGACCGCCGTCTGGGCCGGCAGGTCCTGGCGCAGGTCGCGCGCCTCGAGGATCGCGTCGCCCAGCGCCACGATGCCGGGGCCGTCGATCGTGCCGGGCAGGATGTTCATCGGCGGCGAGCCGATGAAGGTGGCGACGAACTTGCTCGCCGGCTTCTTGTAGACATCGGCCGGCAGGCCGATCTGCTCGACCTGGCCGCCATTCATCACGACCAGCTTGTCGGACAGCGTCATCGCCTCGACCTGATCGTGCGTGACGTAGATCGCGGTGACGCCGAGCGCGCGCTGCAGCTTCTTGATCTCGACGCGCATCTGCACGCGCAGCTTGGCGTCGAGGTTGGAGAGCGGTTCGTCGAAGAGGAAGACCTGGGGCTTGCGCACGATGGCGCGGCCCATCGCGACGCGCTGGCGCTGGCCGCCCGAGAGCTGCTTCGGCCGCCGCTCCAGCAGCCCCTCGATGGCGAGGATGCGGGCGGCTTCCTTGACGCGTCGGTCGATCTCGTCCTTGGGCGTGCCGCGGTTGCGCAGGCCATAGGCCATGTTGTCGTAGACGCTCATATGCGGGTAGAGCGCGTAGTTCTGGAACACCATCGCGATGTCGCGGTCGGCCGGGCCGATCTCGTTGACGACGCGCTCCCCGATCGAGACCTCGCCGGCGGAGATCGTCTCCAGCCCGGCGACCATGCGCAGCAGCGTGGACTTGCCGCAGCCGGAGGGGCCGACAAGCACGCAGAAGCCGCCATCGGGAATGTCGAACGACACGCCCTTCACCGCCTCGACGCCGCCGGCGTAGACCTTCTTGACGTTGGTGAGTGTTACCTGGGCCATCGGCGACTTATTTCTCGGTTTCGACCAGGCCCTTCACGAAGAGCCTCTGCATGACGATGACGACGAAGACCGGCGGCAGCATCGCCAGCATGGCGGTCGCCATGGCCAGCGGCCATTCGGTCAGCGCGTCGGAGGTGACGATCATCTTGCGGATCCCGATGACGATGGTCTGCATCGAGTCCTTCGTGGTGATCAGCAGCGGCCAGAGATACTGGTTCCAGCCATAGATGAACTGGATCACGAACAGCGCCGCGATCGTGGTGATCGAGAGTGGGATGACCGTGTCTTTGAAGAAGCGGAACGGCCCGGCACCGTCGATGCGCGACGCTTCCAGCAGTTCGTCGGGGATCGTCATGAAGAACTGGCGAAACAGCAGCGTGCCGGTGGCCGAGGCGATCAGCGGGACCGCGAGGCCCTGATAGGTGTCGAGCATGTTCAGGTCGGAGACGACCTTGAAGGTCGGGAAGATCCGCACCTCCACGGGCAGCATTAGCGTGACGAAGATGATCCAGAAGGCCGCCATCCGGAAGGGGAAGCGGTAGTAGACCACCGCATAGGCCGACAGCACCGAGATCACGATCTTCCCGAGCGCGATCGCCAGCGCCATCACGAAGGAGTTCAGCATCATGCTGGCGACGGGTTCGCGGGTCGACCCGGACGTGCCGACGAACAGGATCCGGTAGTAGTTGTCGAACAGATAGGGCCCCGGATAGAGCGGCAGCTGGCCGTTGATGATCGTCGCATTGTCCCAGCTCGAGGCGACGAAGGTCAGCCACACCGGGAAGGCGACGATCAGCACGCCGATCGACAGGATGACATAGGCGATTGCATCGCCCAGGCGGCGGTCCTCGACCATCAGTAGCTCACCTTGCGCTCGATGAACTTGAACTGCACCGCGGTCATCGCGATCACCATGACCAGCAGGACGACCGACTGCGCCGCCGAGCCGCCCAGATCCGAGCCGCCCTTGCCGTCCGAATAGACCTTGTAGACCAGGGTCTCGGTCGCGCCCGAAGGCCCGCCGCCGGTGACCGTGTCGATGATGCCGAAGGTGTCGAAGAACACGTAGACGATGTTGACCACGAGCAGGAAGAAGGTCGTCGGCGAGAGCAGCGGGAACACGATCGTCCAGAAGCGCCGCATCGGCCGCGCCCCGTCGATCACGGCGGCTTCGATCACGCTCTTGGGGATCGACTGCAGCCCCGCCAGGAAGAACAGGAAATTGTAGCTGATCTGCTTCCAGGTCGCGGCCAGGATCACCAACGCCATCGCATGATTGCCGTCGAGCCGCGGGTTCCACGCGATCCCGAGCGACTGCAGGCCCCGCGCCAGCATGCCCAGCGACGGATCGAACATGAACAGCCAGAGCACGCCCGCAATCGCCGGCGCGACCGCATAGGGCCAGATCAGCAAGGTCTTGTAGACCTCGGCGCCGCGCAGCTGCCGATCGGCCATCACCGCAAACAGCAGCGCGATCGACAAAGACAGGATGCAGACGAAGGTCGAGAAGATCGCCGTGTTGACGAGGGCCTTGTAGTAGCCGGGGTTCGAAAACAGCGTGACGTAATTCTCGAACCAGACGAAGTCGGTCGAGATGCCGAAGGCGTCCTGCAGCAGGAAGCTCTGCCAGACCGCCTGGCTCGCGGGCCAGTAGAAGAAGACGAGCGTGATCGCCAGCTGCGGCAGGAGCAGCAGAGCCGGCACCGTCAGCCCGCTGAAATAGGCGTTCTTCTGCATGGCATATCCGAAACGAACCGCCGCCCCGGGACGGGGGCGGCGGTGATGGTGGTGGGAAACGGATTAGCGACCGGCCGTCCGCTCGAACTGGCGCAGCGTCTGGTTGCCACGCTCGGTGGCGGCGTCGAGCGCGGCCTTCGGGGTCTTCTGGCCGTTCAGGGCCGCCTCGAATTCCTCGGCCCAGATGTCGCGGATCTGCACCAGGCTGCCGAAGCGCACGCCGCGCGAATTGTCCGTCGGCGCCTTGTTGTTGAGCGAGAGCAGCGGGGTCTCGAGGAACGGCTTGTCCTTGTAGAAGCCCGACGCCTTGACCTTCTCGTAAGCGGCCTTGGTGATCGGCAGATAGCCGGACTCGGTGTGCAGCTTCACCTGACGGTCGACATCCGACAGGAAGGTGAAGAACTTGGCCACGCCCTTGTATTCGTCGGCCTTCTTGCCGCCCATCACCCACAGCGAGGCGCCGCCGATGATCGAGTTCTGCGGCGCGCCGGCCACGTCGGGGTAGTACGGCATCGGCGCATTCGCCCAATCGAACTTGGCGTTGGCGCGGACATTGCCGAAGAAGGCCGAGGAGGTCAGGAAGATCGGGCATTCACCCGAGGTGAAGCGACCCTCGCCGGTGTTGGTGCGGCCGGAATAGTCATAGGTCTTGTCCTTCTGCATCTCGACCAGATTGGTCAGGTGCTTCAGGAAGACGCCCTTGTTGATCACGAACTCGGTGTCGAATCCGTCGAAGCCGTTGGACTTGGTTCCGACCGGCTCGTTGTGCCAGGCACCGAGCTGCTCGATGTTGACCCAGGTCACCCAGCCATTCGAGAAGCCGCACTTGTCGTAGCCGGCGGCCTTGAGCTTCTTGGCGGCGTCGAACACCTCG
Source organism: Bosea sp. RAC05 (assembly GCF_001713455.1). Lineage (NCBI taxonomy): Bacteria > Pseudomonadati > Pseudomonadota > Alphaproteobacteria > Hyphomicrobiales > Alloboseaceae > Allobosea > Allobosea sp. RAC05. The sequence goes on from NZ_CP016464.1 coordinate 594,952, forward strand.
GGCCAGGTCTTGGGCGGCGCGTCAGCGTTGAGGCCGGCCTTCTTGAAGGCGTCCTTGTTGTACCACATCACCGTGGAGGACGAGTTGAAGGGGAACGACAGCATGTCGCCCTTGGTCGTCGAATAGTAGCCGGTGATGGCCGGCAGATAGCTCTTCGGATCGAATGTTTCGCCGGCTTCCTTCATCAGGTCCTGGACCGGCTTGATGGCGCCCTTGGCCGACATCATCGTCGCGGTGCCGACCTCGAAGACCTGCATGATGTGCGGCGCATTGCCGGCGCGGAAGGCGGCGATGCCGGCGTTCAGCGTGTCGGCATAGGAGCCCTTATAGGCGGGGACGACCTTGAAGTCCTTCTGGGAGGCGTTGAATTCCTCGGCCAGCTTGACGACGACGTCGTTGTTGGCGCCGGTCATGGCGTGCCACCACTGGAGCTCGGTCTGCGCCAGCGCAGGCGCGGCGCCGCCCAGCACGAAAGCCGCGACGGACATCAGGATGCGTGATTTCACTGTCATCTCTTTCTCCCTTCCGCCCTCGGTTCGCTTGGGCGGCTGTTCTTGTTGGTGCGCAAGCTAGCATGAAGGGCCGGCGACGTTTCAATGACAAAATGATGACGGACGCAAGCCGCGGCGTCGCCCGCACCTGTGTGCAAGCCCTTGCGCAATCGTCCGGAAGGCGCTGTTCTCGCGTCCCCTGCCCGCCTTCGATGGATCATCGCCATGCCGCGCCTGTCCCTGACGCCCGAACGGACCCTTCCCCAGGATGCACCGGCCGCGGCCCTGCTCGGGCGCATCTGGCGGCCTGATGTCGCAGGCCCCGCCATCGTCACCTTGCGCGACGGAATGGTCGTCGACATCACCCGCGCTTTCCCGACCAGCCGGGACCTCTGCGAGACGCCCGATCCCGCAGCCGCGCTGCGGGCCGCTCCGGGCGAGCCGGTCGCGACGCTCGCCGACATCCTGGCGAACACGCCCGTCGACGACCGCGACCCCGCGCGGCCCTGGCTGCTCTCGCCGCTCGACCTGCAGGTGGTCAAGGCCGCCGGCGTCACCTTCGCCGTCTCGATGCTGGAACGCGTCATCGAGGAGAAGGCGCGTGGCAACCCCGCTGCCGCCGCCACGATCCGCGGCGAGATCGGCAAGCTGATCGGTGATGATCTTTCGAAGCTGAAGCCCGGCTCGCCCGAGGCGATGCACCTCAAGGAGGTGCTGATCAGGCAGGGCGCCTGGAGCCAGTATCTGGAGGTCGGCATCGGGCCCGATGCCGAGATCTTCACCAAGGCGCCGCCGATGTCCTCCGTCGGCACCGGCTTCGACGCAGGCCTGCACCCGTCCTCGACCTGGAACAATCCCGAGCCCGAGATCGTGCTCGTCGTCGCTTCCGACGGCCGCATCGTCGGCGCCACGCTCGGCAACGACGTCAATCTGCGCGATGTCGAGGGCCGCTCGGCGCTGCTGCTCGGCAAGGCGAAGGACAACAACGCGGCGGCCGCCGTCGGGCCCTTCATCCGCCTCTTCGACACGGGCTTCACGCTCGATCATGTGCGCAAGACGACGGTGACGCTGACGGTCGAGGGCGAGGACGGCTTCACGCTCGAAGGCTCGTCCTCGATCGCGAAGATCAGCCGCGATCCCGCCGATCTCGCCGCCCAGATGATCGGTCCCCATCACCAGTACCCCGACGGGGCGGCGCTCTATCTCGGCACCATGTTCGCGCCGATCAAGGATCGCGACACTGCCGGAGGCGGCTTCACCCACAAGTATGGGGACATCGTCACCATCGCCGCGCCAGAGCTCGGGGCGCTGGTCAACCGCATGAAGCGCACCGACCATTGCGAGCCCTGGACCTTCGGCACGTCGCATCTGATGCGCAGCCTGGCCAAGCGCGGGCTGCTGTGAGGCCAGGCGAGATCCTCGTCGTCGGCGAGGCGATCGGCGATTTCATCCCGCGTGACCCAGAGGGTCTGCGCTACGAGGCCGTGCTCGGCGGCTCGGCCTTCAATGCGGCCCTCGCGCTCGCCCGTTTCGGGGCGAGGCCGGCCTATGCGGGCACGCTCTCGACGGATGCCCTCGGCCGGCGCTTCCGCGCCGCGCTGGCGGCGGAGGGCATCGACAGGCGTTTCATCCAGGACAGCGCGCGCCCGACCGCCGTGGCGATCGTCTCGCCGCTGGGGCCGGACGGCACGCCGGAATTCGCGCTTCATCTCGACGGCACGGCCCATGCGGAGGCGGCCTGCACCCCGCGGGCGATGCCGCAGGGCGTGGTCCATCTCCATGCCTCCTCCTTCGGCGCCACAACCGGGCCCTCCGGCGAGGCCGCCGCGAGCCTGGCGGCGAGCGCCCGCGCCGCCGGCGCCACCGTCAGCTACGACATCAACATCCGCGCCGCCGCCCTGCCCGGACGGGAGCGGGCGCGTGACCTGATCGAAGCCCGCATCGGCCTCGCCGACATCGTCAAGGCCAGCCTCGACGATCTCGCCTGGCTCTATCCCGGGGAGCCGGTCGATGCTGTGGTTCCGCGCTGGCGGGGATGGGGCGCGTCGCTCGTGCTCATCACGAGAGGCGCCGATGGCGCCACCTGTCACGGTCCGGGGGCCCCTCTCACCGCGGCCGCCGCCCCCGTCGCGGTGTCGGACACGATCGGGGCCGGCGACACCTTCATCGGCGGCTTCGTCGCCGTGCTGGCGGCAAGGGGGCTGCTGGGGCGCGGCTTCGCCGGGGCCGGCCGCGACGATCTTCAGGCGGCGCTCGACTTCGCCTGCGCAGTGGCGGCCGACAGTTGCACCCGCCCCGGCTGCGATCCGCCGCGCCGCATTGCCGTCTGACGGGAGGTCCGATGCAGATCCGCTATCTCGACTATCACACCTGCGGCGAGCCGGTCCGCATCGTCACGGGGGGCTACCCCCTGCTCAGGGGCGCGACGATCCTGGAGAAGCGCCGCGACGCGCGCGAGAACCACGACCATCTGCGCCGCGCCATGATGCTGGAACCGCGCGGCCACGCCGGGATGTATGGTGTCATCCCCGTCGCGGCTGCCCACCCGGAGGCCGCCTTCGGCGTGTTGTTCACCCACAACGAGGGCTACTCGACCATGTGCGGCCACGCGACCATCGCGCTCGGCCGCTACGCGATCGAGCATGGGCTGGTGCCGGCGGTCGAACCGGTGACGCGCTTCAGCATCGAGGCCCCCTGCGGCCTGCTGCGGCTCGAATGCGCGGTGCGCGGCGGCCGGGTGGAGAGCGTCGTCTTCGAGAGCGTGCCGGCCTTCGTCTTCGCCCGCGATCTCGTCGTCACGCTGCCGGGCTATGGCGAGGTCGTCACCGACATCGCCTATGGCGGCGCCTTCTACTGCATCCTCCCGGCCTCGCGCTTTGGGCTCGACCTGTTCGAGACGTCGGTCGCCACCCTGACCGATGCGGCCGCCGCCCTCACCGACCATCTGCGCGCCAGCCTGCCGGTGACGCATCCAACCGAGCCCGATCTCGGCTTTCTCTACGGCACGATCATCACCGACGAGGCTCAAGCCGACGAGGAAAGCTTCAACCTCTGCATCTTTGCCGAGCGCCAGATCGACCGCTCCCCGACCGGCTCGGGCGTCACGGCGCGCATGGCGCTGGACCATGCCAAGGGCTTCGTCGAGACCGGCGCGACCCGCCGCTTCCGCAGCGTCACCGGCGGCACCTTCACCGGCCGCGTGGTCGGCCCTGTTGCGGGTTTCGCGGACGGGGCGGTCACCGTCGCGGTCGGCGGCACCGGCCATTTCGCGGGCGAGGGGACCTTCACCATCGAGGCCGACGACCCGCTGGGTCACGGCTTCGCGCTGCCAGTGCGCTTCGCCGAGATCGCGCGCGGCTGACGACTTAGGATATGCCTTGGTCCGGCCGTCGCCCCCTCATCCGGTGGCGATCTGCCCGGCCTCCCAGCCGAGGATCGCGCGCTTGCGCGTCAGCCCCCAGTGATAGCCGGTCAGCGCGCCCGATTTCCCGATGACGCGATGGCACGGCACGACGAAGGAGATCGGGTTCTTGCCGACGGCCATGCCGACCGCCCGCGAGGCTGAGGGCTTGCCGATCCGGCTGGCGACGGCGCCATAGGTGGTGGCACGGCCGACCGGGATCTTCAGCAGCGTCTCCCAGACCCGGACCTCGAAATCCGTCCCGATCAGCACGACACGCAGCGGCGTGTCCGCGGACCACGCCTTCGGATCGAAGATGCGTGCGGCGTAAGGCGCCGTCGCCTGCGGGTCGAAATGGTACTCCGCATGCGGCCAGCGCCGCATCATGTCGGCCAGCGCCTCCGCCCGCCCGCCGACGACCTTGCCGCCGTCGAGCCCGTCCGAGACCCAGCCCAGCCCGGCCAGCCCGCGCGGCGTCGCGACGATGAGCGCCTCGCCGAACGGGGAGGGATGGAAGCCATAGGCGAGGGCGAGCCCGCCGCCGCCGGCCTTCCATTCGCCCGGCGACATCGCCTCATGGGTGACGAAGAGATCGTGTAGCCGCCCCGGCCCCGACAGCCCGACCTCGAGTGCCGTGTCGAGCACGCTGGCAGACGCGCCGAGCAGCCCCTTGGCATGGTCGAGCGTGATCGCCTGCAGGAAGGCCTTGGGTGTCAGCCCGCACCAGCGCCGGAACAGGTGGTGGATGTCGGTCGGCGTCGCACCGGCGGCTTCCGCGATCGCCTCGATCGACGGCTGGGCGCGCCAGTTCTCGGTGATATAGGCCAGCACGCGGCGCACCGTGTCGTAGTCGGACCCCGGCGCGAGCGAGGGGAACTCGGCCGCCGCCGGCATGGCCTCGGCTGCGCGCGCCAGAACCGCGTCGGAAAACCGGGTCGGCTTCATCGCGCCGAGCTTCTGCAGGGGAGCGTTCATCGCCGTCACCTTCGCGTCATCGATCATGCGGCGACACTAGGGGCGCCCGAAGGCGCGCTCCACCCGAAAGCTGGCAGGGCGAGCAGCCCGCGAAACGCTTCCGACATCAAATCGCCGCGCCGAGATCGGGCAGCGTGATCATCAACGTCATCGGAGCCAGTGGCGACGGCTCGAACCCGACACGCTGGTAGAAGGCTTTGGCGTCTTCCGACAGCGCATGCACGAGGAGCCCTCGAATACCAATCAAATCGGCAGCATGCAGGACCCGCAGGCCGGCATCGCGTATCAGGGCCCGCCCCAACCCTTGTCCTTGAGCACCGATGTCGATGGCGAGACGGCCGAGGACGACGACGGGTATGGGGTCGGGCATGTTGCGGCGAAGGCGACCGGTCGCCATCGTCGCCGTGACGGCGCCCGACGCCAGCGCATAATAGGCGAGGGCGCGGGTTCCCTTGCAGGCGACAAAGGTCCGCGATGCGCCGGTCATCTGATTTTTGAGCGCGCGTTGCCGCAGCCAGTCATCGAGTGTCGGGACGCCGCAGCGGAAGCCGGTGAGATCATGGCTGTCTGAGAGCGGCTCTGGCGCCGAGATCACGGCTCGTCCCAGGGGGCAGGGGTTTGCATCGTCTTGCGCAGCCGTTCGTTCGGATCGGGCTGCTGGTCGAGCCTGGCCAGGAACTGTGCGTATGCTTCGGGGCTGACGGTAAGGACGACCTGACTGAGCAGGGCCTCTTCGGCGGCCAGTCGTGCGGCGTCCAGAATGAAGTCCGTCCGATTCTTGCCCTGGCTTTGGGCTGCGCGGTCGATCAGGCCGCGCTCCTCGGGCTTGATGCGAATGTTGAGCGTCTCGCGCTTCGGTGATGCCGTCGCAGCCGTCATGACAGTCCTCCGGATCGGAGAGCGATCCTACGGCGCCGCAATGACGTTGTCATTACCGCTATTGTGGCAGGCGCTCGTAATCCGGCCCGCGCCGCGCCGTCGCCAGAGCCCGTCCGAGCGCGTCGGCAAAGCCTTCGCGTTCGCCCGGCGACAAAGCGGCTGCGACGGCGACGCGCCGTCCGCGCGAAACGAGGTCGAGCCCGAGCAGGCCGTAATCCTCGTCGGTCTGGCGCTCCAGCTTGGTCCAGGCCGGGTTCGAGCGCCAGACGGCCTCCTGGCCCTGATGCGAGACTTTCCGCAGCCGCACCTCGAGCGGCGTCACGACGACGCGCTCGAAGGCGCGCGCATGCCGGAAATTCACCTGAAAGGCGATAAAGAGCGCGACGACATCGAGCCCCATGAAGCCGGCCACCGGCCAGGCGCCGAGCACCATGAAGGGGATCGAGGAGGCGATGGCGGCGAGGCAGACCAGCGTCATCACGATTCGGAAGGCGTTGCGGTCGAGCGAGCGGTGCGGCGTGATGGTGGCGTCGAACACAGGCCGCTCGGCCAGAGCCGAAGCCTGATCATCCGCTGCGGTGGCAGGGCGCTTGCCGAGGTCCATGACGTGATTATAACGCCCCGATGATGCAGGAGAACAGGGCCAAGCGCCGCGCCCCCGCCGCGCCGCGGATCACGAAGCCGCGCGCCCGGAGCGCCGCCGGCGTGCGCGAGATCTTCGCGCGTTTCGAGGCCGCCAATCCCGAGCCCAAGGGCGAGCTCGACTACGTCAACGCCTTCACCCTGCTGGTCGCGGTCGTGCTCTCGGCGCAGGCGACCGATGTCGGCGTCAACAAGGCGACGCGCAAGCTGTTTGCGATCGCCGACACGCCGCAGAAGATGCTGGCGCTGGGCGAGGATGTGGTGCGCGACCATGTGCGGACGATCGGCCTCTTCCGCACCAAGGCGAAGAACGTCATCGCGCTCTGCGAGAAGCTGATCGCGGAGTTCGGTGGCGAGGTGCCGACGACGCGCGAGGCGTTGGAGAGCCTGCCGGGCGTCGGCCGCAAGACGGCCAATGTCGTGCTCAACATCGCCTTCGGCGCGATCACCCACGCCGTCGACACCCATGTCTTCCGCGTCGCCAACCGGCTGCGGATCGCGCCGGGCAAGAACGTGCTGCAGGTCGAGATGGGGCTGGAGAAGGCGGTGCCGGCGGCATTCGGCCGCCATGCCCATCACTGGCTCATCCTTCACGGCCGCTACACCTGCAAGGCCCAGCGCCCCGAATGTGGCCGCTGCCTCCTCAACGATCTCTGCGACTCCCCCGACAAGAGGGTCGGCTGATCGGCCACCTACTGGCTGGTCGTGTTGCAGCTGCCGTTGACGCAGGTGGTCGTCACCGTCTTGCAGACGCCGTTCACGCATTCGCGCCGGGATTGCGTCGTGGTCCGGCCCTGCTGCTGGGTCGACTGGGTCGGGATCGTCATCGACGGCGCCGGCCGCGACGGCGTGGGCTGGAAGGTGGTGTTGGGGATCCGCACCGTCGGCGTCATCGGCAGCGGCGAGGGCCGCGGCGGGCCGGGCGGGTTGACGTTGCCGCGGATCGCGGCGGCCATCGCCGCATCGGCCCGGCGCTGGTCGGCCCTGTCGCGGGCCTCGGCCTGGAGATCGGCATCGGGCACGGGCTGGCCCAGCCGTGCCAGAGCCTCCGCAGCCTGCAGGCTGCCCCAGCGCGCGCCTTGCGTGTAGTAGAACAGGTAGAGGTTCTCTTCCTTCGGGAAGCCGGCGATCCCGAGTTCGTGGCAGCGCCCGGTGGCGAACAGGTTCGAGCCGGAGTTCGGGGCCAGAGACTTCGCGGCCGCGCACCATTCCGGCGAATAGGCCGGTGCCGAGGAGAGAGTGAGCTGCGGTGTGGCCTGGCAGGCGCCCAGCAGCGCGGTGATGAGCAAAGCAGCGGGGAGACGAAGATCGGGCAGGTGGCTAAAGCTGACCATGGTCAAGAGCTCGCAGAGGTTTCCGTCTTTTTCTAACGTCTCGCGAAGCGGCGACAAGGTTCAAAACCCGCAGCTTGATCGGCGACATGTTCGTTTTGCACAGCCAGCTCGGATACGCGTCCTGCGTCACGGGTGGCCGGCCTGGAGCGGCGCCATCATCGCGCCCGCATCGGCTGACAGAACCCCCTCTCGGCGCGGCGGCCTGCGGGTTCTGCGCGCGACAGCAAGGGAAGCTCCGACATGACGATGACAGCGATCGACGTTCTCGCGCCCGGCCATGTGGCGGTCGTCACGGGCGGGGCCTCCGGCATCGGCCTCGCGGCAGCCCGCGCCTTCGTCCGGCGCGGCATGAACGTCGTCCTCGCCGATCGCGACGAAACCACGCTCGCTTTGGCCCTGGCGGAATTCGCTGGCTCGGACGCGCAGGTGCTCGCCCGGCCGCTCGACGTCGCCGATCGCGGCGCGCTGGAGACGCTGCGCGACGAGGTCATGGGCCGCTTCGGGGCCGTGCATGTGCTGATGAACAATGCCGGCATCCAGCCCGGCAGCACCCTGTTCTCGCCGGTCGAGGACTGGCAGCGCATCCTCGCGGTCAATCTCTGGGGCATCATCCATGGCACCCAGGTCTTCGTGCCGGCCATGCTGGAGAGCGGCCAGCCCGGCCTCGTCATCAACACCGGCTCGAAGCAGGGCATCACCACCCCGCCGGGAGACCCGGCCTACAATGTCTCGAAGGCGGCGGCGAAGGCCTTCACCGAGGCCCTGCAGCACGATCTGCGCGGCCGCGCCGGGTGCCGGCTCAGCGCCCATCTGCTGATCCCCGGCTTCGTCTTCACGCGGCTGACGGCCCGGGGCCGGCTCGACCAGCCCGCGGGCGCCTGGACGCCGGACGAGACCGTCGCCTTCATGCTGGAGCGGCTTGAGGAGGGCGACTTCTACATCCTCTGCCCGGACAACGAGACGCCGCGCGCGCTCGACGAGAAGCGGATGGCCTGGGCCATGGGCGACCTCATCGAGAACCGGCCGCCCCTGTCACGCTGGCACCCCGACCATGCCGAGGCGTTCAAGACCTTCCTCAAGAAGGCCCCCGCGGCTCAGTAGCCGCGCGCGGGGTCGACGACGTGCTCCAGCGGTTCACCCGCTTCGAGCCTTCGGATCTGCGCGGCGATCAGGGTCGCCACCGCCTCCGGTTCCGACATCGCCGCATTGTGCGGCGTCACGGTGACGGCCGGATGCGACCAGAGCGGTGACTCCGTTGGCAGCGGCTCGGTCTCGAACACGTCGAGCGTGGCGCCCTTCAGCGTGCCGGCTTCCAGCGCAGCCAGAATGTCGGCCTCGACCTGCAGCCGGCCCCGGCCGGCATTGATCAGGAACGGCCCGCCCAGGCGCCCGTCCTGGGCCAGCCCGGCGAGCAGCTTGGCGTCGATCAGGCCGCGCGTGTCCGGCGTCAGCGGCAGCAGGCTGACGAGGATGTCGGTACGGCTAAGGAAATCCACCATGCCGTCGCTGCCGGCGAAGGTGGTCAGGCCCTCGACCGTTTTCGGAGAGCGGCTCCAGCCGGCGACGTCGAAGCCCACCACCTTGAGCTTGCGGGCGGCGTCCTGCCCGAGCTCGCCCATCCCCATGATGCCGACGCGCACCGAGCGCGCGGCCGGCTGGCTACGGTCGTCGTCCCAGATCGCCTCGCGCTGCTGCCGGTCGTAGCGAGGCTGCTGGCGCAGATAGCGCAGGCAATGCAGAACGACATATTCGCTCATCCGCGTCGTCAGGTCGGGATCGACCACACGTGCAATCGGCACCTCCGGCAGGCGCGTATCGGCGAAGAGATGGTCGACACCGGCGCCGAGCGAGAACACCGCCGCGAGATTCGGCAGGCCCGACAGGCTGCCCTCGGGATGTTTCCAGCTCGCGACGTAATGCACCGAGCGCCGGTCGAACGGCTCGCCCAGGATCACCACCGGCATGTCCGGCAGCAGCGCCGCGAAGCGTGCGCGCCAATCCTCGACATGCCATCCCGTCATCGCCAGCAGCAGGCTCATGCGTTCGTACTCTCCGTGATCCGTTCGGCGATCAGCACGCCGCGCCGCGGCGCACCGTCTCCCAGGCGATAGGCCTCGCGCAAGCGCTTCTCGGCCATGGCATGGCCGGCCTCGTCGCGTGCATGAACGATGCCCAGCGGCCGGTCGGGGCCGACCGCCTCGCCGAGGCCTGCGAGATCGACGATGCCGACGGCAGGGTCGATCGCGTCCTGGGGCCGGGTCCGACCGCCGCCGAGCGCCACCACCGCCAGCCCGACGCCGCGCGTGTCGATCGCCTGGACGGTTGCAGCGGCCGCCGGAAAGACGGGCCGCACGATCGGCGCCCGGGCGAGATGGCGCTCCGGCTTCTCCAGCAGGTCGGCCGGCCCGCCCAGCGCCGCGATCATCTTTGCGAACCTCTCAGCCGCCGCGCCGCTGGCGAAGGCCGCCTCGATCTTCGCTGTCGCGTCGCCGATGTCGGCAGCCAGCCGCCCGAGCAGCAGCATTTCGGCGCCGAGCGCGACGGTGACGGCGTGGAAGCGCGGCTCGCGCCGTGTCCCCGTCAGATGGTCGAGCGCATAGGCGACTTCGAGCGCGTTGCCGGCCGCGCTCGCCAGCGGCTCGTCCATGTCGGTCAGGAGCGCCGTCGTCGGCAGGCCCGCGCCATTAGCGACGCCAACCAGCGCGTCGGCCAGCGCCCGCGCCTTGGCAGGATCGGGCAGGAAGGCGCCGGAGCCGAATTTCACATCCATCGCCAGCCCATGCAGCCCGGCCGCGAGCTTCTTGGACAGGATCGAGGCGGTGATGAGCGGAATCGCCTCGACCGTCGCGGTGACGTCGCGGATGGCGTAGAGCCGCTTGTCGGCGGGCGCGAGATCGGCCGTCTGGCCGATGATGGCGCAGCCCACGCTTCGCACCACCTTGCGGAAGAGATCGTTGTCCGGCTGCGTGACATAGCCCGGCACCGCGTCGAGCTTGTCGAGCGTGCCGCCGGTATGACCGAGGCCCCGTCCCGAGATCATCGGCACATAGCCACCGCAGGCGGCCACCGCCGCCGCCAGCGGCAGGCTGACCGTATCGCCGACCCCGCCGGTCGAGTGCTTGTCGAGCGCGGGGCCCGGCAGATCGTCCCAGTTCAGCACCGTGCCGGAATCGCGCATGGCGAGCGTCAGCGCGACGCGTTCGCTCGCGCTCATGTCGCGGAAGAACACCGCCATGGCGAAGGCGGCGGCCTGCCCCTCGCTGACGCCGCCGTCGCTGATGCCGGCGATGATCTGGCGGATGTCGGCCTCGGGCAACTCGGCGCCGTCGCGCTTGGCCGCGATGATTTCCTGCGTCAGCTTCATCTCAATAGGACCCGCTCGCCTCGCCCGACGCCCCGCCCGCGATCGCGTCGACCAGCACCTGGTGCAGCCCGCTCGCGCCGAAGCGGAAGGTCTCGGGCGTTGCCCAGCCCGGCCCCATGATGGCGTCCGCCAGTTCCAGATAGCCGGCGGCATCCGCGAGCGTGCGGATGCCGCCGGACGGCTTCAGCCCGAGCGGCCGTCCGCTCGCCGCGATGACCTCCAGCATCGTCCGGGCCGCCGGCAGGCTGGCCGAATGCGTGGTCTTGCCGGTCGAGGTCTTGATGAAATCGGCCCCCGCGGCGATGGCGAGTTCGGAGGCGGCGCGGACCCGGTCGAGATCGGGATACTCCCCGGTTTCGAGGATCACCTTCAGCGTCCGGCCCTCGCAGGCCTCCCTGACGGCGCGGACCATGGCCTCGGCGCCCGCCGCGTCGCCGGCCAGGAAGGCGCGCCAGGGCAGGACGAGGTCGATCTCGTCGGCTCCCGCCGCGACCGCGCCCTGCGTCTCCGCCAGCACCTCGGCGCCCGTCGCCTCCCCTTGCGGGAAATTGACGACCGTCGCGATCCTGACAGGCGCTCTCCCCAGCATCGTTCGCGCCTGCGCCACGAAGCGCGGCCAGATGCAGATCGCCGCGACCGGACCCGGCGCACCGACGGCGCGCGCGCAGAGCGCAGCCAGTCCCGCCTCGTCGGCATTGTCGGAGAGATCGGTGAGGTCGAGCAGGGCCAAGGCCCGCCGGGCGGTCGCGAGGGTGGATGCCGGCATCACAGGCTCCTCAGAAAGGCGCGCAGCAGGCGGGCGAGGTCGGCCGCCGCCCGGCCGGCCACGTCCTTGGTCTCGTCGTGATGGGGCGCGCCGCCATGCAGGCCCGCACCCATATTGGTGACGATCGACAGCCCCGCGACGCGCAAGCCCTGCCGCCGCGCCAGGATGACCTCGGGCACGGTCGACATGCCCACCAGATCGGCGCCCAGCACCTGCGCCATCCGGATCTCGGCCGGCGTCTCGAAGCTCGGGCCGGAGAACCACATATAGACGCCCTCGCCCAGCGACAGCCCCTCGGCCGTCGCGGCGCGCGCCAGGCCCGCCCGAAGCGACGGGTCGTAGGCGTCGACCATCGGCACGAAGCGCCCGTCGCCGGCGTCGCCGACGAGGGGGTTCGGCCCGTTCAGATTGATGTGGTCGGTGATCAGCGCGAGGCTGCCCGGCGGCATCTGCGGCTTCAGCGAGCCGGCAGCATTGGTCAGGATCAGCGGCGGCGCCCCGAGCGCGCAGAGCATGCCGAGCGGCACCCGCATCACCGCCGGGTCGCCGCCCTCGTAGTAATGCGCCCGGCCCTGATAGATCAGCACCGTCCTGCCCTCGAGCCGGCCGATGCAGAGCTGCCGCGCATGGCCGGAGACGCCGCCCGCCGGAAAGCCGGGGATCACGGCATAGGGAATGCGGATCGCATCCTCCAACTGGTCGGCGAGCCCGCCGAGCCCGGTGCCCAGCACGATGGCGCAGTCGATCGGGGCCGTCGCGCCGTGGGCGCGGACGGCTTCGGCCGCTTCCGTGAAGGCGGTGTCGATGCTCATTCCGTTACGATCCCCTAAAGCCCTCATCCTGAGGAGCCGCGTAGCGGCGTCTCGAAGGATGGTCCAGTGCGCTGTGGAGCCTCCTTCGAGACGCGGACTGCGTCCTCTCCTCAGGATGAGGCTGCAGAAACACGTCGGTCAAAGACAAAGGCGTTCGGCCACACGACAAAGAACAGCGTCACCGGCGCAGATTGTCCGGTCCGAAGGAGGCGGGCAACAGCTCCGCCAGCGAGAACATCTGGCGGATGCCGCCGGGACCCGCGATCGCGACGGGCGTCTCCGGCGCGGCGAATTCGCGGATGCGCTGGCGGCAGGCTCCGCAGGGCGTCACCAGTTCGTCCCCGTCGCCGACGACGAGGATCGCGCGGATGCGTCGGCCGCCCCCCGCGATCATCGCCGAGATCGCGCCCTGCTCGGCGCAGCTTCCGGAGGGATAGGCAGCGTTCTCGACATTGCAGCCGGGATAGACGACGCCGTCGTCGCCGAGGATCGCGGCGCCGACGCGAAAACGCGAATAGGGGGCGTAGGCGAAGGTCTGCACCCGCGCGGCAGCAGCAAACAGCGCCTCGAAATCGATCGCCTCGGTGCTTCCAGCCATGGCTCAGCGCTCCTTCACATAGGGCAGGCCGGCGGCCTTGGGCGGCGTCGACCTGCCGATGAAGCCGGCGAGCAGGATCACCGTCATCAGATAGGGCAGGGCCTGGATCGCCTGCACCGGCACCTGCCCGATGCCGGGCAGCGCCACGCCCTGCAAACGGATCGCCACCGCGTCGAGCCCGCCGAAGAGCAGGCAGGCCCAGAGCGCCGGCCAGGGCCGCCAATTGGCGAAGATCACGGCGGCGAGCGCGATGAAGCCCTTGCCGGCGGTCATATGCGGCAGGAAGCCGGCCGATTGCGAGACCGCGAGATAGGTCCCGCCCAGCCCGCACAGCACGCCGCAGATGATCACCGCGCCATAGCGCAGCCCGGCCACCGAGATGCCGGCGGTGTCGACAGCCGCCGGGTTCTCGCCGACGGCGCGCAGCCGCAGGCCGAAGCGGGTGCGCTTCAGCACCATTGCCGTCAGAACGACCGCCAACAGCGCGAGATAGGCCGGCGCGGACTGGCCCGAGACCACCTCGTCATAGATCAGGCCAAAGCCCGGCACCTGCTCCCGCAGCGTCTGCGCAAACGGCAGGGTGATCTCGCCGAAGCGCGCGGCGCCCTCCAGCGTGGGCGTGCGGCCGCCCTGGCCGAACCAGGCATTGCCGAGGATCACGGTCAGCCCCGCCGCCAGCATGTTGATGGCGACGCCGGAGACGATCTGGTTGCCGCGCCAGGTGATCGCGGCAAAGCCGTGGACCAGCGACAGCATCACCGAGGCGAGGATGCCGGCACCGAGCCCCGCCCAGGCCGAGCCGCTCTGCGCGGCGATGACGGCGGCCGCGAAGGCGGCGACCAGCATCTTGCCCTCGAGCCCGATATCGACGACCCCGGCCCGCTCCGACCAGAGGCCCGCCATGGCCGCGCAGAGCAGTGGCACCGAGAGGCGGATCGCGGAGTCGAGCACGACGGCGAAGGTGGCGATCGCGTCCATGGTCAGGCCGCCCGCCCTGGCCGCAGCAGCACGGCCACCGCCCGCCGGAACAGCCCGTCGAGCGCGCCGGCGAAGAGGATGATGACCCCGCCGATCACCACCACCATGTCGCGGGTGATGCTCGGCTTGTCGAAGGAGAGCTCCGCCCCGCCCTGGTAGAGCACGCCGAAGAGCAGCGCTGCCAGCGCCACGCCGACCGGGTGCCCGCGCCCCATCAGCGCCACCGCGATGCCCACGAAACCGTAGCCGGCGGTGAAATCGAGCAGCAGCCGGTGCTGCACGCCCATCACCTCATTGACGGCGAGCCCGCCGGCGAGCGCGCCCGAAATCGCCATGGCGACCATGGTGATGCGCGCGGGCGAAATGCCGGCATAGGCCGCGGCCCTGGGATTGGCGCCGACGGTGCGGATCGCATAACCCAGCCGCGAGCGGAAGATCAGCGCCCAGACCGCCACCAGCGCCGCCAGCGCCAGCAGGAAGGCGCTGTTCAGCGGCGTCGAGGGCAGGGTGATGCCCAGCGGCGCCAGGAGCTTGTGCATCGGGGTCAGGACCGCATGGGCGGCGAATTCGGGCGTCTCCGGCTGCATCGAGCCGGGTTTGCCGATCACTTCCACCAGCAGATAGACGGTCAGCGTCGCCGCCAGGAAGTTGAACATGATCGTGGTGATCACGACATGGCTGCCGCGCGTCGCCTGGAGCCAGCCGGGGATGAAGCCATAGAGCGCGCCGCCCGCCGCCGCCGCCAGGATCGCGAGCGGCACCAAGAGCAGGCCGGGCAGCGGGGCGAGCCAGAGGCAGGCCAGCGCGGCGAAGATGCCGGCGATCGTCGCCTGGCCCTCGCCGCCGATGTTGAACAGCCCGGCATGGAAGGCGACCGCGACGGCGAGCCCCGTGAAGATGAAGTTCGTCGTGTAGTAGAGCGTGAAGCCGATGCCCTCGGCCGAGCCGAGCGCGCCGCGCAAGAGCAGCGCGGTCGCCTCCAGCGGGCTCTCGCCGATGCCGATCACCACGAGGCCGGACACCGCGAGCGCCGCCGCGACGGAAACCAGCGGAACCAGCGCCGTATCGGCCCAGCGCGGCAATTCGATGGGGGCGGCGCTCATCGGCGGCTCGCCGCTTCGACGTCTAGGCGCGGGAGCCCCTCCCCCTTGTGGGGAGGGGTGGGGGTGGGGGTGGTTCCGCTTGGCGCGCGCTCACCATGCGGGACGACCCCCATCCCTCTCCCTTCCCCACAAGGGGGAAGGGAAGAGCCCATCTCGCGAAGGCTTGTGCCTGCCATCACGCCGCCTGCTCCGTCACGCCGGCCATCAGCAGCCCGAGATCGCGCTCGTCGGCCTCGCCCGCCAGCCGTTCGCCGGTAATGCGCCCGCCGCACATCGCGAGAATCCGGTCCGACAGTGCCATCACCTCCTCGAGCTCGACCGAGACGAGCAGGATCGCGACGCCGGCATCGCGCAGGGCGATCAGCCGGCGGTGGATGGCCTCGATCGCGCCGATATCGACGCCGCGCGTCGGCTGGCCGACGAGCAGCACCTTCGGCGCCCGCTCGATCTCGCGGGCGAGCACGATCTTCTGCTGGTTGCCGCCCGAGAATTTCGCCGTCTTCAGGTCCGGGTCCGGCGGGCGCACGTCATAGGCCGCGAAGGTCTCCCGCGCCCGCGCCTCGATCGTCGCCGGCGACAGGAAGGGGCCGGGGCCGAGCGCGGCATCGTCCTGATAGCCGAGGATCGCGTTCTCCGCGGCGGGAAAGGCGGTGACGAGACCGGTGCGCAGCCGGTCTTCGGGCACATGCATCAGGCCGAGCTTGCGCAGCCGCGCCGGATTGCGGTCGGCCGAGGTCAGGACCTGGCCGTTCAGCCGGATGACGCCGCGCGAGGGCTGGGCCAGGCCGGCCAGCACCTCGAGCAATTCGCTCTGGCCGTTGCCGGCGACGCCGGCGATGCCGACGATCTCGCCTTCATGCAGGGTCAGGTCTATTCCTGAGAGCAGCGCCACGCCGCGCGCATCGACCATGTCGAGCCCGACCGCCTCGAGCACCTTCGGCCCGCGCGGCCGCGCCTCCTTCTCGACGCGCAGCAGCACGCGCCGGCCGACCATCGCCTCGGCGATCTCCGGCGGCGAGGTCTCGGCCGTCGCGAGATGCGCAACCATCTCGCCGCGCCGCATCACCGAGACGCGGTCCGTGATCGCCATGATCTCGCGCAGCTTGTGGGTGATCAGGATGACGGTCTTGCCCTGCTCCCGCAGAGCCCGCAGCAGGGCAAAGAGCTGGTCGGCCTCCGGCGGCGTCAGCACGGCCGTGGGCTCGTCGAGGATCAGGATTTGCGCGCCGCGATAGAGCGCCTTGAGGATCTCGACGCGCTGCTGCAGCCCGACCGAGAGATCGCCGACGATGGCGTCCGGATCGATCGCCAGCCCGTATTCGTCGGAGAGCCGAGAAAGCTCCGCCCGTGCCCGCTTGACGCCGCCGCTGAGCCAGGCGCCGCCCTCGGCCCCGAGCACGACGTTCTCGACGACGCTCAGCGTCTCCACCAGCATGAAATGCTGGTGGACCATGCCGATGCCGAGCGCGATCGCGTCCGCCGGCGTGCGGATGCGGCAGGCCTGGCCGCCGACCGCGATCTCGCCTGCATCGGCCTCGTAGAAGCCGTACAGAATCGACATCAGCGTCGACTTGCCGGCTCCGTTCTCGCCGACGATGCCGTGGATCGAGCCGGACGCGACCGAAAGCGACACGTCGCGGTTGGCCTGCACCGGCCCGAACCGCTTCGAGATGCCGGTCAGCGCGATGGCGGGTGTGGTCATGGTGCGGTCGGCGCGACGCAACCCCCTCCCCACGGGGGGGAGGGGGAACGGTCGGGCCGCCTCACGCCGCGCACTTCGAGTCCGACATGTAGTCGTGGACCTTCACGGCGCCGCTGATGATGTCGGCGCGCGCCTTGTCGGCGGCGGCCTTCATCTCGGGCGTGATCAGCGCCTTGTTGGCGTCGTCCAGCGCCCAGCCGACGCCGTCCTCCTTCAGGCCGAGCACCGAAATGCCCGCCTTCCAGTTGCCGTCGCGGGCCGCCTTGAACGAGGAATAGGCGGCGACGTCGACGCGCTTGAGCATCGAGGTCAGCACCTTGCCGGGCTGCAGGCCGTTCTGGTTCGAATCGACGCCGATGCCGAGCTTGCCGGCGTCGGCCGCCGCGCGCAGCACGCCGATGCCGGTGCCGCCGGCAGCGTGGTAGATCACGTCGGCGCCGCGGTCGATCTGCGACTTGGCGAGTTCGCCGCCCTTGACCGGGTCGTTCCAGGCCGCCGGCGTGGA